>NZ_JBNNUW010000021.1:0-95422 GCF_050280125.1 Lysinibacillus sp. NPDC093692
TTTGATGTCCAAAATTTTGTTTCGTTCACCAACTCAAGGTTAGCTACTGAAAACTTTATTGATTACGTTTTGCTTGTTCAGTTTTCAAGGTTCATTTCGTTACTGTTTTTTCAGCAGCAACTCTTATATAATAACACGCTGTAAACTCGCTGTCAACAATTAATTTTGTTTAATTTAATTGTTTTCAGAAGTTATCTTAGCGACTCGTATAATACTACACTCTTGATTCAAAAAGGTCAACACTTTTTCTAATAAAATTTTATACTTTTTCATTTCGTTGAAAAACTTCCTATTTAAATACTTACGAAAAAAATTATCATTAGACTTTACATCTCAAGTTGATTTAGCTTTTTATTAGTATCTAAAATAGAATTTTATCATAACCTTCAATAGAAAATTAATAGATTTCATAAAAAATAAATAAAAAACTCGGTATAGAAACCGAGTTTTTAAAATGGAAAGAAAAATGGAATTGCCAGCATCATAACGATAAACATAATAATCTGTAGTGGTATTCCAATCCTCACAAAGTCCATAAACTTATAACTGCCAGCTGTCATAACGAGCGCATTTGTTGGGGAAGCAATCGGAGTAACAAACGCCATACTTGCTGCTACAGCAACAGCAATCATAAATGTCTTTGGACTTGCTTCCATCGCAATCGCGGCATTCATAGCAATCGGTGCGAATAATACAGCAGTAGCTGTATTACTAATGAACTGACCAAAGACTGCAGTTAAAATGTAAACTCCGATCAGTACTCCGTAAGGTCCATAGTTTCCAAGCGCATTGATAATACCATCAGATAAGATGGCCATACCGCCCGTTTTTTCCAATGCAGTCGCCATCGGAAGCATTGCAGCTACAAGTACAATACTTTCAAAATTCATACTGCTATATGCATCTTCCATATTACGCAAACAACCTGTTAATATCATCAATACGGCGCCAACCATAACGGAAATAACAGCAGGGAAAATTTCAAAAGCCATTAGCACAATCATTAAAAGCATAATGACACCTGCAATACCAGCTTTCCCCGTCGCTGCAGCTACACTAGCATGCTCCTTTGGCTGACCAACAACAACGACATCCTGCGTTTCCCTTGCAAGTAATAAAATTTCATCCCATGCACCTTGTACTAAAATGGCATCTCCAAATTTTAATTTATGAGTCACCATATCTTGCAGCTTATAGCCACCTCTACGATTTATGCCAATTATATTAAGATTATATTTTTCTCGGAAGCCTAGGGTGCTTACGGTCTTATTAATAAAACTAGAATTTGGTGTTAATAATACCTCAGCAATACCAAGATGCTTCGATACTAATTCATCTGCCTCCCCTTCAGCCAGTTCCTGCATCTCCAGACTATAATCAGAAGCAAAACGACGAATATTCTCTTCCTCACCTTGGACATACAATTCATCTTTGGCATGAATCACACTTGTCGGACCTGCCATTTCCTGATATGTCACCGGTAAAAAATTTATACCTTCTTGAGATCGTCGGTGAATTTTCATCATACAAAGCGTATATTTGGCCGGAAGCTTTAATTCCGCTAATGTTGCGTCAATAATCGACGAATCCTCTGGCACAAATACTTTAAACAAACGATTGTTTAAATCATATTGCTTAATAATTTTCTTCGGAGATAGTCTATAATCAGCTTTTGTTGCTGTACGACTTTTTTCATTTGGTAAAAGAAAGTTGCGCACAAGTACTAAATAAGTAATACCAACAATCATCCCTACAATACCGATGGGTGTTACTTCGAAAAATCCTAGCTTATTGTAATCACGATCGACCAATAACTGACTAACGATAAGATTTGTCGGTGAAGCAATAAGTGTCATAAGCCCAGAAAGACTTGCAACATAAGAAAGTGGTAGTAAAAATTTTGACGGACTTACTTTCATACTAATCGCAATACTAACAACTATCGGCATCATCAAAGCTACAGTACCTGTATTACTCATAAATGCACCGACAGAACCTACAATAATGAGCAATAATACAAATAATTTCAACTCACTATTACCTGACCACTTTAGCAGTAATTGCCCTGCCATTCCTGCAAGTCCTGTTCGTAAAATTCCTGCACCCACGACAAACAGCCCTGCAATCATTAAAACTACAGAGTTTGAAAAACCAGCTAATGCTTCTGCGGGTGTTAAAATATCCGAAATGACAAATGCTAGAAGTGACACAATCGCAACGAGGTCCGCTCGTACTTTATTAGTCACAAATGCAAAAATTGTCGCTCCTAAAATAAGAAATGTTAATGTAAGCTGCACATCTACGAATTCCCTTCTAACATTAAATCATTGTGTTTACAAAAGGTTATAATTTTGTAAAGCACAATGCCTGTTTCTATATCACTTAGATTTATTATATCTTACCCTAGACTGTAAATGAGAAAGTTCACCATCTTTTCGAAATAAAAGTCTCGTCACATAACGAGAGGTTGATTTCCGTTCCGGCTGGGCGCTTTCCTGAGGGCGTCCGATGGGCCGCTTCGCTTCGCTGCAGGGTCTCGGGCCAACACGAAGTTGGTCACGGAGGCGTTATCACAGGATGTGATGCTTTTAGCCTCCGTTCCTCTATTGCTAATCCCCAAGGAGTCGCCCAACCTCCACTACAATCAACAACTTATCAACCAAAATAAACATAAAATAATGCGTATCATTAAACTAATGTTGATTTCCACACCAAGTTGGCGCTTTCAGCGTAAGCTCATCCCACCGGAGTTGCCACTCTCCGCGAAGAATCAACAGCTCCTGATCATTAGAATTTGTAGGAAAGCTGCATCAAAAGAGTATAGCGGTGTAAAACCTCTAAAACCCTGCCTTAATTATAATGAAGTATATTTTGATTATTTTTCTTCCAAAGTAAACCTCTCCTTGGAGGAAAACAGGACCGTTCTGATGCTCCTTGCAATATCCTACATGGCGGGGTCTATCGATTAAATTATCCATACAGCTTTTCAGCAAATAGTGAAGCGCGGTATTATCCCACACTCTCATGCATCGGCCCCAGCTTGATTATTTTTGATAAAGATTATGCTCTTTAATATAGTCATAACAAGCGTCAGGGAGAAGGTATCTTGGTTCACCGCCCATTGCAAATTCTTCTCGAATATAGGTAGAGCTAATTTCCATCGCTAACCCTTTATCAATTAAATGGAATCTTCCATCATCATGATTCCTCAAAATAGGAGAACGACTAATTGTTGATAACATATCTATTCCATGCCTTGCCATTACAATAAATTTATTCTCAGCTACTAACGCATCTCCTCTTTTCCACAATCCTGCACCAATATCGACTAATAAATCAGCCCCCATAATAAAATGAATTTCATCATTCGGGTGTTGTTCTCTAAAATATTTCATCGTATCATACGTGTAAATATTCCAGCCCTCTTGCTCCATTTCATATGAATCTGCAATAAAACGCTCATCCTTAGCAATAGCCAACTGCAGCATATTCCAGCGATGCGTATTCTTCGTTTTTATCTCCTTGTCTTTTCGTTTGTTTGAGCAAGGTAAAAAGATCACTTTATCTAATTTGCAACGATGCGCGACTGTGCTGGCTGTCCAAAGGTGAACATTTGTAATTGGATCAAAGGATGATCCGTAAATCCCTATTTTCGCCATTCCCTAACCCCCATTCCTCTTCTCTAGTAGTTTCTCCCATTCATCATTTTCGTGACTTTTTCTTTAATTTCTTTAATTCTTGTCATTTTATTATCCCAGCACGCTTGACTTAAATCGACTGGATACTCTTCTGGATTCATTGTTCGTTTGTACTCACTCCATAGTAGATGTAAATTTTCCTCTACATATACTTGAATTTCTTGAAGTGTTGGTTCTTCGTAAAGAATAGATCCATTTACTACAATGTCTTGATGTAATTCTTTCGCTGTAAAATCCGTCACAAATTTACTGATATAAGTATGAACAGGGTGAAACATTTTCAAGCATTTTTCCTCTTGCGGGTTTTCGTAGTCCAATGCAATATAATCTCCTTCAGCATGACCATTGGCTGTATTAATAATTCGATAAATACGTTTGCGGCCTGGAGTCGTTACTTTTTCTGGATTTCCAGAAATTTTGATAGTATCGACCATTTCCCCGCTTTCATCTTCAATAGATACTAATTTGTATACGCCCCCAAGAGCTGCTTGATCGTAGGCTGTAATGAGCTTAGTTCCGATTCCCCATGTATCAATTTTAGCCTCTTGAGACTTCAAATTGATAATCGTGTATTCGTCCAGATCATTAGATGCTATAATTTTCGCTTCAGTGAAGCCAGCTTCATCTAGCATTTCCCTTGCTTTTTTTGACAGGTATGCTAAGTCTCCACTGTCCAGCCGGATTCCTACAAAATTGATTTTATCTCCAAACTCCTTTGCGACCCGAATTGCATTAGGGACACCCGAACGTAGCGTATCATACGTATCTACTAAGAAAACGCAATCTCTATGCGTATTTGCATACTTTGTAAATGCAGTGTATTCATCACGATATGCCTGTATCATGGCATGTGCATGAGTACCTGAGACAGGGATGCCGAATAATTTTCCAGCTCTGACATTGCTAGTTGCAGAAAATCCACCAATATAAGCTGCACGAGTTCCCCAAATCGCTGCATCAAATTCATGCGCTCGACGAGTACCAAACTCCATCGCGACATCCTTTCCAATCACTTGTTTAATGCGCGAAGCCTTCGTTGCAATAAGAGTTTGGTAATTAACGATGTTCAATAAAGGTGTCTCCATTAACTGAGCTTCTGCCAATGGGGCTTCAATTCGTAAAATAGGTTCATTTGCAAATACTAATTCACCTTCCCTCATTGCAGAAATAGTACCTGTAAATTTTAGATTTTGAAGGTATTTAAGAAATTCCTCTGAGTATTTTCCTTCCTCGCGTAAATATTGAATATCACTATTAGAAAAACCAAAGTTTTTGATAAACTCCATTATCCTTTTTAAACCTGCAAATATCGCATAGCCATTCCCGAACGGAAGTTGTCGAAAGTATAGTTCAAAAACCGCTGTTCGATTTTGAATATCATCATTCCAGTACGTTTCCACCATATTTATTTGGTATAAGTCCGTGTGCAACATGAAGCTATCGTCCGCATATTTCATACCCTGTTCCTCCGTTTACATAATAGTAGCTCCGAGAGAATGCTCGAAATGCCCTAACGCCCACTCATGCCCTGCTTGATTAAAGGACGCTACTGCATCTTTATGAATAACAATGCTAAATCCTTTATTATAGGCATCTACCGCTGTATGAAGAACGCAAATATCCGTACATACACCGATTAAATGCAGTTCAGCAATGCCTCTTTCACGCAATTTAATCTCTAAATCCGTACCTGCAAAAGCAGAATATCTGGTTTTATCCAAATAGTAGACATGATCCAACTCTTTATTTCCTTCATATAATTCTTTTAAAGAGCCATATAGTTCTCTCCCCCTCGTACCTCGAACATTGTGAGGAGGGAAAAGCTTTGTTTCTGGGTGATAGCTATCTTCTTTTTCATGAACATCAATAGCGAAAACTACAAAATCACCATTTGACATAAATTCCTTTGTTAATTGTGTATTTACCCCTTCCAATAGTTGCCCCGGTTTTCCGCAAGTTAGGGCTCCATCTTGAGCTACAAAATCCACTGTATATTCAATATTAATCAATGCACGCTTTGACATATTTCCATCACTCCAACCTCTCATTTAATTAGTAATTAACAAATTACAAATTAGTACAATGAAAATTAATTAGGAAAGACAGATGCTTCCCTAATGATAAATTGACTCTACGATTTCGAAGTCATTAAAAGAATATAATTGCGAAGGTCTAAATGAATTTCTTTTCGTTTTCTTCGGTTTCCCATCTTCATCTAAAACTTTTTCAATAAAAGGCAGCTTAGGCGCTTTTGTAAAGAACACCGAATCGTTTGAAATACGCGGATCATCTCCCACTGTCAATAAAACCCTCTGTAGTTCAGATAACGTAAATTCTCCCGGTAAAAAATTTTTAGCAACCGTTGTTTGTATCATATCTTTCTTAATAAATTCTAAAGCGTCCGAAATAATTTTCCGATGATCAAAGGCTAAATCGAGTTTGAACACTTCATTTATATCGAAAAGTTCTACTTCTACCGCATCGTCATTGGCTTGACGTTGGTCAATGTATACTTCCGGAACGATTGCATAAAAGGCATTTGAAATCATCCAACCTCGCGGATCACGATCTATATCATCGTAGACACCAAAGTGCTTAATGTGTAGACTATCTACATTCGTTTCTTCCTTCAATTCTCTTTTAGCAGCCATATAGGCGGTTTCCCTTTTTGTCGCATCTACAAATCCACCTGGAAGCGCCCATTTTCCACCTTCGATATTCGGGTTTCCTTCATGGTCTTTGTCGGCCCGTTTAATCAACATGATTTTAAGCGTCATCATCGGAGGTGCTTTTTCCTCTACTTTTTCGGATGTTATTGTAAAAATTGCGATATCTGATGTATATCCATCAGGTGTTATATATTTAGAAGAATCATAATTCGCTAGAACTTCTTTTTGTGAACGATATTTTGTCATTTTAAAATAACTCCTTTGATTCAATGTTTTGCAGGGATAGTAATTTGTAAATCAATAATTACTATTTAATAACATAATAACTTTTCCAGTTAACAATTTCAACTCTTTTTATAAAAAAGAATAAGAAGAACAGCTTTCCATTAAAAAGGCATAAACAAAGCATTTCTGCCTTATTTATGCCTTTTTTATTATTTAATTTACTAGTTGATTTTTCAAAATAATTCCATCCCGTACGACAACTCGCCCATTTTTAATGACAGTATTCGTATGATTCATGCCATAGAAATATTGCAATTGCTTGTAATTAGCAACATCCAATATAATGACGTCAGCTTGTTTGCCCGCTTCAAGGGAGCCGATTTGATGTCCACGATTAATTGCGTATGCTGCATTAACGGTAGTCGCCGTTAACACTTCCTCCAGTGTCATCCCCATATGCATACAAGCTAAATTCATAATAAATGGCAGACTCAACGTTGGAGATGAGCCAGGGTTAAAGTCAGTTGAAATAGCTACAGGTACCCCTTCATCAATCATCAGGCGTCCTCTCGCGAATGGTGCACGTAAGAAGAATGCTGTTCCAGGTAGCAACACAGCAATCGTGCCAGCTTCAGCCATTTTTTGTATCCCTTCATCAGAAGCAACTAATAAGTGCTCCGCAGAAATAGCTCCTACTTCTGCAGCAAGCTCCGCTCCCTCATAAGGCTCAATTTCATCTGCATGAATTTTCGGTGTTAATCCCAACGCTTTCCCAGCCTCTAAAATGCGTCGTGATTGCTCTGGCGTAAATACACCTTTTTCACAAAATACATCATTGAATTCCGCAAGGTTTAGTTCAGCTACTTTCGGTAACATATCATGAATGACTAGATCCACAAATTCATCCTCACGTCCTTTATAGTCACGCGGTACCGCATGCGCCCCCATAAAGGTACTAACGACATCAATGTCATGTGTAGCTTGCAATTCCTTTGTTACTTCTAGCTGTTTCTTTTCAGTTTCCCAATCCAAGCCATAGCCTGATTTCGCCTCAACCGTTGTGACACCATGCTTTAAAAACACATCTAAATGATTCATCGTTTTTTCATATAAATCACCAAAGCTAGTTTCTCGTGTCCGGTTTGTTGTAGCATGAATCCCGCCACCTGCATTCATAATTTCCATGTATGTTGCACCATTAAGTCGCAAATTAAATTCCTGCTCACGTGTACCTCCGTGAACTAAATGTGTATGACAATCGACAAGACCCGGCATAACAATCTTACCTGAGGCGTCAATTACTTCAGCAACCTTTACAAGATCAGGGAAATCCGCTTCCAGCTGAGCAATTGGTCCAACTGCAATAATGCTATTTCCCTCCATTAACACACTACCATTTTCCACTACTGCAATGTCACGCATTTGTTCCTTTGTACGCGGACCTTGTAAGGCACTTTTTAACGTGATCACTTCGTTGGCATTCTTGATTAAAATAGTCACTTAGCATCATCCTTTAACATTGGTATATGCACACCTTTGTTTTTCGCTGTATTAATAGCAATTTCATAGCCAGCATCTGCGTGACGCACAACACCCATTCCTGGATCCGAAATTAACACTCGTGCAATCTTCTCAGCAGCTAGCTCAGAACCATCCGCTACTAACACTTGACCAGCATGTTGCGAATAACCCATTCCTACACCACCACCGTGATGTACACTTACCCAACTTGCACCACTTGCTGTATTAACAAGTGCATTTAAAATCGGCCAATCTGATACTGCATCAGTACCATCGAGCATGCCCTCTGTTTCACGATTTGGTGATGCAACAGAGCCAGAATCTAGATGATCTCGACCAAAGACAATCGGTGCTGACAGCTCACCATTAGCCACCATTTCATTAACCTTCAATGCAAAACGGTGACGATCACCATAGCCTAACCAGCATATACGCGCCGGTAACCCTTGCCATTTCACCATCTTTTGCGCCATATCAATCCAATTCACAAGCCCTTCATCTTCAGCAAACATTTCTTTTGCTAGTGCATCTGTTTTATAGATGTCCTCTGGATTACCTGAAAGTGCGGCCCAACGGAATGGCCCTTTCCCCTCACAGAATAAAGGACGAATATACGCTGGAACAAAACCAGGGAAATCAAAGGCATTTGTTACACCCATTTCTTTGGCATACGCACGAATATTATTACCGTAATCAAATACTTCTGCACCTGCTTGTTGGAATTCAAGCATTGTACGAACATGCTCAGCCATCGTCTCTTTAGCTCTTTGTTCATATGTTTTCACATCACTTTTACGTAGTTCAAGTGCTTCCTCAAGCGTCATGCCATTTGGAACATAACCATTGATCGGGTCATGGGCAGATGTTTGGTCTGTTACAAAATCAGGAATAATTCCTCGGTTCAATAGCTCACGATTAACATCTGCACAGTTGCCAACAAGACCAATAGACGCTGGTTCTTTTTTATCTCGTAGTTTATTGACTAATTCAATCGCTTCATCTACCGTCTCCACGAGATAATCACAGTAGCCCTCTTTAATTTTACGTTCAATTCGAGCACGATCTACTTCGACTACTAAAATGACAGCGCCAGCCATTTTTCCAGCTAAAGGCTGTGCACCACTCATGCCACCCATACCACCCGTAAGGATGAATTTGCCGCGTAAATCCGCTGTGCCAAATACTTTTTTACCTGCCTCTACAAATGATAAATATGTTCCTTGTAAAATGCCTTGTGCGCCAATATAAATCCAGCTACCAGCCGTCATTTGACCGTACATCATTAAATCACGGTCCTCTAACTCATAGAAATGCTCCCAATTTGCCCACGACGGTACTAAATTAGAATTTGCAATTAATACACGTGGCGCATGTTCATGTGTACGGAATACAGCTACCGGCTTTCCTGATTGAATAAGAAGTGTTTCATCATTCTCTAATTCTTTTAATGACGCGATAATTTGCTCATAACTCTCCCAATTACGCGCCGCTTTACCGATTCCACCATAGACGATAAGCTCATCTGGATTTTCTGCTACTTCAGGATCTAGATTATTCATTAACATACGCATTGCAGCTTCTTGTGTCCAACCTTTACAAGATAATTCATTCCCACGTGGTGCACGAATATTTGTTTTGACTACCATAAAAAACACGCTCCTTTAAAATAGTAAAAATGCTATTGGTGTTACGATGATTAAAGTTAATACGACACGCACAAACCAAATGGTTACAATTTGGCGCAACGTCACCGGAATTTCAGTTGATAAAATAAGTGGTATGACAGCTGAAAAGAACAAAATTGCTGAAATTGATACAACTGCCACAATAAATTTCGTCACAAGTGCTGCCTGCGTCACAACAAGTGCCGGTAAAAATACCTCTGCTAACGATAATGACAGCGCTTTTGCCGTTAAAAATGGTTCTGGAATTTGTAGTACATATGTGAATGGTACAAAAATATACGAAAGCCAATCAAAAATAGGTGTATATGTTGCAAGCACAAGCCCTAAAAGACCAACCGATAAAATCGATGGCATAACCCCCATCGTCATGATGAAGCCATCCTTTAAATTCGCCCATAAAATTTTAGACATAGGCGGATTTTGATCAACAGCCTCCATCGCTTGACGCCACGCTTCTTTAAAACGCCCCTTTTTAACAATCTTTTCTGGCATCGGCGTCGCACCCTCGTAATATTCGTCCTTCATGGAACGAATTGGATAAATGCGGACCGTTAACGCAGTGACCAAGAATGTTACAACGAGTGACACCCAGAAAAACGCATTCCAATGCTGCATCATATCCAACGTACTCGCAATGACAACCATAAACGTGACAGATACAGTCGAGAAGCCTGTTCCAATAATCACGGCCTCCTTCGCTGTGTAGCGACCTTCCATATAAAGACGGTTTGTTAACAGTAATCCAACCGAATAACTGCCGACAAATGAGGCTACTGCATCCACCGCTGAACGTCCTGATGTTTTAAAAATAGGTTTCATAAACGGCTGTGCTAAAACACCGATGTATTCAAGCAATCCGTAGCTAACTAGAAGTGCCAAAAACAAAGACCCAATCGGAATTAGTATGCCTACCGGCTTAACAAGCTTCTCCAGTAAATACGGGCCAATACTTTCATCCGCTAACCACGCTGGCGCTATATTGAAAATTAACAAAATCCCTGCAATCAAACCGCCCACTTTAAGGATTGACATCACAATATTGACAGTCGACTTATTCCATTTCTTTGTTAGGAATGGATGAATCGCTCCACCTACAAGCATTATGAGCACATATGCAGTTACAAGTAGTGGCGCTTCGGTGCGAATAAAACTTACGATGTGATCAATTAAAATGGAATCCTTACCTCGCCATTCAAACGATACGAAAAAACTAAATATTCCGACTATACTGCAGATAAACATCTTAATAGCGGAGGAGATTCGAAATTGCGAATCTCGCTCCAGCTCTTGTTGATGAAATTCCATACTACTCCCTCCGATGTAAGTGCTTTTTCTGAAAGTAATCTCTAAGTCGTCAAAACTAGTTAAAGGATTTTTTGGATTTTCTCTAGGAAGTTATTACTTTAAAACTTACTTGTACTCATTTAATAGATCATCACTCGTTAACAAATACTGCGAGAGCGCTTCAATTTCATCACCGATAGGTTGATCCGCTAATAGCGGAGGGCAAAACTCACGCACTTTTTCTAAAAACTTTCGTGTTGTTGGAGATAACTGCTCTTCTGCTTTATCTAAATGGATCGCCTGCGATGCACAAATCATTTCTATTGCAATGACACGAGCGGCATTGTGTACGATTTGACGCACTTGGCGGGCTGAAGTTGTACCCATGCTCACATGATCCTCTTGGTTACCTGATGTCGGTATAGAATCCACGCTTGAAGGATGTGCCAATACTTTGTTTTCAGATACGATAGAGGCCGCTGTATATTGAGCAATCATTAATCCACATTCAATACCAGGATTCGTCGCTAAAAATGGTGGCAAACCTTCATTAAGATGCGGATTAACCATTCGTTCTGTACGTCTCTCCGAAATATTCGCCCACTCACTTACACCGATTTTTAAAAAGTCCATCGCCAATGCTATTGGTTGACCGTGGAAATGTCCCCCAGACAATACTTCTCCATTTTCCAAAACAATCGGATTATCTGTCGTTGCATTCATTTCAATTTGCACACGGTCCTCCGCATAGAAAAATGACTGCCATGAAGCACCATGTACTTGAGGAATACAACGTAATGAATAGGCATCCTGCATGCGGATTTCACCTTGCTTTGTCACACGTTTACTTCCTTCAAGCCATTTGCGGATTCGTCCACCAACAAGCTCTAATTCCGGGTGTGGTCTTACCGCCAAAAGCGCTGGGTCAAACGCTGAAGTAATCCCCTTCAGTGCCTCAAGTGTTAAACTCGCTGCCATATCTGCCGCTAGCCCCATACGCTCTGCCTCGTTCACAGTTAACACGCCGATTCCTGTCATTGCTTGTGTACCATTTACAAGCGCTAATCCTTCCTTAGCTTGTAGTCGCACCGGTGTTAGCCCAGCTTGCTCTAACGCCTCACTCCCACTCATAACCTCGCCATTAAACTCCGCCTTGCCTTCACCTACTAGCACTAAAGCCAAATGTGATAACGGCGCTAAATCTCCACTTGCACCAACTGAACCTTGAGACGGTACAATCGGATGGACTCCCTTATTTATAAGATCTAATAGCAGCTGCACTGTTTCTAGACGAATTCCTGAAAAACCACGTGCTAAAGCATTGGCACGTAAAACCATCATGGCGCGTACAACATCTGTTGGGAACGGTACACCAACACCTGTCGCATCCGAGCGTAATAAATTCAACTGTAAAAGCTCGATATCTTCCTCTTCAATCTTTATATTACTTAGCTTCCCAAAGCCTGTATTCACACCATAAATGGTTTGCCCCTCAGCTAAACGTTTTTCAATGCGCTCCCTACTTAAACGAACGCGCTCCACACTGTCTGTAGATAGCGCAACCGTAGCAAGACCGTTAACGATTCCCCCTATTTGCTGTCTTGTTAACGTCTTGCCATCAAGCTCGATAATAGATTTCATAATGCCATCCCCCTGTTCCCTTTATAACTATGTAAAAATGCTCGTAATCAATTTAGTTATCGCTACAAAAGATAAATAACAATTACTCTATCTACATTGTACTAACTACTTTTTTCAGAAAATAGGGAATTTTAAAAGAGAATACATGAATTATTTCAGATTTTTTGATATTTTAATAATATAATCGTATTTTTTTACGAAACTAGATATTTTTAAGGTGGGTTCGTATGTATGAAATTGTTATTAATTGATAGAGACTCCGCTGACCTTTCAGGTATTCGTTGGTTTTTACATACATATTTCCCTGGCGATGTAACCATCGAAATAAGTACAACTATTAATGAGGCACTTCAAAGTATCCAGCAATTCGAGCCTGAGGTGATACTACTAAATATTGACCTATTCTCGAATAATCGTTTAACAGCACTTTATCGCGTTTTACAAAAACATTCAGGAACTATTTTAGCGATGACGACAGAGCCATTGTTTAAAAATGCATTAAAAGCAATCGATTTACAGGTCGCACATCTCTTCGTTAAACCAATTGATTTAGAAGTATTAAAGCAAAAGCTCACCGCTATTTCCCTTCGGACACCAAAGGCAGAGGCAGTGTATCAAGAAGCTACAGATGAATCTTTTTACGATCAACTATTTTTAGATAGTAAAACTAGTACGCTAGAGACAAATATACATTTCACCATGATTGAGCCTGAGCATTCCGACATGTTTAACAAACTATACAACTGGCTTCAGCAAACTCCTATTTATTCTAGTATGAGGATTTATCCTTTATCAGAGAGAATCGTTTGCTTATTCCAAACAAATGATATAGAGAAAGATGTTCGTACACTAATCAAGGAATGGCGATTGACAAGTAATAGCTCTTTAAATATCGGTATTTACGATGGGGAACCTACAACAATGAAGAATATGTATACGTTAACGAAGCGTGCACTTCGTCAAAGTTTCTACGAAGGCTATGGGCATATTTTTTATACGAGTAAGCAGTTGAAGACACAGCCCTTCGATCCTTTACTAACACCCGAAGAGCAACAATTACTAATAAGTAGTTTAGAGGACGGGAATATTGAAGCTGTTAAAGCATTTTTATATCGACTATTTAATGAAGGAATTTATTACGAGCAGGATGACTTACGTATTCATCTAACAAGTGTTTTAGCACAAATTCGACGCTTTATGCTGAAGTATAAATTACACGAGAAAGCTGCAATTGAGCAAAATTATCGTCAGCTTTTTCATTTAATTATTGAGCATCCTATATTTTATACCATTCAAAATGGCATCATATCATTTACACAAAAACTGATTGAATTGGCCCGCGAGGCAAGAATGGAGAAACGAGCTGACTATGTAGAACTGGCCATAGAAATTATCGACCAACAGTTTCAGGAAAGCGGGTTATCTTTACCTTACGTTGCTCATAAATTAGGGATTAGTCCCAATTATTTAAGTACGATCTTTTCAAAGAAGCAAGGCTTGCCACTTAAACGCTACTTGCAGCAGGTACGAATTCATAATGCCACAAAAATGTTAGTAGAAACTGATTTTGCTATTAGTGAAATTGCCTATTTAAACGGTTTTGAAGATTCGAATTACTTCATTAAAATTTTTAAACAGCACATCGGCATTACGCCTAATCGTTATCGGAAAACGTGAAAAGGCATACCCGAATTTAATTTCCAACCGTGCACGAGAGGCAAATATGCTTTCAACGCGAAAGTGCAGTGGATGCTGGTCACGAAGGCGCTCTCATAGAAGGTGACGGTTTTTAGCCTTCGTTCCTCTATAGCTAATCTTAGGAAGTCTCCCAGCCTTCACTGTCATCAACTAATACTTACCATAACCCTAAAACACATTTTTTCAATTATCATTTTCCGTTTTCAATAAAAAAGAATTTACTTTAAAGCCTTTTAATTTCGACCTATCCCTTCTTCACAACTCAACTTTAATAATTCTCGAAAATGTTTCAAAAAGCTAGTTTTGTGGAAAAAGCTATTCATAAACGCTTTTAATCTAGCATATATTTATAGTTTGTATTTTAATATAAACATTCTTTAACGATAATAATTATAATTTACTAGCAATTCTAGTTTATATTTGTTATAGTTATTGATGAAGAGTTTGACTCACAATTTTTTCTTCAGGAGGTAAACTAATATGACAAACCAAAATGATCGTAGCCGTCGTTTTACAACAGCAGGTGGCGCTCCAGTAGTAAGCAACCACGATTCAATGTCAGCAGGTCCTCGTGGCCCTCTATTACTTCAGGATGTATGGCTAGTTGAAAAATTAGCAAACTTCAACCGTGAAGTTATTCCTGAACGTCGTATGCACGCTAAAGGTTCAGGTGCATTCGGTACTTTCACTGTAACGCATGATATTACTAAATATACAAAAGCAAAAATCTTCTCAGAAGTTGGGAAGAAAACAGAAATGTTTGCACGCTTCTCAACAGTTGCGGGTGAACGTGGTGCAGCGGATGCTGAGCGCGATATTCGTGGCTTTGCACTTAAGTTCTATACTGAAGAAGGTAACTGGGATTTAGTTGGTAACAACACACCTGTATTCTTCTTCCGTGATCCTTTACACTTTACAGACTTAAACCACGTGGTAAAACGTGATCCACGTACAAATATGAAGAACGCGAATTCAAACTGGGATTTCTGGACTTCATTACCAGAGGCACTTCACCAAGTAACAATCGTTATGTCTGATCGTGGTATTCCGTCAGGTTACCGCAATATGCATGGTTTCGGTTCTCACACTTATAGTTTTATTAATGCAGAAAATGAGCGCGTATGGGTTAAATTCCACTTCAGTACAGAGCAAGGCATTAAAAACTTAACTGGCGCTGAGGCTGCTGAAGTAATTAGTAACGACCGCGAATCTTCACAACGCGACCTATATGGGGCAATTGAAAATGGCGATTTCCCTAAATGGAAAATGTCTATTCAAGTAATGACAGAGGAACAAGCTCGCGAATTACCATATAACCCATTTGACTTAACAAAGGTATGGTATAAAAAAGACTTCCCATTAATTCCTGTAGGTGAATTTGAGTTAAACAAAAACTCGGACAACTACTTTGCTGAAGTTGAGCAAGCTGCATTTGCACCATCTAACATTGTCCCTGGTATTAGCTTCTCTCCAGATAAAATGTTACAGGCTCGTATCTTTGCTTATGCAGATGCACAACGCTACCGTTTAGGTGTAAACCATTACATGCTTCCTGTAAACGCACCAAAATGTCCATTCCGTTCATTCCACCGCGATGGTGCTATGCGCTTCGATGGCAACCTTGGTTCAACTTTAGGCTATGAACCAAATAGCTATGGTGAATGGGAACATAATTTAGACTATAAAGAGCCTGAATTACGTATTGACGGTAATGCTGGTATCCATGACTTCCGTGAAGATGATAACAACTACTTTGAGCAGCCAGGTAAATTATTCAACCTAATGACTGCCGAAGAGCAACAACGTCTATTCGAAAATACGGCTAATGATATGGCATCAGTTGAAGAATTCATCAAACGTCGTCATATTCTTCACTGTTATTTAGCTGACCCAGCATATGGTGAAGGTGTAGCAAAAGCTATGGGTCTTTCATTAGAAGGTATGGATCTTTCAAATCCATACGTAAAACAACCAACTAACGTTTAATTCTCCACATATTCCAACTATTATTGATATCCAAATCCAACTTTTTACTCCATGTGAAGGGCAACCTCACATGGAGTTTTTTTATCTTAAATGTGGGATCATCACATAATGAGTGGTTGATGCGTAGGTCATCCATTACTTTTGACGATGAACAAAAATAAGGCTTGTGCCTATATTGATAGACACAAGCCCGCTCTAATAATTATTGATAGATTTGACTGCCTGCCTTTTTAAATTCTTTCGCCTTCTCCTGCATACCTTTATGGATTGCTTCAGTTGTATTTAAGTCTTTTTCTTTTGCATAAGTACGAATATCCTGTGAGATTTTCATACTACAAAACTTAGGTCCACACATTGAACAGAAATGCGCCGTTTTTGCTCCTTCTGCTGGCAATGTTTCATCATGATATTCGACTGCACGCTCTGGATCTAGCGAAAGGTTGAATTGATCGCGCCAGCGGAATTCAAAGCGCGCCTTTGATAGTGCATCATCACGTTGCTGTGCCCCCGGGTGCCCTTTAGCTAAATCAGCCGCATGTGCAGCAATTTTGTACGTAATAACCCCTACACGAACATCATCACGATTTGGTAAGCCAAGATGTTCTTTAGGCGTTACATAACATAGCATTGCCGTACCATACCAACCAATCATCGCGGCTCCAATGGCTGATGTAATATGGTCATAGCCTGGAGCAATATCTGTCGTTAGCGGCCCTAACGTATAGAAAGGAGCTTCCTTACACACCTCTAACTGCTTGTCCATGTTTTCTTTAATAAGATGCATCGGCACATGCCCCGGTCCTTCTACCATCACCTGTACATCATGCTCCCAGGCAATTTGTGTTAATTCCCCTAGCGTTTCCAGCTCCGCAAATTGAGCCTCATCATTTGCATCTGCTATAGAACCAGGACGTAAACCATCACCTAAAGAGAAAGCAACATCATAGGTTTTCATAATTTCACAGATTTCTTCAAAATGAGTATATAAGAAGCTCTCTTGGTGGTGATATAAACACCATTGTGCCATAATCGAGCCTCCTCGAGACACTATGCCAGTTACACGATTAGCCGTTAATGGCACATAGCGTAGCAATACGCCTGCATGAATCGTGAAGTAATCTACACCTTGCTCTGCCTGTTCGATTAACGTATCACGATACACTTCCCACGTTAAATCCTCTGCCACACCATTTACTTTTTCGAGCGCTTGATAAATCGGCACCGTCCCTACTGGCACTGCGGCATTACGGATAATCCATTCACGCGTCGTATGAATATGTTTACCCGTGGATAAATCCATGATGTTATCAGCACCCCAGCGTGTAGCCCACGTCATTTTTTCTACTTCTTCTGCAATAGAGGATGTCACCGCTGAATTTCCAATATTGGCGTTAATTTTCACATGGAAGTTGCGTCCAATAATCATCGGCTCTGCCTCAGGGTGATTAATATTAGATGGCATAATTGCACGCCCCGCCGCGATCTCTGAGCGCACGAACTCAGGATCCATATTTTCGCGAATCGCTACAAATTCCATTTCTGGAGTAATAATTCCCTTTCGTGCATAGTGAAGCTGCGTTACATTTTTACCTTTCTTCGCACGTAAAGGCTTTCTAGATAAATCCGGAAAAACATTTTCATTCATCCGTGGATCATCAGCTTTGCGAAATCCATTATCTTCTGGCTTGATTGTACGACCTTCGTATTCTTCAACGTCACCTCGTTCTTTGATCCATGCACTACGTAAAGCTGGCAATCCTTTCGTAATGTCCACCTTATGTGCAGGATCAGTGTACGGGCCACTCGTATCATAAACACGCACTGGTGCATTTTCTTCCTCACCAAAGCTTCCTGTCGTCGGACTTAAAGCAATCTCACGCATTGGCACTAAAATATCTGGTCGAGAACCTTCTACGTAAACTTTTTTACTTCCTTCAAAATTTGACATAATCGTAATATTCTTTTCGCTAACTGTTGTCATAAACTACTTCGCTCCCTTTTACATTTATACAAGGACCGAATCTAGCTCACCCCAACAAAACGAAAGCCGAATCCAAAAAATTTTTGGATCCGGCTAAGAATGTAAAGGTATAGTTATTGCAAATAACATAGTGTGCAATAATGGTTAACTTTCCCACGCTGGTATGAGCCAGATCAGGTCCAAAGGGTCAAGAAACCTCTATGCGTTTCCCTCTCAGCCTGACTCATCAGACTCCCCTAGTTAATACTATTAAGTTTGATGCTAGTGTAGCAGATATTGCTAATAGATGGAAGCTTCATTTGATTATTTTTGGATTATCACCATAACGTGCAGTTGATTTTCGCTCCGGCTGGGCGCTTTCCTGGGGGCGTCCGATGAGCCGCTTCGCTTCGCTGCAGGGTCTCATCTGTGACGCTAATCCCCAAGGAGTCGCCCAGCCTCCACTCCAATCAACTTATATCTTGTTTTAACAAATATAAATCACTAGCTTTTAATTCAGAAAAAGAGCCCCTAACTCCTGAAAAGCTTTCCACCTTATCTTTTATACTATATGACACCCAACTGTTAGGTAAACAACAACTCCGCTACATAAATTACAATTGTCACTGTAATACAGCTCACAATCGTTGAAAATAAAACTGTTTGTGCAGCAGTTGCCGATTCTACGTCATATTCTAATGCCAGACTGGAACTATTTCGCGATGTCGGGAACGAACTAGCTATAAAAAGTGATTGTGCCACGACACCGTCAAGACCAAGCGCAAAAATGATAAGCAATGCAACGGCAGGCCCTATGATTAATCGTGTAAAACAACTAATGTATACCATCTTATTAAACATAGATTTTATTTCAAGTTGGGATAGCTGTGCCCCTAAAGTTATTAATGCCACAGCGATAAAGCCATCTGCCACATGGTCTATCGGAATTTTTACGAACTGTGGAATAGGGATATTAAAATAGTTCATAGTAACGCCGATAATAAGTGCATGAATAATAGGCATTTTGAGGAAATCTTTCAAAATTGACATGCCTGATTTTGTTGAAGAAATTAAATTGTACAAGCCGTAAGTATACGTCGTCATATTTTGAAATATAACGAGAATAACTTGAATCGCTACCCCAATCGGCTGAGTCACAAAAATCATTTGGGCAACTGGAATACCATAGTTGCCTGAATTAATGAGGACAACGCTATTTTTAAACACCGCAGCCTCTGTTTTTACTAAACCGAGCCCCTTTGCTAGAAAGTGACTAAGGACCATTTGGCTTCCGATAAAGAGTAGAATAAAAAGCGCAACTTCCCCAAGCACAGACAATTCTATACTCGTTTCATATAAATTCACAAAAACAGCTGCTGGCATAAAGCAATATGTAATAAGTTGAGATAGCGCCTTTAAATTAAATCGAAATTTCCTTTGTAAAACTGCGCCAAGTACTAGAAGCACTAAAATCGGAGCGACAATTTGAAAGAAAATCATACCGAGATACACCATAGTGTTGTCCCCCTTTCCTCTCCTATAGTAGTGCTGTTTGTAAACTCGGTCAATGTACTTCAGCGTTCACTCATCCTGTCTTTTTCATCATGTTCAAACAATAGCAAAGAGCTCTTGGAAGGATGATTTACCCTTTCAAACTACGAGTTATTAAAATAATAGAAGAAAAAAGGCCTATTATTTCATTAAATTAATATAGTAAAATAACCCATTCGCGCACTAAACTTAAGAAATGTATGATATATTATCCATTAAATACAATGATTGGAGCGACAAAGATGAAGAATAAAGTATTTTCTACTTTTATGGCTACCGCTATTACAGCAACCTTAATTGTGCCTGTATCAACTGCGAATGCCACTTCTAATGATGTATCTTTAAACCACTCAGTTCAAATCGACGGGCAAGTAGCTGCAGCCAAAACAAAGGGACAAAATGTTACTATTACCAGCATCGCTAATGATAAAGTACGTACATCCAATGGCCAATTTAAAATCAGTAAGTCATTGAAGCCCCTCTTAAACACATCCAATAATGCTGCATTGGCGAATGCTGAAGCAACTATTGTCGTAAAGAACGGTGAAATTACAAGTATTACTTCACTAACACTAACTAAAGGTGGAACAAAAAATAAAGCGTTAGATCTTGATGGCGGCGACGCGCAAATTGCTGGAAGCCTAACTGTAAATGCGGATTATGTAAAAGTTCAAAATGTCACTATTGAAGATGAGCTTATTGTAACTAATCGTGTGAAGAAGGCCATTACAATTGATGACGTTGCTATTGGGGATACAATTATTTTTAGACCTTTATTGACTAAAAATAATAATTGGTTAAATGTTTCTCTAAAAGATATTAAATCTCCAAACATTAACCTAAAACGCACTAAAGTGAGTGTGACTTCTGACAAAACTATTTCGAAAGTCGACATAGTTGGTAAAGTTACTGCATTTGAAGTAACGGCCAATGTTGATAAACTAACTATCGATGTTGAGAAAGATTTCACCCTTTACGGAAAAGGTACAATTGAGCAAGTGGTTGTCAAACAGGGGGCAAAGGTGGCATTAAATTCAGGGCATCTCATTAACAAAGTACAGGTGGATGATAAAAAAGCCTCTGTGACATTACCTGTTTTAAATAAAACGGAGCTTAGTAATTTAGTAGCTTCACCTCCATACGTTGCAGTATCTGTTTATGGATATGACATTTCAGTAACTGAAAAATGGACAACGCAGGCTGAACGTACAACATTCGAATCAGCCGTGAGCAGCGCAAGAGCAGTAGTTAATAATTCTTACGCTTCACAGGAACAAGTAAACAATGCGATTACACAGTACAAAAATGCATTAAACGTTTATCGAACTGTGCAAAAAAATGGAACAAAATATGTTTATGGTGATAAGTCTTCACTACAATCGATGATCAATTCTGTTCAGTATGTAAAGGTTTCTTCGAACAACGGTAATGATGTAGCTTCTTATGAACCTTGGACGACTCAAAGTGAGAAGGATGCTCTAACCTCTGCCGTTTCATCTGCTCAATATGTTGTAAATAATTACTATGCAACACAATCTGATATTACAAATGCAATTAGCAATTTAAACTACGCTATTACAATGTATAAGAATGCACAAAAATATGGCACTTATCAATATAATGCCGATCGATCTTCCCTTTTTTCACTTATTAACTCTGTTCAGTATGTAACCGTTTCTGTGAATGGATCTGAATTATCCTACAATGTAGTTTGGACGACTCAAAGTGAAAAAGATGCCCTAGTTTCTGCTGTTTCATACGCACAAGGTATTGCAAACAATAGCTCCTCGTCTCAGTCGGATATTTCGTATGCATACAGTTATTTATATAATGCCATTTCAACCTATAGGAGTAATTATAAATCTGGTGTGAATTATAATCATTGGCATTACGTTGATAAATCTTGGTTAACATCACTCATTAATTCTGTTCAGTATGTAAAAGTTTCAGAAAATGGAGATGGCTCTGATATCCCCTACTATGAACTATGGACAACGGAAAGAGAAAAACGTAGTCTAGAAAAAGTAGTTCAACACGCACAATCCGTTGCCAGTAACGCCTATGCTTCTGCGTACGATGTGACAGATGCTATTAACAAATTAGACAAGGCTATCGACATCTATAAAGATGCTCAACGTTCAGGTACACAATAAAAATTGAAAGGACTTGGCACAAAGCCAAGTCCTTTTCAAACTAAAAAAAAATCAATTATGCCTCGGGAATCGTGGCGTCGGCTTCGGTAACAATGAGTCTATCCGTCGCTTTGAGAGTTCGTTCCGTCGCTTTGAGGGTTCGTTCCGTCACTTCGACACTTCTTTCCGTCGCTTTGATTTCTATCCCTTCCAAAAAAGCGATCCGCTCCCCGTTCATAGCTTCATAAGTACATAAGACACAAAGTATTTAAAAATTACATAATCAATCTACCTATTCACTTAAAATATACATGAAAAAATCCTGAGATATGATAAAATTGGTTTACCAACATATATTAGGAAATCCCTGTCTAGACACGACTCTTTTCGACAGGTAAATAATAAACCATTTCACAAGACGATCAAAGATTTTAAATAGGGTAAAAGACCCACATCTTACCCATCACAATTATCCAAAACCAAATAGGAGGTTTCCCATATTATGAAAAACAAAAGAAAATTAGCCTTACTAGCCCTAGTTGCGGTCCCTTCACTAATCTATACTGCACCTACTACGTCAGCATCAGCTGCTAATATTACTGGACATTCAAAAACTGCTTACATATACGATTATACTTATTACTACAACGCTAACGTTTCGAATGTTGTTCGACTTATTTCAAACATTAACGATACAACAGCTTCGTTCCAAACAAATTTGGAAGCAGCCAATAAAGCCTACGATGCGTTAACTGAAACGGAAAAACAATATGTTACGAATTATTCTACGCTGTCAAATCATCGTCAGACAAAAGTTGCGTACCGTAAGCTTGCTGATCAAATTGAAGAGAAATTAGCTTCAGTGGAGTCAACTTCCGTTTATTACTACCAAAATGTTATGGAAACGAAAGATTGGTACAATACGTTAAATGCAGCCCAAAAGTCCTTTGTGAGCCCGGAATCACAAAAAATACTGACATCCTATATCACGCCCAATACATCTATCGATAAAGTGGTCAATAAAATCCAATTATTAAACTCTTCTCGCATTACCTTCCATCAGGATGTAGCTGATGCTAGAGCTGAGCTTAATGCACTTCGAAGATATTCATACGTCTATTTACCTGCTGGTATCGAAAAGATGTTATTAGATGCTGAACAGCTTGTTGCGAAGGATAAGGCGGCAGCTAAGGAAGTAGAAAACGCTATTGCAGCTTTATCGCCTAAAACGTCTACCGCTCAAGATGTACAAGCAGCGAAAACAGCCTTCGAGGCTTTAACACCTGTGCAACAGCAGCTTGTACCAAACGCCTGGACTTTAGTAGACTATGTAAATGGAAAATATGATTTACCTAAAGGGAACGGGTCGAAAAAGCCAATTTCATCGGATATAGCAGCCGTACCAGGTAAAACTACTGCTATGACGAAAAACAAAAATACCTATACAGCAAAAATCAACGTTGCAGACACGGAAAATAGTGCAGATCGCTTCGTTTTAACGACAAAATCGAATATGACTGTTATTATTCCACCACTAGGAACCCTTCTTAATGAGGATACTGGTGTTATGGAAATTAGCATTACAAAAAAATCGAATCGTATCACATTCCAGGCAACATTAAATGAAAAACCAGTTGAATTTGAGGCGAACATGGAAATTATTATCAATAATTTATCACCGAATGCCTCCATCGTTCGTACCAATACCTTTGGCAAACCAGTACCAGCTGATTATACAGTAGAAGGAAATCGTCATTTCATTCAAACAACTTCCTCTGCCTCATTCCTAATCCAAGAGTAATTTCCAAATAAAAAAATCATGACCCTCTGCCGATACTTTATTAGTAGCAGAGGGTTTAACATGTTTTTTTGCTCTGCTTTCGCCTCTTATCTATAAGCACTTATAACGAACACATCATAACGAGAATCTTCTCATATCATTACATCAAAACTTTGCCCGCATTGTATGCTAAACAACTCCCCCTTTTTCAACATTTCTTAGTCAAAAAAAATGCGCAGTTATTCCCTTCATTAGGACGCTCTTTTATCACGTTCTTTCAAAAAGATTTCAGAAAACTATTGACAATTGTCATAAAACAGGGATAATCATTAATAAAGTTTCCTTAGAGAAACAATGTGAAGTTCGGGAAATATTATTATGGAAAGGAACAAAAAATGCATATGGAAAAAACATCATTGAAACCACTTTCAGAATGCTCATTTGGAGATTGCTTTTTAATAAAAGAAATAAACATTAAGGGTCCTTTAAGAAGGAGATTATTAGATTTAGGCTTTGTAAAAGGCGCAGAAATCTCTATTCTTCGTAAAAGCCCTTTAGGAGACCCTGTCGCTTACCGTGTAAGCAATACGACGATTGCTTTACGGAATGATGAAAGCTCAATGATTTTGGGCGAAATTGTTAGGGGGAATACAAAGTGAGAGTAAATAGAATAGCTTTAGCAGGTAACCCAAATACCGGAAAAAGCACATTATTTAATACATTAACGGGATTGAAGCAACATACCGGAAACTGGCCAGGGAAAACGGTTGTTCATGCGGAAGGTTCTTTTGAACACAAAGGAGAGCAATATGTTCTCGTGGATTTACCCGGGACCTATTCTTTATTTTCTAATTCAGCAGATGAGGAAGTCGCAAGAGACCATATCGTTTTTGACCAACCGGATGCAACAATTGTTGTGCTCGATGCAACATCATTAGAAAGAAACTTAAATCTTGCACTCCAAGTTTTAGAAATGACGAATAACGTTATCATTTGTATCAATTTAATCGATGAAGCGGAGAAAAAAGGGATCCGAATTGATGAAAGGAGATTAGCTCGTGAACTAGGAGTCCCGGTCGTCAAAATATCGGCAAGAAATAAAAAAGGTATTAATCGATTGTTGGATACATTAAGTCAACTGGTGCATGGGCAAATTGTTACAACGCCGTATCGCATGAAATATTCGAAAGAAATAGAGGAAGCCATTACAAAGATAGAATCGAAATTAGAAGGTTATTTTGATGAAAAATATCCATCGAGATGGATTGCCCTTCGCTTACTTGATGGTGATGAAGAATTGATCTTAAAACTGCAAAATCATAAGAATAATAAACAGCACGAGGTGAGAACGAATGGAGTCCCAGTCAGTGTTAAATCATAATTCACTTAAGGCTATTCTAGCTGAAGTGAACGAGGTTTCGAATGAGGATATTCGAGATGAAATCGTTAGTGATATTTATACTAAAAGCAAATCTTTATGTAAAAAAGTAGTATCGCAGCAACCTGCAATGTACAGATCTGATAAATTAGATGAAATTTTCACATCCCGTATTTGGGGATTCCCTATTATGCTTATCTTGCTAGGGACTGTCTTTTACATTACTATTGCTGGCGCAAACGTACCATCTGACATGTTAGCAAACTTATTCGGCTATTTAGAGGGTAAGCTAACCTTTCTTTTTGAGGCGATGCATGCACCCGAATGGTTACATGGTGTTTTAGTGCTTGGGCTATTTAGAGGTACAGGATGGGTTATTAGTGTTATGCTACCGCCAATGGCTATATTCTTCCCTATGTTCGCTCTATTAGAAAACTACGGTTATTTACCGCGAGTAGCATTTAATATGGACCGTTTATTCAAACGAGCGGGTGGACACGGGAAGCAGTCATTAACAATGGCAATGGGCTTTGGCTGTAATGCCGCTGCTATCATGTCAACGAGAATTATAGAATCTCCTCGTGAGCGAATGTTAGCCATTTTAACGAACAATTTTGTCCCTTGCAACGGGAGATGGCCAACACTTATTTTATTAGCATCATTATTTATGGTAACTGGTTTTTCAGGTGCAGCAGGTACATTTGTAACAGCGGCTATTTTAATAGGATTTGTTATGTTGGGCGTCGTTGTGACATTATCTGTGTCCTGGGTTCTTTCTAAAACCGCTTTAAAGGGTGTACCTACCCATTACACTTTGGAACTTCCACCATTTCGAAGACCAAAGTTCTGGAACACAATTTTAAGAGCAAGTCTTGATAAAGCATGGTATGTATTAAAAAGAGCGGTTGTCGTTGCAGCTCCTGCCTCTATTTTGACTTGGGTACTTGCTAATATTTACGTTGGTGATACGAGTATTCTAATGCATTTCATTAACTTTTTAGATCCATTTGGTCAGGCTCTTGGTATGGATGGCTTTATTATGGCTGCATTTATTCTTGGACTACCAGCGAATGAAATTGTGATCCCTATCTTAATTATGGCGTATTTATCGCAAGGAGCTATGCTAGAAATTGAGGATTTATCGAAGCTAAAACAAGTGTTTATCGACCAAGGCTGGACGTGGCTCACAGCTTTAAACATGATGTTGTTCTCACTGCTACACTTCCCTTGCGGAACAACTTTAGTCAATATTTATAAAGAAACTAAAAGTCCGAAGTGGACATTTATGTCATTTTTAATTCCAACGGTTATTGCTATTGGCGTGACATGGCTAACGGCGACAGTTGCTCGAGCGTTTGGTTGGGTTTAATGATGGGAGGGGCTGATTAAAAGCCCCTCTTTTTTTATACTCTTAAATTTGCGTGATATTTGATGTAAAAAAAACTAGAGAATTCAACATAAGAATTCTCTAGCTTTGCTTCTTTTTTATGGTTTAGGTGAATATTGAATTTCCACATATTGTTGTGGGGTATGACCTGTACCATTTGCCTCTTTTTGATAAGCCCAAACAATATTTCCATATTGATCTTTTGTGAATAAGAATACTCTTTGACCCGTTTTAAACACGTTCTTAATTCCAGGATCAGTAGATGGATTTGCTACAAGTGGTAAAATTACACTGCCGTCTGCTGCTTTTTTAACAGATCCTTTACCAAATGATAATATGCCATTATCAGCTGGTTTATTATTTTTAACACTATCTATTATTAATTGTGGATCTAATGTTGTTTTATTCGCAGCAGTAACCGCATAGAAGTATTCTTGGTTTAATTCAAGCAGTGTCAGAATGTTTACAGAAACATCCATTGTTGTTGAATTATATTCTGCTGGTACACCATCAACATTGCCTGTTAAGCTAGCGTAACTCATCGTGTTATATGCATCTTTTCCTGGGTAAACATACTTACCAAAGTCAGCAATATCAAACTTATTACCTTCAAGGTCTGAAATAACGTAATCACGTGCTTCATCTTTCATTTTAATGGTAAATGTTTTATCCGCCGTACCTGAGCCAGTTGGCTTAATAATTAATTGGCTTTCATCAGTTGTTTTTGTACCTTGTGTATACTTAACGAACTGATATTGCGAAGTTATATCTTGATCGGACTCGTCAGTAATTGTTAATAAACTTAGATCTTTAATTGAAGATTTACCATTTTCATCACGCATGATGGCTTCACTGAAAGTAATCGTAAATGTACTATCTGGATTACGGTATACAATATTACGTTTCTTTTCTTTATCAACTGTCATCTCAATACGTGGTGGTGTGCCATCGGAATAGAAGTTTTGTTTCATCCAACCATCATTTGATTCATCATGAATTCCATCTTTGGCTTTATAAACAGTAAAGTTACCATACGTATCCTGTGCACCTAAATAAACAACATATTCGGTATGTGGTGTTAAAGTAACTCCTGGCATATCTAAAGTTCCAGACGCACCTTTTCCACTTTTTGTGACTGAAGGACTTGATTTAAGTTTTTCTTCTAATGTTTTTCTTTCTGCTGCCGTGTTAATAGTTAGCTTTGCATCCGGATTATCTGTTCCATCAGCATTTTTCTTTGGTACGAACCAATAATGAAGCTTTGTTGTCTCATCTGTATTAAAACTTACAGTGGCTTTCGTATCATCATAACCTTTAATAGTACCAGACTTCACTTCAAATTCGGTAACTAACGGTGCTTTTGAGTCCCCAAATATTTCTTTAGAAGCTATTTTGGAAAGCTCGCCGCCACGATCTTTTAATATCATATGAACTGAATAGCTCATGAATGGATTTAGTTTATCTTTATCCATAACAATCGGGAATTTCTTTGTATCAGCTTCTAAGTCGGCAGGACCAGAGCCTATTTCAATATAAATATCTTTTCCGCCTATTTGGAAGTAGCCTGATTTTAATGATGATTCAGTCGCAAATTCATTATAGAAATCTCTCTCCGTAATACCTTTATCTTTTAAATATTGCTCAAATGTTTTTGTTTCTCCATTGTCTTCGACTGTATCAGGTAACACCATGTAATAGTACGTTCCTGCTTTATTTGGTTTAAATTCTACCTCAGCTCGTTTATACTTTTCATCTTGGTCTGGTTTCCCAATAACATTTAATTCTAGAATCTTTGGTTGAACATATTTTTCATGCACATATTCCGCAAAGTTTCTAGCATTCTTACCAGTTTCAACAGTATTGACATTTTCAAATTCATTACCTGCTAAATCCTTAACACCAGGTAATACTGTTACACGTAATGTATCTCCAAAAACAAAACCAGTTTCCGAAGGAATGGTTAATAATACTTTTTTATCGCCTTCCTTATACTCTACAGCAGAAGGTTTAATTTTTTTCTGTCCTGTCGTATTGACGATAACTGTTCCTGATAAATCGTAGTTATTTAAATTTCGTGCGCTTTCAGGGTCTAATGCTTCATTTAAATAAATGTAGAATTGATTTTCTTTCCCATCAGCAGGTTCAAGTTTTGTCTTCTCTACAAATGGATTTATTTCATCTAACTCAAGTGTTGTGAACCCTGTTGAAGCTACCTTTGATAGATTACCTGAGTCATCTTTCACTACCATGAAGAATTCATAATCTGTTTTTGCCTCTAGATTTTCTAACATTATCGTCTTTGTTAACTCGGCGGCAGTATTGCCAGTAATCTTACCCTTATTTGTTGATTTTGCAATTTCCTCTGCTGTCGGTGCAGGAGTATTAGTCGATTTTTTACGTACTAAATAGAAATATTCCCCAGACTTTGTTGAATTAAATGTTATTTCTGCTCTTTTTCCTCCAGGAAGTGGTTTTATAGTTTTAAATGTCACTATAGGTGCTATAGTATCCTTCATTTTGAATTCTTGTGATTTAATATCCGAAGCATTTTTCGCTCCATCAACGACCATCACATAAACAACATATTCTTTTTTCTCACCTAAATTAGTGATTTTAATAGTGTTTTTGCCATTCACTGCTGCGCTTGTTCCATGTGCTGCATTGTCAGTAGAAATGCGATTTACCATTTCTTTTTTCGTTGGTGCATCGGCGCCTTTTTCACGAACAATATAGTAGTAAGTTCCAACTTTATCTGAAGTGAAATCTACCTGTGTCTCACTACCACTTAAAACTGTTACATTCGTAATGTCGATTAACGGTTTTGTTTTATCAGCTGGATCTTGTTTATCAATATCGTCTTTATCAACTGGTTTACCGTCTTCATCTACAATATTGCCGATATTATCTTTATCCTCTAAGAAGTCGTCGAAAATATTATTCGGTCCCTCGCCCTTCGGTATAATCACTTTGTCAATATACGTGTAATCTCCAATATCAACCCAACCGTATACATTATCAACATACAGAACACCTATACGACCATCTATATACAGCTCTAAATCTGTATAGCTATTGTAGTTAATCCAGTCGATGTTGCTATCTCCGTAAATTGTCAGCTTCGTTTCTGTATCAAGGTTTAGTGTACCGATATTTCCTTGAATCTCAAATTCACGAACAGTCCCGATGATGTCTACACGTGGTAGCTTCATATTTGTTTCGATTTTTGTACCGCTTTGAGCGACAACTAGGCGCGATACAGTGCTGTTATAAAATTCAATATGTTTTTCAACATTTTTCATCGTCACTTTATCTTTAGACCAGTTCTCAAACGGCTTGTTTTTATCAGGATTTTTGTTGGAATTCTGATCTGCCCAATCTTGAATATCTGTTGTCGAACCGTTATTAGATGAGCCTTCATCATTTGGATTATCTGGATTAGACCAGTTGATAAATGCAGTATTGGTGCTTGCTATACGGCCAAGAGATAATGGCTTATAGTAGGAAAAGTCTAACTGTAAAGGTGGACGTACCGTTTCGTTGACAAGCATTGTACCAGTTAATGTAATATTTGAGAATTCAATATAGTTTCCATTAACAACGATTGTCGCACCGAAGGACTTACGATCGCCATCGAACTCTAGTGACCTTGAGCTTGTCCCACTTGCATTCAATGTTAGCTTTGATACCGAGCGAATAGTTTTGCCTGAAAAGTCCCCTTCAATTAGCGCGTCTTTTAATACAGGTGCATTATCTTCGTTAAAAATATGCGAGAGACTTTGTGATACTGAGTATGGATCGCCATTTATGTAGACAGTATCGTCTTCAACATTTGTAATTTTGAAAGTTGTGGCATTCCCTTTTTTCTCTTGTGAACGCACAATAAAAGATGCGAATTGTCCACGTGTAACCGCATTATGTGGTGAGAAAGTGACAGACGTTGTCCCTTCCGTAATCTTTGAATCTACTAAACTTTGGATATAGATAGCGTTGCTTGTTTCGCTAGTTACATCTTTGAAACTATTGTTGTAATTAGAGGCTACCTCTAATTTAAAGCCAAGCACTAAAATTTTCGCTAATTGCCCGCGCGTCATCACTTCATTAGGCATAAATGTTCCATTTGAATAGCCCGACATGATTCCTGCATTTTGTAGAGCAGCTATATACTTGTAATATTCACTACTTTTCGGAACGTCTTTTAAATATGGATCTTGTACATTTCTCAAATCTAATTTTAAAACAGTCGCCAGCATCTTTGCCGCCTGACCACGTGTTACACTTTGATTTGGTCGAAAAGTATTGTCTGCATACCCATTAATCGCACCTTGATTATATAATTTTAAAATGTCGTCATAATGACTTGAATATGGGTCAACATCTGTAAATGGTGAAGAAGCCGCAGCCGCCTTTTGTGGTGGTGGCACTACAACAGCAATCCCACTAGTAGCAAAAACCGTTGCTATAAGTGCTTTGTTCACTTTTTGGATTTTTGTTTTATCCATCCCACTCTTCCTTTCATCTATGTATTTGATACGTTCAAACTATCATTTTCATCATACCCTTTATATCGACAGGTAGATAGTGAACCTTCATAGATAAATCTAAATTAATGGAATAAAATTGTTAACAATAAATAGAAAGATAAAATGTTCACCATCATAACGTGAGGTTGATTTCCGTTCCGACTGGGCGCTTTGCCGCTGACGCTTCGCTTTCGCGCAGAGCAGAGCTTCCTGGGGCGTCCGATGAGCCGCTTCGCTGCGCTCCAGGGTCTCGGGCCAACAGATGTTTTTTGCGCGAAAGCGTAGTGCTAACGAAGCGGCAGCAGAGGGTTTTGGTTTTGTTTGTGCGAAAGCGCAGCAACAGCACCGATATTGGTCACGAAGGCGTTATCACAGGATGTGATGGTTTTAGCCTTCGTTCCTCTATTGCTGATCCCCAAGGAGTCGCCCAGTCGTAACGAAGATCAACTTATACAATGGCATACGTTTTGTTCCAACCTTTGAGATGAATCAAAAGAACTATCTTAGACACTGTACACTTACAGCCATCCAAATTGCACTACTAATCAATCCTTTATCTTTTATATATTTCCTTTTCCCCCTCACCCAACATAAAAAAGCCAAGGAGCATCGGTGCTCGCTTGGCTTTTAACGATATATAGGCATACATCTAGATGTACTTGTGATGTCATAAGGGAAAGGGGGATAACCTTGCATCTTGTCAAGTCGATCGAGAGATGTGTCCCGAGTTTACGTATCATTTTGAACATGTTTGATAAGTCATATGGGGAATGACTTAAAAATAGCTTGCCCAAATGATCGTTGCATTAATCATGTACCCCAAAATTAGAAATGTATGCTTATTCCAAAAAAAATTTTTATTTATTTTTTTGCTCTGCTACTATGACTTGATTTCGTCCTGCTTGTTTTGCAAGATACAGCGCACCATCCGCTGCTTCTATTAACTTTTCTGTCGTATCTGCCATTTGTGGATACACGGCAACACCTGCAGATAATGTAACTGGACGACCACAAGGACTTATAGTATGCGCCAACATATCCCGTAGTTGTTCTGCCACCTGTGCCGCTTCCACAGCTGTAGTAGTTGGCAATAACATAACAAATTCCTCACCACCGTAGCGACAGCAAACATCTCCATCACGAGCAACAGCTTTCATATTTTGAGCTAAAAATTGTAAAACCTTATCACCTACTGCATGACCATACGTATCATTCACACTTTTAAAATGATCTAAATCAAGTAGAATGAGGGCATGTGGCAACTTGTTGTCAAGCCACTCCGCTAGCATCGCATCCATTGTGCGACGATTGGTTACACCTGTTAGCGGATCTGTTGTAGATTGATCTTTAAAAAAGGATACCTGTCCCTGTAAAAATGTTAAACTCCGAATGAGAGCGCTTTTAAGATAATGCGCTTCAAAATACCAACTACGTACAGATTTCAAGCCTTCTACATTTTTCGAATCCATGCTCTCCTCTGTTAAAGTAGCTAATTGCTGTAAGGGATTTGCAATACGTGCTGCCGCCCAAAGGACAATTAAAATTGAAATGAGCATAAGCGGAATGGATTTTATAGCAACTTCCTGTACTCTATCAAATGAAGGAGCTAATGCTACATCAATCGGCCTTTGAGCAACTACTCCCCAACCCGTTAAAGGTACGGTACTAAAACCAGCAAGCATTTCTACTCCTTTAGTATTTACTACTTGAATAGCCCCGTTTTTCCCAGAAATCACTGATTGAACAACTTTATTATCAATAACGATATCATTAACGCGGCTTGGGTCCTGATGATAAATAACGCGCCCATCCGAATCAACTACATACACATATGACCCATCATGATAATAATGCTCTCCAAGTAAAGCATTAAAAACATTTCGTTCTTTTAAATAAATTGTCCCAGATACCATTCCTAAATATTCATTTGTCTCTGAAAATATAGGATACGATATAAAAATAAGGAGACGCCCCGTCATCCCCTTATAAGGCTTTGAGACAAGAGGTTTCTTTTTAGATAAAGCCTCACTGGCTCCAACAGATGTTAAAACTTCACCTAGTACTTCTTCAGATGGTGGTGATATAGATAGTACAAGACCTTCTGCATTTGTGATCAGCACAGAGTTAAACATGTCATTTTGCATTTTCAAACGTTCAGTTTCCTGAATCAATGCATCGTTATCATGCATTTTTGTTTTTATCGAGCTGGCGCTATATCCTAAAATCTGAAAAGATTCTTCAAGATAAGAACTAGCGGTTGTTGCTAATTTTTGTGCATAGACTCGATTCGTTTCAAGCGTATTCTCTTTAATCGAGTCAACGTTCATTCGGTAACCACTCCAAATGCTACCAATACCAGTTAAGATAAAAGCAGCTATCGCAACGCCCATGATTAAATACTTTAACTTTATCTGTTTTGATTTCATTTTCTATCTTTTACCCCTAATTTATAATTTCTTCTATTATTCTATTAAAACACAAAAAAATTCCTTATTAAGAAAATTTCTTACCTCAAAAGTAAAATATTTGGCAAAAAAGTACTTTCAAGAGTCTCTTATAACAAAAGTAATATAGTAGGCTACACCCCAAAACGTGGGGTTGATTTCCGTTCCGACTGGGCGTTTTGTTGTGGGCGTCCGATGAGCCGCTTCACTCGCTGCAGGGTCCCATCTGTGACGCTAATCCCCAAGGTGTCGCCCAGTCGTAACGAAGATCAACTTAAATAATATGCACTTTAACAAATACCACCCCTTAATAATCCAGATAGTAGGAAAAGTTCCATAATTTCAGCATCGTTAACTGAACAAAAGTATAGTAATTTATATCTATAAAACTTTTAGTAATTCAATAGATTTTTATTATAAATTCACTTTAAGAAGAGGGTTTTAATATGTTGTTACGTAAAGTAGCTCCAATAATGATTGGTTATAGTATGGCTCTATGGACAAATACTTCTTTCAATCGAAATAAGTCGGCTCGTTTGAATGTAACAAAGACACAAAAAGCTTTGTCACTATCCAGCTTTCAAAGTGACTATAAAATGAAATGGCATCGATTAGAAACAGACTACTCCACATTTTCTCTCGTAGGAAGACATAATTCTAATGAGGTCGGAGGATATGAAACACGTATTGGGCATAGCGTATTTGGTATTCGTATCGGTGCTAATCGAATAGATGTAAATAGAAAATACGGTCTTCCGCTTAGATCCATTCACTATGAAAATACAAGCTATTTGCTCGATTACAACGATTGTGATGGTAATACTACACACGGGACCTATTTCATTGATAATCACTACGTTACTTTTTTCTATGATTTACACAAAAACAATATTGTTCGTTCTATTATTTGGATACATGCTAAAACCGAATTAGGTAAACGTGGTTATTATGGTAAGCCATCCAACGAACTACGAACAGGGCTTGAAGATTTAATGGTTGACCTTATTAACCATGAGCGAGTTATAGAAGGTTTGCAACCACTCACTTATGATAAAGGGTCTAATCCTATTGCTCGACAACATAGTAGTAATATGATCACACATCAATTTTTTAGTCATGAAGATCATCAAGGTAATCATTCCAATGACCGCCTCACTGCTGGGGGGGTTAATCACTATTGGTACGGCGAAAATATAGCACAAGGTCAGCATAATAGTATATTTGCTCATGAAGCACTGATGAATTCAAAAGGACATCGTATAAATATTTTAAGGAAAGAGTTTACCCATATTTTTGTTGGTGTTTGCTTTAAAGATAACGGTGCACCCTATTATACGGTTAACTTTTATTCTAAATAGTTGAGGTTGATCAACGATATATACAAAAAAAAATCTCTATGCAGAAATTATTGCATAGAGATTTTTTTGTTCATGTTACGACAAAAATTTTCTCATAAATCCATTATTAGAATTTACTTATAACCTTCATTTTTGATAGTCACTAATCACATTTGTTAAAACGTAAGTTGATTGGAGTGGAGGCTGGGCGACTCCTTGGGGATCAGCGATATAGAGGAACGAAGGCTAAATGCATCATGTCCTGTGATACGCCTTCGTGACCGACATCGAATGTTTTCTGTAGCGAAAGCAAAGCGGCAGCTACAAAGCGCCCAGCCGAGACGGAAATCAACCCTACGTTATGGAAAAACTCTACACTCTGAATTATTTTACTTTTTTCTCTATTCTGACATATAATTTTCCGACTAATTATTTTATAATAAAATTTAACATAGTCAAGCCATCAATACTTCTGTTATAATACTGATAATTTACACTTAACACTGTATTAACACAGTGCAAATAAATGCTTTTCACAAAATGGGGATTATGAGAAAAGCGCTGCAATGCATTCTTGAATAGATGCAATGTAGCCTATACACAAAAAGGGGTTGGGAGATTTGGGTATTTTAAAGGGGTTAAAAATTCTCGATTTTTCTGCATTACTACCGGGACCAATGGCGACAATGATATTTGCTGATTTAGGCGCAGAGGTTATTCACGTTGAATCCTCAAAACGCGTAGATTTAACACGTATTATGCCTCCTTACGACGATGATCATGAGGCCTATATTCATCAACATTTGAATCGCTCTAAAAAGTCATTAACACTAAATTTAAAATCGCCTGAAGCTATAGAAATTGTGAAGTCACTCGTTAAAGAGTACGACATAATTATCGAAGGATTTCGGCCTGGTGTCATGCAACGGCTTGGCATTGGCTACGAAGCTCTAAAAGAGGTAAATCCTAAGGTTATTTATTGTGCTATTACAGGCTATGGACAAACTGGACCATTTAGCAATCGACCAGGACATGACAATAACTATTTATCATTAGCTGGCTTACTCGATTATTCACGCCATAAAGATAAAAAACCTGTCTCCATGGGTATTCAGCTAGCTGATATCGCTGGGGGCACGATGCATGCGGCAATTGGAGTACTCGCAGCTGCTTTACATCGTGAAAAAACAGGTGAAGGGCAATATATTGATATAAGTATGACCGATGCTGTATTTTCGCTCAATGCTATGTATGGGTCTGCCTATATTGGCGGTGGTCGCATACCTCAGCCCGAGCAAGAAATTTTAAACGGTGGCAGCTACTATGACTTTTACAAAACAAAAGATGGCCGATTTTTCTCAGTAGGAAGTCTTGAACCTCAATTCCGCAAATTACTTTGTGAAGCGCTTGATATTCCCGAGCTCATTGATAATACGTTTAATGATTCATACTATACACAAATTCGTTTTAAAGAAGCCGTCCATGATGCATTCTTATCGAAGACTTACGAAGAATTGCTTGAAGTATTTAACGAGGATTTCGAGGGATGTGTCGAACCAGTATTAACGTTTCCAGAAGCATGCGAGCATCCTCAGCTCAAAGCTCGTGACATGATTGTTGATATTCCTAAAAGCGACGGTACTACACAAAAGCAAATTGCATCAGCGTTTAAGTTTGACGGTGTTAAGCCGCAGTACAAGCATGTCGGTGCTAAGCTTGGAGAGCATAATGAGGAAGTGTTATCTTCACTTGGCTATAGCGTCGAGCAAATTGCAGACTTACAGGACAAAGGAGTTTTAGAATAAGATCCATATAAAATAAAAAGAGTGTCTAATGCTGCGTTTATAACACATTAGACACTTTTTTTATTTAATCAATTATAATTGCGTTCAGAACCGGCTGAAAAAAGTTAAACGTAAGCACTTATAAAGACCCGTAACTTTTCGAAATGATCGTCTATAAGTAAATATTTTTTATATATTTCCATTAATTTTTCAAAAAGCTCGTACTGCTCCGTTACAAATAACACCTTTAAAATATTGAGCATATGTAAGGATGCGCTCTGTGCCACCAAAGAGTAAGGCGTTTCTGGCTGACGATAATGTTGGCGCCACTCTTCAACAGACAAGCCAATATGCTGTAATGAATTATTTACATGGAGAGCGATATCCTGCTGAACTGACGCTTCAATCGCAATAAATTGCTCATTACTATAATTGTTCTGTACTAAAGCGGCATGTATTTTTTTATTAGATGCTAATACATGTTCCTTTAAAAGCTGAAGCCCCTCTTGATAACGCTCCATTTTTACGTAATGATCCAACAATACTGCATACAAGTTTTCTAAAAAGTTTAGTTCATAATTTTTAATAATGGCAGGAGGTGTTGGCTTACGATTCGGCAATAACTCCTTATATTCCAACAAAATCTCTATCGCGTAATTATTAAGTCGTTCATCTTCTAATAAGTACTCACCGTAGTGAATAACAGTTTCCGGATTCTTCTCCTGGTGTGCTATATGAAACTGAAGATAGGCAATCAGAGCTTTTTCTTTCTCTGTCAATGCATACATCGAATAACGCCAATCCGCTTCAAAGGAAGTAATTAAAGCTTTAACGCATGAATAATCTCCTTCAGACAGACGATAATGCGTTACAATTTGATAAAGATGTAACTGCTTTTTTGCTAAACAAGTAGAATTATAGTTATCCACGTAGGTTATACACTTATCCAGAGTTTTTTTATAATTATCCACAAAGTTATTCACATGTCCACAGGTTTTTCTTGTAGATTGTTCAACATGACCCATCATTTCATGGATAAATGTGAATTGTTCTAATGGTTTGTGGATAAACAGTGAATAAACTTTTTTCATAAATAGCCAATGCCAAAAGTGAGTATCTTCTTTATAAATCATATGCACTAAATATTCATTTTCAAATTTATATAAAAATATAGTTTGTAGCTCGTTGACTGGCATTGTAATTTGCATTCGCTTTCCGAAAATTAGCCAGATTAATCGCTCTAAGTCCATTGTGTGTTGTGCAAAAAGTTGCTCAAAAAAGGTCTCCTTGCCTTTTTGCGTATAAAAAAAAGCATTGAGACGTTCATTCACAAATTTAGTATCCAAGCCATACTTGTTAAAAAAAGTTTGCATATCTATCGTTACACGACCCCAATATTTTCGCGCAGTTGAAAACGCAATATTCATCGCAGTTTCCTCATTCACTAAAAATAAATTCGGTGAAAGTGCAGTACCTAGAATTTTCGGGTCTGCCGGTGAATCACTCTCTGCCTCTAACCATTTTGACAGTAATTTTTCAGCACCCTTTTCACCATTATGTTTATATGTCATGAATAACTGCTCATCACAATCCAACAGCATGCAACTGGAGCCCCCCATCAAATTCAACCAACAACGATCTTCCCCTATTCTGTAAAATACTTGCCAAACCTTTTAACTCTCTTTCTTCAATATAACAAATCTTATCAATCATATGCTAAAGAAATAGAAATATACATAAAAGAAGACAACAAAAGTATTCGTGCAAAATCGACAACTTCAGCTGCAGCAGCATAAAAAAAGCCATCTATAAGGGGCAAATCCCTCGTGGATGGGTTAAAAAATTAAGTTAAGGCTAAAAAAAGAACGTTAAATGAACTCATTGGACAATCACTCATAAGTTAGTAGCCCTAGCTCAATAAAAGCTAGCGCCATAGTACGCACGAAAGCTATGCATCATTCACCAATACAATCGGGAAAAATCAATTTTCACAACAATAGACTAACAACTAACAAAATAGTCACAAGAAAACACGTCAAATTTTTTGACGTGTTTTTTTCTGCATCGAAAGCGAAGCGACAATTTGGACTTCACCGTACGCATTTAATCATATTGTTTTTTCACAGGTTTATAAATTCGTGCTTTTTTCAGGACAGTTTTAGGTACTTGGAAGGTTGCTGTTACGACGCCTGGATGACGGCCAATTTCAATCGATCCTGTAATCGTCGCTCGATTCATAATTTCTGGTTCGCTCATCTCAAACAGCCTTGCAGCACGGCTTATAGCATTAGTTGTTGCTTCATTTAACGATGTTCCTGAGCCAACAATTGATACTGGGAATGCTTCCTCCACTTGTTTAACGCCAAATTCCTCTGCAAGCTCACGTGCACGACGTTTTTCTTCCTTTGTAAAAGGTTTAGCCGTATAAGGTAAATCCTCTGTATTTGGCAATAAAATAGGGCCGTCCAAAGCTACTTTTTTCAGTACGCTTACCTGAAGCTGAACTATACCAGCAACATCCGTTGTATGTCCTGCAATTTCTCCATCTCCTTGCATTGCGTGCATATCACCAATATACACACCGCCACCTGGAACCTTTACTGGACAAATAATGGTTGCGCCCTCACGAACACGGCTTATATCCATATGTCCATCTGTACGGTGTGTATCTAATTCAGTCTGCGTAAATGCATATTCATGTGGTGCACCGATTAAAAACGAACCAAAATCACCAGCATTGTGGGAGTCTGGCATTGCCTTTGAAGGCGTCGTTCCAAGCTGCCCTAAAAACGGTCGCATTCTTGCCATAACACCTATCAAATCACTTGGTGCTAACGCAACTACAGGATTTTGCACAGAGTTTTCAGGTGTACGCATATAATTTTTCGCATCCAGTGCAATACGGCGAGCCCCTTCTCGTCCAACCGTGACACCAATATTCCCCTTATGATCTAACGCCATAGTATAGCCATTCGTCATGTTAAATGGTGATGTTTCAGTATCACATGTCGAACAGCGAATAGCCTGCCGACCTATCCCTTTGACAACTGTATTCGGATGAAGCTTACCACAGCCCGGGCATTTTACTGATACGAATGGATCCCCAATGAAACGATCTATAATTGCCTCATCATGCCCAGACGCTGTTGCTACAGATGTTACCTGTAGTGATTTAATCTTGATAACAATGGCATCTCCTACCTCTGCACCTTCTACAAATACAGGCTTTGTTACTTCATGCCCACCACGAATCGTTGGTGTTAGCATCGGCCCCCAGCATCCTGGTGTCGTATTAGCTATGATTGTCCCACCGTCTTTGACAGGTCCAAGCATTTTCTGTTGTGGATCTAAAATACCATCTATGAACTCATTTACGAATAATGTTTCGACGGCTTGCGGCTGCTGTACAAGATCTTCATTTTGTATTTCTTCTTTTTCTAGCACATGCAATTCGTTTATCATTTTTTCGTCACGCCCCTAGTTTTTATTTTATGTATATTGATCTTTGTTAAATTTGATTTCAACGCTTGATATCTCTCTTTGTAGTAAATTGTCGATTGTAAAATTTAATTTCGACATTAAGCTCGATAATTCCTTCCATTTCGAGGAAGATGTCATGAATCGTATGTATTGAATAATCAAAGTAGCGTTGTTCTTCTCTCCTAGTGCTTTTCCTGTATGTAAATGCATGATTTTTGTCCAATAGAAGTAGATATGGGCTACAAAGTACATGGAAAATTATGACGTTTATTTTGTGTGTTTTCAACCATATACACATAAAAAGCACAGACTCTTACAAATGTATTGTAAAAGTCTGTACTTTATTTTGTAATAAACTTCATTTCTTTGTAAGCGTGCGTTAATTTAATGAGATTGTCACAGGATCCATCTCTCTTAATTCCGTGCCTTTTCCTGAGCCTAAGGAGAAATAAATAACAGGAACAAATGTAATGGATGTAGCAGTTGGATTGATCGCCTGTACAGTAGCACTTGATTTATAAGAAATTCCACCGTCTCGACTTGATGAACCATTTCCATTTACTACATAGGTGTTCCCTAGATTATCTCGTAGTTCATCAAATTGAACTGTAACATCTGGCCACTTTTTTAACACTTCTGGGATAACTTCATATTCATAATGAATAACAGTGGACATATCATTTTTTCCAAGGGCGGTAAATCGAGCAATGACATCATAGTTTGTAACAGTTTCGTTGACTAGCTGTAGCTCACCTGCTAACTTAGAGACTTTAAAATTAAATGCCCAATCCCCTTCCACTTTTATATCGTTATTCATGTTGAGAAAAGCTTCTGGTTTCCATGTTACTTCTAATTCATCTGGTGCTTCTTTATCAAAATAAGGTGTTGTATTTGCTAATCCGATATATTTATTATCACCTATCTTTTCCAGTCGGCTACTTCCTCCACCACCTATAGCTCCTTTGATATCCATGAAGTCTCCTTCTATAAACGGAGAATCTCCTAAATCTTTATCTGTTTCAAGTGCAAAAGAAATTGTCAGAGATGTACCGTCATACACAGCATTTTCAATCATCATAGATAAGCCATTACTAGAATGAACCTGTCCAATTTCCGTTGCGTGACTATCAAAGTTCTCAAACATTGTGTTTTTATTATCAAAATTGCTAGCAATGTTTTTCATAAACGGAATTTGTGAAGCAAGTGTAGGAAAAGCAATGCTTACGGTAGTTACCATACTGATGCCAATTATTGCTGCCGCTGCTGTATGACGCACCCATTTTGGCATACGCTTTCTTGTTGCTTGCTTCTTTAAAATCGTTTGTTTAAGGTTCCTCTTTCGCTGTGCAGATAATTCAATTGGTTCAATTTTATCCACATCCAGGTCCAGCCACTCTTTATAAGTCTTTGTCATATAAATGCCTCCTTCAACTGTATTGTTGATGCTAGTTTCTTCTTCCCTCTATAAAGCCGATTTTCTACGGCTGCTTTTGATAAATGCAGTGCTTCTGCTATCTCGGAATTCGTTAATTGCAAATAATACCTCATCATGAAAATATCTCGATCAATATTTTCTAAGTGACTAATAGCTAATAACAAATCGTTTCGTTGCTCCTTTTTCAAAAGCTCCTGCTGTGTATCTTTTATATCAGCCTTTTGCAAGAGCTCCTCATCTCCCTTTTCTCTTTGTTGTTGTTTTTCAAGTTTACGGAATAAATCTATGGCTTTATATTTTGTCAGCATCCCTATCCATTTTTTAAAATCCTCAGATTCGCCCTTAAATTGCTTTGCATTTTGCCAAATAGCTAGGAATACATAATTAACACAGTCATCAATAGAATCTTTATTAATACTGGAAAGAATCTTATAAGCTATGGCATGCACGAAGCCAGAATAATGCTCAATTACAAACTCAAGCGCATCTTCTTTTTGGTTTTGCAGACGGCTAATAAAGTTTTTAGCTGTACATCTCACCATTTCTCCCCCCTTATGTTTATTTGAAAAAGCTTCTTCACTAACTATATCGAAGCTCACTCACCAAAACTCTCAACTATTTTTGTGAGAAATGATGATTTTCATTAAAAAATCATCATTCGTGCTTCAATCTCCTCTTTCAAACAAATTTCATTTATAATGAGTCACATAAAGTGATTTCTCTACTGCTAAACATATTAGCTATACACTATTCTTGAAATACTAATAACAGTTTTTAATAAAAAAGAAGAAAGGACGTGTGAACCATGAAAGAACCAACTATTCTAGTGGTGGACGATGAGGCAGATTTAGCAAACCTTCTAAAAGTCAGCCTACAAAAAGAAGGCTATAAACAAATTCATACAGCTGGCTCCATTCAAGAAGCCTGGATGAGCTTTCAACAAACACAACCCGATATTGTACTTCTTGATGTGATGCTTCCTGATGGCGAGGGCTACGATTTATGTCGTCGTATTCGGGAAGTATCGCATGTGCCAGTGCTTTTCATGTCAGCGAAAAATGATGAAATTGATAAAATTTTAGGGCTTGCCATCGGAGGAGACGACTATATTACGAAACCTTTTAGTCCTAAAGAGGTCGCCTATCGTGTGAAGGCACAGCTTCGCAGAGCTGGCTATCAAACGCAGGAAGTAGCACCAGATCCTTCCGCGAAGTCAATTCAAGTTGGCCCATTCTTACTTAATGGTGATGAAACGGAGGTACATAAGGACGAAGTTTTATTGGAGCTAACAGCGAAAGAGATCGGCTTGATGGCTTGCTTTATGAATAATCCTAATCGAATTTTAAGTAAAGAAACTCTATTTGAGCGTGTATGGGGAGAGGACTTTTTCGGCTCAGACAATACCGTAATGGTGCATATTCGACGGCTGCGTGAAAAGGTTGAAAACGATGCATCAAAACCTGTGTATATTACAACTGTAAAAGGGCTTGGCTATAAATTTGTCGTTCCAAAAGAGGAGCAAGTATGAAATGGAAATTAACAGCTAGATTTCTTCTGTCTGTGCTGTCTATTGTTATTATTGTTATTTTCCTGAATACAGCCATTTTAATTGGTTTTTTCATTTTCCAACAGGTAAATAAATACGATAAAACAACTTCGTATTCAGAGGAAAACTTCGTGCGCGAGTTCCAACAGTATATTGATATAAGTAATGGAACGGTATCGGTAAGCAAGGATGGACTTCAACAATTGCATCAGCGAAATGCTTGGATTCAATTACTTGATAATAATGGACAGGTCATTGAAGCCCATTTTTCTCCAGAGAAGGCTCCTGCACACTATGCGCCGATTGATTTAATTCAAGTTTATAAATATAAAGAGTTCGACGTAGATACAACCGTATATGTAGGAAGTAAAGAAAGTATTAGTTATCTTATCGGTATTGAGGGCAGTGGCGTTACTAGATATGTCACTCATTTTTCTGGCTCATCCGTCTTACAGTTTATTGGCAAGTTTGGTTTGCTTATTGTCATTGCTGATTTATTAGTAGCTACACTCGTTGGCTGGCTTTTCGGTCGAACGTTGACCAAGCCCCTACACGCAATGATTGAACGTATTCGTCATTTAAAAAATCATGAGCATGTTTCTAGTAAAATGCCAGGTGGTGTTTACAAACCTGTTTTCGAGAATTTAAATGAAGTATCAAAAGAGCTTGCCGCACACGAGCAGGAACGTAAAAGATTAGAAATGATGCGTGAGGAATGGATCAGCAATGTGTCACACGATATGAAAACACCTCTTGCTTCGATTCGTGGTTATGCGGAGCTACTGAATGATGGAAAATTGACTGCTGATGAACAAAGAGACTACGCTCACATTATCGAAAAACAATCATTGCATATGCAAGATTTACTCGATGATTTAAATTTAACTATGCGCTTAAGACATCAGCAGCTTCCGCTCAGCTTAACCGAAGTAAATATGGTGCAATTTATTCGTGAAATCGTTATAGATACACTCAATACCCCTCAATATGAGGAAGCCAATATTGAGTTTAATGCAACTAACGATGTCATCAAGCATCACATTGACGAGCACTTTATGCGACGAGCGATTATGAATTTTTTACACAATGCATTGCTTCATAATCCTTCTGATGTATCAGTTACTATTCTTGTTGAAGATCATTCCATTACGATTTCTGATAACGGTAAAGGCATTTCTGCTGAAGATCTTGAACATATTTTCGAGCGCTATTATCGAGGGACAAATACTGAGCAAACACACGGTACTGGCTTAGGTACTGCAATTGCTAGAGACATTATTGAAGCGCACGGAGGAACTGTAACAATTACCTCCGAAGGACAACAAGGTACAACTGTTAGCATTCAATTTCAAATAGAAAAAAAGGAGTAGCCCTAAACTAGGGACTACTCCTTCTTCTTATTTTTTCATTAGCTCTTGCACTTTTTTTGGTAGCTCATGGAATTTTACTTCATCATATGATGATACTTCCGTTTCTTTTTTTACATAAAGCTTCAAGTATGCATCGTGACGTAAATTTTTCTGAGCTGAAAACTCCAATGTTTGCTCTTCACCGTTCTCGTCATAAGCAGGTAGCTCGTACAAATAGGACTTCATAATTTCTCCAGTATCTAGCTTATATTCCTTTAGATCACCATCAGAAGTGATATGAACATAGTATGCTTCTTTATTTAAACGGTTAAAATCTACGGTCATTAGAACAACAAGACCCGCTACGAACAATAAAAACAATGCTCCTATACCTAAGAATACTTTTTTCATTTTAATTCCCCTGTCTAACAATTTTATAGAATGAACGAACTGTAAAGATATAATATATGCCGTAAATTGCAGAATAAGCAATCATCCACAGTATTACTGGTTTCGTTATATCCATACCAAATAGCTGTGAAAAGGCTAGCAGCGCAAATGCACTATGTGCGATACCAACAACGAGTGGTGCACTAAAGATAACGGCAACCTGTCCTGCAACTGTTTTTAATATCTGTTTTTTATTAACACCGATTTTATTTAAAATCGCATATTTAGACTGATCTTCCTCAGCCTCTGTTAAAATTTTAAAGTAAATAATACTTCCTGTCGCCGCTAAAAATACTAATCCTAAAAAGCTTCCTACAAACAATAGTGATCCTACAGTAGCTAAACTAGCCTCATAACTTTGTGGAACACTTGAAAACCCATCCTGCTGTTCAGTAGCTAGTTGATTGGAAATCTCCTTTGAAATATCCTGTTGCTTCAAGTCATTATCCATACCAACTACCTGCATTTTAACACTTTCTGCATTTGTTGCTGTGAACACTTTATCATTAACAACGAGTACTGTACCAGCTGGTAAAAAGTTTAACACACTCTCCGTATACATTTTATCAACATGGAATGATTCCCCGTTCTCCAATTTAAACTCTTCACCCGTAAAATCATGTGAAAAACGTTCATCGAAAGTTGTATCAAGTAACACTGTTGAACCATCTGCAATGTGCAGTTCTTCATCTTTCCCCTGCAATTTTGCTAAACGATTATAGTCAGATTCCTTTAATAATGTATATTCAAAATACGAATATTCATTATCGACACGTAAATTTTTTACAGAAAGCGCTTCGTTGTACAAGACGTCTTCTTGCGAAAATTTTACTGTCTCACCCTTCCACATAAATGTGTTAGGTAACATTTGACGTACAGTTGCTTCCGCATTGTAATACATCCCGAAAACGCCGCCACCTGCTGTAATCGTCGTCGCACTTAAAATAGCGATGATCGAAAGCGATTTAGCGTTTGCTCGAATACGGTACAATAATTGTGATACCCCGATTAAGTTCAAGCCTTTCCATGACCAAGAAGTTGCATTTTTCAACGCCGTTAACACAAATACGCTAACACTATGGAATAACAGATATGTCCCTGCAATGGTCACACCTATAACCATTAATGGCGTACCTAGTATTGTGAAGAATCTCCAGATATCACTTGTAAATATATCTTCAGATGCTGTGTAATAACCAAATGCAATTAGCGCTGCCCCAAGAATAGCTGCTACTAATGATGCACGTGGAATCTTCTCTCCTTGCTTCTCAGCATGGAACAAGTCAATCAGTTTAAATTGATAAATGACACGATAGCCCTGTAAAGATGTGAATAAAAATAGTAGCGCAAAAATGCCTGTTGTATTTACTAGAGCCTCAGAGGAAAAAGTTAAACTTCCTACAACCTCATAGCCCATTAAACGAACTAAAATCATTAATAGCCCTTGTGACATAAAGAATCCAAGAACAATTCCTAGTACTAGAGAGACAAGCCCAATCACTAAATTCTCGAAAAAGAGCATTAAGCCAATTTTCTGCTTACGCACACCTAGTAAAGAGTAAAGTGCTACTTCCTTTTTTCGTCTCTTCATAAAGAACGAATTGGAATACGCCATAAAGATGATGATGAAGAATAATAGCACAACGGATGATGCACTCATCAATCCTTTAATTTGCTGCGATGATTGTTTTAATGCTGAAAGATCATCATTATATTTCAATGTCACAAACGTAAAGTAGATGACGATACTAAAAACCATCGAGGCGATATATAAAAAGTAGTTCGACAAATTACGTTGAACATTTTTTCGCGCTAAACTAAATAACGTCATTTACTCCACCTCCGATGCCAGCAAGCACCTGTAAAATCTCTTGGAAGAACTGCTTTCTTGTTTGAGTACCACGATGAATTTCCTTAGAAAGCTGTCCGTCCTGAATAAATAGAATGCGCTGACAGAAGCTTGCTGCAAATGCATCATGCGTAACCATCATAATAGTGGACGCTTGAGAATTATTTAAATCACTTAAGCTTTCAAGCAAATCTGTTGCTGATTTTGAATCAAGAGCACCTGTAGGCTCATCCGCAAAAATTAATTTCGGTTCTGTAACTAATGCACGTGATGATGCTGTACGTTGCTTCTGCCCACCTGAAATTTGATATGGGTATTTATCAAGTAAGTCTTTTATCCCAAACAGTGTAGCTATGCGTTCTACCCTTGCGTTAATTGCCTTTGTTGGCACTTTTGCAATCGCAAGAGGCAGTACGATATTTTCACGAACTGTTAAAGAATCGAGTAAGTTATAGTCTTGGAAGATAAAGCCTAGATTGTCGCGACGAAAATCTGCTAACTCTGCATCCTTCATGCACGCTAAGTTTGTATCACCAATAATAATTTCACCAGTCGTTGGCGTATCAATTGTAGCTAACACATTTAATAACGTCGATTTCCCAGCCCCTGAAGGCCCCATTACACCAACAAACTCTCCTTTTTCTACTTCAAATGATATATTCGATAGCGCTGTAAATGTATTTGCGCCTTTGCCGTAAGTCTTTTCTACATTTTGAACCTTTAATAATGGCGTCATAAACGCTCACCTCTTCTTTCTGACTTTAGTATACGCCCTCAAACTTACAACAAATTTGTCCCAAGCTTACAACAACCTTAAATCAACCTATCCACATGACATACGTTTTAACAAAATATCGCCTAACTTTTGAAGTTTATCGCCCAATTTTTTAGTTTTATCGATAAACTTTTGCATTTTATCACCCAACTTATAATTTTTATCGACATCCACCCTCAAATGAGCATAAAAAAGGATTCACACACAAAACTGTGCGTGAATCCTCAACTTTATTATGATAAAACTTCTTTAATATCGTCCTCAAAGCTACTTGGCTTATCAGCTGATCCATAGCGTCCGACAACTTCACCATTGCGATTCACAAGGAATTTTGTGAAATTCCATTTTATACTGTTGCCGAGAAAGCCTTTTGAATGCGATGTCAAATGCTCAAAAATAGAGTGTGCACCCTTACCATTGACCTTCACAATTTCATGCATAGGGAACGTCACGCCATATGTTAAACGGCATTGTGACGCCGCTTCCTCAGCAGTCGCCACTTCTTGTTTAAACTGATTGGATGGGAAGCCAAGAACAACAAGACCTTCATCCTGATATTTTTTATATAGATCTTCTAATTCTTCAAACTGCGGTGTAAAACCACATTTGGAAGCCGTATTAACAATTAGCATTGCCTTGCCCTGATAACGATCTAAGCTATATTCAGTACCATCTCCCAAAGCAACCTGAATGTCGTAAATGCTCATTTCTAATAACCCCTTTCGTTATAAACGCGCATTTATTCTGGCCACCTGCTGTAGTGGATCCCAAACACCATTAAATGGAGGCGCGTAGGCTAAATCTAAATCTAGTAAATCAGGTAACGTCATTTTATTGTATAAGGCTGTCGCAAACACATCGATCCGTTTATCAATACCTGCCGGACCGACAATTTGTGCGCCTAAAAGCTGTTGATCTCGTTTACGAACAACAATTTTAATGAACATCCGTTGGGCACCTGGATAATATCCCGCAATATGGCGCGCAGACAATTTAAAGGCTTCATATTCAAAACCTAGCTCTTTAGCATTACGCTCATTAATACCTGTCGTGGTAATCGTTAAATTGAAAAACTTTAAGATCGACGTACCTACAATCCCGCGAAACGGCGCAAACTTGCCCGACATATTGAGTCCTGCTAAACGACCTTGCTTATTAGCTGTCGTTCCAAGAGGTATATAATCTAGGCGTTCTTTCACAATATTAAAATGCGTTGCACAATCTCCCGCAGCATAAATATTTTCAACAGATGTCTCTAAATGTCGATTGACAATAACCGCACCATTTTTCTCTAGTGCTATACCTGTACCTTCTAAAAATTGAGTATTTGGTTTAATCCCCGCAGCCATAATGACTAAATCCGTATCAAATGCGCCATTGTCTGTTATAACACGCTCAACACGGTGATTCCCCTCAAATGCCTCTACTTTTGTATTTAGCACAAGCTCGACATCATTCTTTTTCGCTTCTTCATGAACATGTTGTGCAAGCTCTTCATCTAGGATTCTTGCAACATAGCTACCTCGTTGAATCAATCTTACTTTTTTGCCGCAAGCATGGATCGTCTCGGCCATTTCTAGCCCAATATAGCCTGCGCCTATAATTGTTACATTTTCTATATCCGGCGTTAAATCGGCTAGTAACTCATCTAGCTGAGGTATTGTTTTCACCGTGTGTATACCCGCTAAATCCGAACCTTTCTTCACCGGCATAATAGGATCCGCGCCTGTTGCAATAAGGAGCTTATCATAAGGAATTTCAAATGATTCACCAGATGACTGTGTTCCAAAAACAAGCTTCTTGTCTACATCAATTCCGTTAACCTCATGACCAACACGAGCATCAATACCGTACTTATCACGAAAAGTTTCTACATCTCTTGCTATAAGACGCTTTGTCGATGAAATACGCCCATCTACAACATAGGGCAAGCCACACTGCCCATATGAATAAATAAATCCACGTTCTACAGATATAATCTCTGCCCCAGGTACATTTCGATATATTTCCATTGCTGCTGACATTCCGGCAGCATCTCCTCCGATGATTACGTATTTCATCCAACAATCCCCCCTATTTTTTTCTCGTTGCTAATAAGCCTGCATAATAGTCCATATAAAAACGGCGTCTACCTCCACTTACAATGACACGAATAACATGAATAGCAATAACTATCATTAGAACAAAGTTCGCTATAAAGGCTGACAATGTAATGACAATTTGTAGTACATAAAATGGTGAATCCATATCTAATTCTATGTTCCCTATAATTGTTATAATCTCCGACGTGCAGACTATCACGAGAATAGCAACACAACGACGCAACGATTGACTGACAATACTTTTGCCGTTTTCACTGACCATTGTAAATCGCATAAACTTCATCCCTAATGTTGCACCTTTTGTAAAACTCGGAACAACACCAAAGAGCAACAAATACAAAGCAATTTTTATTAAAAACTCAAAAATGCCACTATAGCCTATTACGACACTAACGAAGAACAAAATGACTTGCGCTATAAATAAATCTATTGCTAGTGCCAACAATATCGATAATGGTTTGACAATATCTTTCTCGACCATTTCTGCTGCTTTAGCCGTCACCTTTTCATGAGAAGGAAACAGCGCCCACACAACAGGGGCTAAGAAGAACCCTAATAGTGCACCAACACTGTTAAGTATTAAATCATCCACATCAAAAATTCGATACGCACAATTAAAGATGCCATAAATTCCTGTATATTGGGTTACCTCATAAAACAATGTTAGCAAAAAGCTAAATAGAAATGCACGTTTCCAGTACTTTCTTTTTTTAAGGAAATAACGCAAGTACACGCCAAAAGGCATGAGCAGCAAGAAATTAAAAAATGCCTGAAAAAAAGCAGGCTGCTTCGGTATATAAATCCATGTTGAAGGATTCGTCAAAACAATCCCACTATCCTTTAAAATATCCGTAACAAATTGAAAAGGATGTAAATTATAATGGACTGTATCTGGGGCTTGCAAAGAGCAAGTATCACGTGTTTCTGGGAAAGGCAATAAAACTAAGCATAATGCCGATAAAAAGTAAAAAATAAATGAGAACGTAATAATCGTTTTGGATACAGATAAATAGCCATATTTCCGATACGTATAAATAAGCCAAGGTACAAATAGCATAAAGGATGAGAAAATTGTTATTAATAAAGCTACCATTATAGAATGTGTATAAACTGACATAGAACACCTCTTCGTTTAAAAATCGGCTATTCACCATAGGTTTGTTTTCCGTTCTGGCTGAGCACTTTCTGGGACGGTGCATCCAATTAGCCGCTTTGGTGATTAAGCCTAAGAATTTCTTAAACTTAGTTTACCCTTTTAACACAACACTACTATTTCATTAATCTTAAATAATCCTTAATTAGTGATGTAAAGTTAAAATTCCACTTAAACTCCCATGAGACAAACAAGTGTACACCAATGTAACTCGTGCCTGTCCACAGAAAGCAAAGCGGAATTTTATCGAATAAGAAAATATTTATTTTTGTTGGAAATGCTTTTACGCAGACCTCTACGCTTTTGCGATTTCCTCTTTGCAGAATGTTAAAATCTCTTCTAGCTCTTCATCCTCTAATGCAAAATCTAAATACTCACTTTCTGCTTTTTCTATGATGAAGTAATTTAAAATAAATGACTCTTCACCTTTTTCAGCGATTAGTACACGAATTTCAATTCCTGCTTCGTGATAAAGCTCATCTTCTTCATCAATATCTACATCTAAAATAAATTCGTAACGCTTGCCTTCAATAATGTTTGTTGGATCTAAAATTTCTTCCATTGAGAATTGTGTAATTTCCATTGTACGATCTCCTTTAAGTTAACCTATTCTTATATATTAAATCAAATTCAGCATGGGTCAAATAGAAAACTCGTATACACTCGAAAGTAATTATGCCACAATGAAAATAAATTAATTGAGAGACGTGATTCTCTTACATAAAGGAGGCTTTTTCTTGAAAGAGCTACTATATTATCAAGATGTTATGTTACGTGAATTTAATGCAAAAATTATCAATAAAGGAAGAGATGCAGATGGCCGTAACTACGTGGTGCTATCAAATACTGCATTTTATCCAACGGGAGGCGGACAACCTCATGACACTGGTACTTTAAACGATATCGAGGTTATCGAGGTCGAGAAAATCAATGATGAAATTCGCCATTATATTCAAGGCGACCCTACTAGCTTAGTTGGAGAAGTGCATGGACAATTGAATTGGCAACGACGGTTTGATCATATGCAGCAGCATGCAGGTCAACATATTTTAACTGCGGCCTTTGTCGAGCTTTTCGATGCACAAACTGTTAGCTTCCATTTAGGTAGTGAGCAAGTCACAATTGATATTGCCGTGGATGTCCTAACGGAAGAACAGCTTGTTGCCGCGGAAGCCCGTGCCAATGAAATTATTTTAGAGAACCGCCCAATTGACACGACATGGATTACAGAAAAAGAACTAGAGAACTACAGCCTACGTAAAGATGTAGCCGTTACAGGAGATATTAGACTTGTTATTATTCCAGACTTTGATTACAACGGTTGTGGTGGTACACATCCAACATCAACAGGACAAGTCAGCGCAATAAAAATCCTAGGCACAGAAAAAATGAAGGGCAATATTCGTGTCTCCTTTGTATGTGGCCATCGAGTTTTAGCGGAGCTAGCCATGCGAAAGAAAGTTCTAGCTGACGTTGCAAGACAATTAAGTGTACCTGAAATTGAAGCAGCTACAGCACTTACAAAAATCTTAACAACACAGAAAAATACAGAAAAGGCACTTGTGGCGGCAAAAGAAGAGCTGCTAAATTACGAAGCAAAAGCGTTAGTTTCTAGTAAAGAACGCCTTATTACTGCCGCTTTTACTCAACGGACTATGCAAGAGCTTCAAAAATTAGCTCGAACTGTTGTCACTGAGCAGGTAGAAGCTATCGTATTACTTGTTTCAGAAAATGAAGACAAGCTTCAGTTTGTTGCAGCACGTGGTGCAAAAGTTGAAAAGAGTATGAAGGACATTGCCGGGAAGGCACTGCCACTCATTAATGGAAAAGGCGGCGGCAGTGATCAGATGGTACAAGGCGGTGGCGAGCGTATTATCTCTACCGAGCAACTATTTGAAGCAATGCAAGAAGTACTAAACTAACCTTTTCGATTACAACAAAGGAGCTGTTCCATTACTAGGATGGCTCCTTTATTCATTTATGCATTCCACCACTTGCTGCACATTCTATCGCCGACATCTCCCCATCGATAATTATCCACAGACAATTGCTCAGCTAAAGTAATCAATCCACCAACAAATTATTTTATCCACAAGTTATCCACAAACAATACACAAATTACCCACAAGTCCTCTCGATTATATCTAATTGATTCACCAGATAAAAAAACTTTCCATAATGATTTATAAAAACAGAATAGTTCCTAGTACCACCCGAACTACTCTTTGAATTACCAAACAAGGCTGATTTTATATCGGGATGGGCATGGGTTCTACTTTGATTATGAAATACTCATTTATCTTGTTAAACGTATAACAAAAAAGCACTGCGTAGCAAAGACGCAGTGCTTACTTTTTCTTTAATTCCATTACAAGAATTTCTGGTGGATTAAAAATTCGAATAGGTACTGTACTATTACCTAATCCTCGACTAACGGCCATAGTTGTTGTTCCTTCTTCAAAAACACCTGCCGTATACTTCGGAAGTATTCCCTGTCCTCGTGCGAAAAGACCACCAATACCAGGAATTCGAACTTGTCCACCATGTGCATGTCCTGCAAATACTAAATCAATTCCATATTCCACATACGTATTAAACACTTCTGGTCGATGCGCTAGTAAAATCGTTAATATATTTGGTGGAACATCTTTTGTTGCTATTTCTAGCATTTCTTTCGTTGTTCTACCCGATAACGGATCTTCGATGCCAACAATTGCCAAGCGCTCCCCGTCGCGCTCAATAATGGCCGATTCATTGGACAATACATGTACACCTAACGATGATAGCTCGTCATAAATTACATTCACTTTATTCGTCGCTACTTCATGGTTTCCTAGTACATAATAAACATCCGCTAATTTAACTAATCCCCTAACAGCCTGCAAGCTTCGCTCCAAATTATAACGATTACTATCAACTAAATCACCTGTAATAAAAATCAGGTCAGGATTTGTTGCTTTCACCTTTGCTATGAGTTTCTCTTGATGTTCACCAAAGAGAGCATCCTGTAAATCTGTTATTTGCGTAATGCGTAGTCCATCAAAGCCGGCGGGCGCTTTTTCTGACTCGAATTCATACTTGCTTACAACCAGCCAATGATTGTTTACGTACAAAAAAATGACTATAAAAACAACAAAAAAAGCTACATATAATAATTTTTTCAATCGCAATCGCTCACTTTGTGGCTACTTTTTCAGAAAAAATCTGACTCTCCTATTATAAGCATAAAACAAGGTAATTGTAAGCATATGCACATAAAATCATTAGATTGCACAAAAAGAGTAGCTCGAAATGTACCGATGACCGAGGATCTAACTAGCCAGTTTTTCTATAGGGGATCCCATGTATGGATACCTCAACAAATGAAAATAAAAAACGCATTTAGACACTCCTTTAAAAGAGTCTAAATGCGTTTTATTACTTATAATACTTTTTCTAAAAAATCTTTCGCACGTTGTGTAGATGGTGATGAGAAAAACTGTTCTGGTGGTGCGTCCTCAATTAACTTTCCGCCATCAAGGAATAGTATACGGTCAGCCACTTCACGTGCAAAGCCCATTTCATGCGTTACGATTAACATCGTCATACCCGTATCAGCAAGATTTTTCATAACGGCTAATACCTCTTTTACCATTTCAGGGTCAAGAGCTGAAGTAGGCTCGTCAAATAAAATTACTTTTGGATCCATTGCTAGTGCTCGAGCAATAGCAACACGTTGCTTCTGTCCTCCCGATAGACGGCTTGGATATTCATTACGCTTATCAAATAAGCCTACTTTCGTTAATAAATCTTCAGCCTTTTTGATAGCCGCTGTCTTATCTATTCCTTTTACATTAATCGGTGCGTATGTTAAATTTTCAAGTACCGTTTTATGAGGAAAAAGATGAAAATGCTGAAATACCATACCGACCTCTTCACGGATTTTCATAATGTTTGTCCCTTTGTCCGTTAGAACGTCACCCGCAATTGTAATCTTTCCACTCGTTGGCTCTTCTAATAAATTTAAGCAGCGCAGGAATGTTGATTTACCAGACCCTGATGGACCAATAATAGCAATTACTTCTTTTTCTTTAACTTCTGTTGAAATACCCTTTAGTACTTCGTTTTGTCCATATGATTTGTGTAAATCTTCAATTTTAATCACTTCTTCTCATTCCTTTCTCAATTCGTCTACCAAGGAACGTTAATACAAGCGTCATAATGTAGTAGATTACACCCGCAAATAGTAAAGGCTCAAGATAGCGATATGTTGAACCACCTACAATGTAAGCACGGCGCATAATATCAAGTGCACTAATAACCGTCACGACAGCCGTTTCTTTATTTAATGTAATAAACTCATTCACTAATGATGGTAAAATATTTTTTACGGCTTGTGGGATAATAATATCTTTCATCATTTTCGCATATGGAATACCTAGCGCTTGTGCCGCTTCCATCTGTCCTTTATCAACCGCATTAATACCAGCGCGAATGATTTCTGAAATATAAGCACCTGAGTTTAACCCGAATGCAATAATAGCCGTTGGAACTGGGTCAATTTGAATATCTAATAATTGTGGCACTGCATAATAGATAATCATTAATTGTAGTACGAGCGGTGTACCACGGAAAATTGATGTATAAAAATCTGCAAACCAACGTAAAACACTCACTTTACCAATTTTGCATAACGCTAGTAATATACCAACTATAAAACCGATGATTGATGCACCGAATGCAATTTGAAGTGTAACACCTATCCCTTTTAATATATAAGGAATAGAGGGAATGATGGCTGTAAAATCTAAATTCACAGTGCCCCCTCCTTTCTTGTTCTTTTTTCAGGAAATGAAAGATATAAGCGATAGCTCAAGATAGAGCTATCGCAGTAAACTTACTTATTTAACTTTTAACCATTTTTCTTCTAGCTCTTGAATTTTACCTTCAGCAGCTAATTCTTTTAATGCTTTGTTAATTTTATCTTTAAGATCGCTACCTTTTGGAACAGCGATCGCTTTAAAGTCTTCAGGTTGCTCTTTAACAGGGAACGCTTCTAGTTTATCGTTCGTATCAAGATAGCCTTTCGCTACGCCACTTTCTACAATCCCAGCATCTAAACGCTTAGACATCATGTCTTGAACAATTTCAGGAATTCGAGTACGACCTTCAACAGTGGCATCTACTTCTTTAGCAATTTTATTTCCTAAAGTTTCTTGAATAGAAGCGTTTTGAACACCAATTTTTTTACCGGCTAAATCAGCCTCTTTTTTAATACCGCTATCCTTTTTCACGATAAATACTTGCTCTGTTTGATTATATTTATCAGAGAAATCTACAACTTTTTCACGTTCTTCATTAGGTGACATACCAGAGATAACAATATCAATTTTTCCGGCTTGTAGAGCTGGCACTAAACTATTGAAGTCGATATCTTGAACTTCTATTTCTGCACCAATCTTTTCACCAACTAATTTAATTAAATCAATATCAAAACCAATAATATCATCACCTTTTGCAGCATCAACATACTCAAATGGTGCATAATCAGATGAAGTACCTACTTTTAATACTTGCTTTTGTTCTGTGCCTTCGTTAGCATTTGAACCTTTATCGCTTGCCTTATCATCTTTTGCGCCACATGCCGCTAGGACAGCAATTACTAGCACGAGCATAACCATGAAAAATTTGTTTTTCATATTCAACAATCTCCTTTTATTTATGTTTTATTATCTATAATACTCTTGTTCTTGAAAATAAACGCATGGATATTTATACAACGAGGAGAATAAATATCTATCTGCTAATAAGATATACTCTTTCGAAGTAATAATCAAGCTAATCTGAAAATTTCCCGATAAAATATTATATACATAATTTTCGGAAAAATCAATCCATTTAGATTTACGACCGACAAAATAAGCTCCTCGATCATACTCCACCGGCCGCTTCATTTGTACTCCCAACAACTTATACATGGCGTACGTTTTAACAAAAAAGACCCCGAAAATGGGGTCTCAGATTATTAACTAACGCTAATCCTACGGGATAAGCTAGAGCCAAGCCCGAGATACCTTTGGAGGTTGCCACTTATTTTATTTTTCATCTGCAAATAGCTTTTCCTTTAGCTCATCCTCTCCGGACCCTTCTGCTAAAGGTACGCGAGATCGATACGCAGCACGACATATTAAATGCCCTGCTACAGGAGCTGTTACAAAAACGAAGCCAATTCCTAATATTAAACGTACACTAACATATCCATCATGAACCCAAAAGTAAATAAATGCGCCTAATAGACATGTTAAGACCGACAATGTCGAACTTTTCGTTGCGGCATGTGAACGCGTGTATACGTCCGGTAAACGAATCATCCCAAATGCACTAATAACACTTACAATGGAGCCAATCAATATAAGTATAACTGCCGCCCATTCAATCATTTGATTTACGTTCAACAATCACACCTCTTTCAATATATTTCGTAAATGCAATCGTGCCGATAAAAGCTAAAATCCCTAATATTAATATCGCCTCTAAATACGCCTTTGTTTTCAAAATAATAGAGACGATAGCGATTGCTGAAAGTAGATTAACACCTATTGTATCAAGTGCAATAGCACGGTCAGGTAACGAAGGGCCTCGTATCACACGAAAAAGTGACAACGCAATCGATACACTGAATAATGCAAGAGCTAAAAGTAAAATTTTATCAATCATTAACGTGTCACCTCCATGATCGCTTGTTCAAATTTCCCTATTGAACGAATGACTGCTTCTTTCGATTGTTCAATATCCATTGCATGAATATAAAACATATCTCCCTCTTCAGAAACTTCCATCACGACTGAACCTGGAGTCAGTGTGAGCAACAATGCAAGAGCTGTTATTTCCCAATCTCCTTTTAGCGCTGTTTTATACGTAAATATTCCAGGAGTTATAGTGAGCTTCGGCGTCGTAATTTGTTTTAATACGCTGTAACTCGATAATAGTAGCTCCCAATTAAAGAGCCATAATAATTTAATGATTGAAAACACACGTCGTAAATAAAATTGTGTGCCGTAAAAGCGGTGCATCGCATATAAAATCCCTATTCCGACGATAAAGCCCATTAGAAATGTCGAAAACTGTGGTACCACTTCATCCTGTAACAAGAGCCAAAGTGTTGCGATAAATAAATTCAGAATAAATTGCATCGCCATTATTCATTCACCTCACCTTGCCATGTTGTGCCATCTAGCACTGCATCAATATAGATTGATGGCGTATAGAGTGTCTCTGCCGCGTCTGTTACATACGGAGCCATCCATTCAGCTCCAATTCCTAAAGCAATCGTACAAGCGGCCAACAATGTTAATGGTAAAACCATACGCTTTGGTAACGGCTTTTCATCCTCTAGGCTAATAATCGTTTCCCCAAAGAATGAGGAAAGAAATATTCGTAATAGGGAATACAAAACAATTAAACTAGATAAAAATCCTAGCCCTAGTAGAACAAAATTACCGCCCTCAATAGCTCCTTGTCCTATTAAAACCTTCCCTAAAAAGCCACTCAATGGTGGTATCCCAGCAAGGGAACACATGACAATAAAGAATAACCAGCCAAAAAGAGGGTAATTTCGAATAAGCCCACTCATTTTATCAATAACCGTTTCGCCAGTAACATACATCATCATGCCAACTGCTAAAAACAGCATGGCCTTAGCTACCATATCGTGCATCAAATAGTATGTTACGCCCTGTAAGGCAGACTCGGTACCGATCGCTAGACCAGCTACTATAAAGCCCACACCAATAAGGACATTATACGAGGCAATTGTTCTTACATCTCGTCCTGCTAGTGCTCCCATACATCCAGCAATAATCGTCAGTCCCGCCATAATTCCTAGTATCATATGAGTCACTTCAGTATTATTCGGGAAAAGTAATGTAAAAGTGCGGACGAGCGCATAAATTCCAACTTTTGTTAATAATGCAGCAAAAAGTGCGGCTATAGCTGTTGGTGGTGCACTGTATGAGCCTGGGAGCCAGAAGAATAATAATAGGCCAGCCTTCAAGCTAAAGACAATTAAGAAAATAAGAGCCACAGTCGTGATCAGTGGGTCAGCTCCTAGCTCCATCACGCGGACTGAAATATGTGCCATATTCAACGTTCCAACGGTTCCATATAAAAAAGCTAATGCCACTAGGAAAATCCAAGATGCAACAATATTAATAAGGACATATTTTAATGCCTCTCGCAGCTGAACTTTCTCGCCGCCTAAACTAATGAGTGCATATGAAGCAAGTAACATCACCTCAAAGCACACAAACAAGTTAAAAACATCCCCTGTTAGAAATGAGCCATTCACACCCGCCACCATAAGTAGGACAAACGGGTAAAAATACATCTTTTCAAAGCTCTTACCGATTGTAAAAAAGGCATATAACAGACAAATGGCTGCGACAATATTCGCTACTAATACGAGAAGCATTGCGAACGAATCAGCAACAAATAAAATGCCGAATGGCGGTGCCCAGCCACTAAAATCAATACGCATTACACCCTGTTTTTGAATCTCTAGCAATAAAATAACACTAATAAAGGCAACAAAGCTTAATGTCAATAAACTAATGATGCGCTGCAAAAATACATTGTCACGTAAAAACACAAGTAAAATGGCCGTAATAACCGGCACGATTAATGGTAAAACAATCATATTACTCATCCGGCGTACCTCTCAATTCATCAAAATTCGCCGAACCGTTCGTTTTATAAGCTCGGTAACCGAGAACAAGCACAAATGCCGTCACCGCGAAGCTAATCACGATTGCAGTTAAAATCAAAGCTTGCGGCAGAGCATCTGTGTAAGGACCTTCTGATTCCTCTAAAAGTGGTACATTCCCCTTCTTCAGTCCACCCATCGTTAAAATCAGTAAATGTGCCGCATGCGATAATACCGCCGTTCCTAAAATCACACGTAATAACTGTTTCGAGAGGATTAAGTACGTCGCAACAGCTACTAATACACCAACTAACACTAGTATTAAAGACTCCATTGGCTACTCATCCTCACTTATACTTAAAATAATTGTGACTACAACACCAACTACTGTTAAAGCTACACCAGCCTCGAAAATGGTTACCGTCGAAAAGCCCATCTTCCCGAATATCGGTACATTTATATAGCTATGTGTCTGCGTTAAAAACGGAGCATCAAAAAATAGTGAGCCAATTGCTGTGCCCGTCGCAAGTAATACGCCAAGTGCAGCAACTTTTTTAAAATCAAAAGGCATCCCTTTATGCACTGTTTCAATGTCATACGCTAAATATAGTAGAACAATGCCGGAGGCTAGTACGAGACCACCTATAAAACCTCCACCCGGAGCATGATGCCCTGCAAAGAATAAATAAATACCAAGGGTTAAAATTATGAATACGACTGTCTTTGTGACAGTACGTAAAATGACGTCATTGATTTTCATGATCCGTTTCCTCCTTTCGTGGCTTTAGCTTCGTTAATGTATACACTCCTAAGCCAGCAATCAGAAGAACGACAACTTCTAGCATCGTATCAAACGCACGGAAATCGCCTAATATGGTGTTGACGATATTTGAACCACCCGCCAGCTTGTAAGAATCATTGAAGTAAGTAGCTACTGGCTCAAAGCGATCGAAATGGACAACCGCTAAGCCTACTAATGTAACTGTGGCGCCAACGAAAATGGATATAATGACCTTAGACCATTTCATTTTTTTGCGGGAGGCTTCAGGCATTAAATCAGGTAAATATTTAAAGCATAGAAGGAATAAAGCAGTTGTCACAGATTCAACGACTAATTGCGTTAATGCTAAATCAGGCGCACGGAAAATCACAAAGAAAAATGCGATTGAATAGCCAAGTACGCCATTCAATAACATTGCTGTTACGCGTCCCTTAGCAAAAATTATCCATACGGCAGCGAACATCATGACAAACACTAAAATGAGCTCATAGGACTCAACTGCGGAATCCTTCGCAAAATTAAATGCAATAGCATCCGACCAAATAAAATATCCTGCGATAATGGCAACAAAGAATACATATATATAGACAAAATAATGTGTTAAATTACCTGTCATATACCGATTCGTAAGCTTTGCCGAACTATTTTCACCAAACTCAATCAAACGATTGTAATACATATTAAACGTATATCTTTGTGGGAATATCCGATACAAAGGCTTCCAGCTTTTTAACGTTTTAAACAAGATAATCCCTATAATAATGACACCAACAGTCATTAACAATTCAGCATTAATGCCATGCCAAGCATGAATATGTGGTGTTAATTCACTAGCCGATGGGAATGCTGGATAAATACTTGCCATAGCAGGCTCTAAAATATAATGCCCTAGCACATTCGGGAAGAAGAAAATCCCAACTACAAAGACGCACAAAATGATTGGCGAAAGTAGCATACCTAACGGAGCCTCATGCGGTTTTTTATCCAACTTATCAAGCTGTAGTTTTCCGAAAAACGTTCGACTAATTAAAATCATACAGTACACAAATGTAAAGATACTTGCTACCCATGCCACTATTGGAAATAATAATCCCAAATCAGAAATTGAAAATGCCTCTACATTGCGAATAGTTAATGCTGCAGCGAAAAACATTTCTTTACTTAAGAAACCGTTAAATGGAGGTAAGCCGGCCATAGAAAATCCACCAATAACTGCAATGGTGAAAGTTATAGGCATTAAAGCCATTAACCCTCCAAGACGACGAATATCACGTGTGCCCACCTCATGATCGACAATACCGACCATCATGAAAAGTGCACCTTTAAACGTGGAGTGATTAATAAGATGAAACAACGCCGCAAAGCTTGCCTGCGTGTAAAGAACAGTATCTGCAGCATAGCCGTAATAATGTGCTACTGATCCTAGTCCAAATAAACTCATAATCAAACCGAGTTGACTAACCGTTGAAAAGGCCAGTAACGCCTTTAAATCTGTTTGCCTCACAGCATTAAATGAGCCCCAGAACAACGTTACAAGACCAATCACACTGACTAGCCAGAACCAAACAGCCTCTCCTCCAAACACTGGAGAAAAACGTGCAACTAAATAAATCCCGGCCTTTACCATTGTTGCCGAGTGTAAGTAAGCACTGACAGGAGTTGGCGCCTCCATCGCATCAGGAAGCCAAATATGGAAAGGAAACTGTGCAGATTTTGTAAATGCACCGATTAGAATAAGGATTAACGCTGGAATAAACAGTGTGTGATCTCGTATAACCTCTACGTCGGCTACGATTTCACGAATACTAAATGTACCCGATGCTACATATAGCATCAAAAAGCCTGCAAGCATTGAAAGGCCACCAAAAACTGTAATAGTCATCGCTTTTCTTGCACCAGCACGAGATGCTTTTCGATGATGCCAAAATGCAATTAACAGGAATGATGACACACTTGTTAGCTCCCAAAATGTGTATAATACCATTAGATTATCTGAAAAGACGACGCCAAGCATTGCACCCATGAATAGTAATAAATAGCAGTAAAAATGGTGAAGAGATTCTTTCGTTGATAAATAAAATATAGAATATAAAATGACTAAACTACCTACACCCGTAATCAGCAAGCCAAAAATCATACTGAGTCCGTCGAGGTAAGTTGTGAAATTTATATTAAAAGAGGGAATCCACTCATATGTATGAATAAACGTTTTACCCTCGGCAATTTGAGGAATATAGCGCGCGAGTAAAAGAAATAGGATGAATGGAACGGATAAAACAAACCAGCCAAGATGTGCAACACGCCTTAACCGCCTATAAAGTAGTGGAATAAGCGCAGCACAAACAAATGGTAAAAGTATCGCAATGAGAACTGTAACCAAGTGAAAACCTCCTACTATCAATTTCGTTCAGCAACTGTTTACTATAGTGCGAAAAACTGTGACAACCGATAATAAAGTATTCCCAAATCTACTGAAGTTACTACTGTTTATACTTTATTTCGAACACAAAAATTCTATAGTAATCGCTGGAGACTCTAACTTTATTCAGCAAACGTTTACACTGAAAAAAGTTAAGCCTTTTTGCCTCCCACCAGGAAGATATTAGATCAATAAAGCTAATTAACATATCAGAAATTTTCTTGAAATTTGATTTTTTCACGTAATAAACTTGAATTGGAAAGTAAGCGGTATGCGTTGTAATAATAGACATTATAAATATAGACAAATCTAGATTATTCAACATTCAACATTCAACACATACTTTATGCAGAGAGAAGCTTTTGATGGTAGCACTGCATAAAACCTGGGGAACTTTTTTAGCTATTTAGCTTCATATCCTGAGAAGCAAAAATAACCAATATCGCCTTAATCCTATAGAGAATGGCATGATTTTTAAACGAGATAATATGTACACACACAATGGCGTACCAAGTCACTTGACTATCTATTTAACTAACTGCATAATAGTGTGGCATATAGAAGCAATTGGTTTAAATGCACGAAATGCATAAATCAAATAACTGTAAAGTATAAAGATAACCCAGTTTTCTCAAGGTTTTCCCGATATATTGTCATTAACTTTTATACGTTTTTTAGTATACAATATAAATGAGCATAATGCACTGTATCAGCATCGATTTTAGCTGTTTTAGGATATTTTTTTCAAAATCGACAGTAGAATTAATAAAATAACAACATGATAAGAGGTGTTAATTTTTATGAAGCATGTAAAAGGGCGTTTAGACGAAAGTATATTAGTTTGTGTTTACTATGGGCTTAACGGCGAGCGATTAATACGACGCGGTCATAAAATGGCTACAATGCTAGATTGTCCACTCTATATCCTTTCAGTCGATTCGCAACCCCTTGATGCCTTTGACGCAGAGAAGTCGAGCTACATTGAGCAATGGAAAAAGTTATCTGATGAGCTTGAAATTGAAGAGTTCATATTACAAGATAATGAAAAGCGTCCAATACAAAAGGTTATAGCAGAAGTGGCAAAAAATTACGGAATTTCTCAAATTATCGTAGGCCAAAGCGCACAAAGCCGCTGGGAAGAGATTACAAAAGGTTCTTTCCTAAATGTTTTATTAAAAGAGGTTCCTTTCGTTGATTTTCACATCGTGGCTGTCCAACGTCCAACTGACGATGATGATGCAAACGATACATATGAGAAAGGTGTACGTGCTTATTTAATTCAAGAACATGGAGACTTTAAAGTAGCATTTACATGTCCTAAATATGTATCCATTGAAGGGATATTCTTCAAAGAGGTTGGTACTGACTTTGATAATGGTATTTTTAAATTCACTTACAATGATAAAATGCATGAAGTTCACATATCAGAGGGCTATATACTAGATAAGGGAAAACTTCCTTCTGAATTTTTATCACCATTACGTCAATAATAAAAACGCGTTTCTCTAATAATTAGAGAACGCGTTTTTGCTTATCGATAAAATAATGAATACCTTTCACTTTGGAGGAAACAAACTCGATGCTCCTCGCGATCTTTATGATTACACCGCCGAAGCTGGCTTATCCTTAGGTAAGAAAAAGGCTACTAGTAATAATAATGGTAGCAAAGATACAACCATCATCGTAAAATCAATTCCCCTATGATCCATCAATACACCAATGACCATCGCACCTATTGCCCCCATTCCGAAAGCAAAGCCAGTTGTTAAACCAGCCATTGTACCAATTTTTGTTGGAACAAGCTCCTGTGCGTAAACCACCGTTACCGAGAAACTAATCATAATGAGTGTACCGATAATTACTAAAAATATAATAGCTGCCCATAATGGTACATATGGCAACGCTAAACAAAATGGCATCGGTACAACAACGGACAGTAAAATAACATTTTTTCTACCAATTCGATCTGATAATGAACCCCCAAAAAATGTACCAATAACGCCAAATGCCATAAAGGTGAATATTAAAACTTGGCCTAGTTGAAGGCTAACGCCATAATGATTCATTAAATAAAACACATAAAAACTTGTAATATTAGTTGTATAAAATGATCTCGCAAAAATAATAGTAAATAGTAACGTCAACGCAATGCCTACTTGTTTCTTCGTTAATGGAGGCAAGTTAGAAACTAATACTCGCTTTTTCTTTGCCATACGTTCTTGCTCCAACTGCTTCTTATACCACTTTGCAATTTTACTTAATAGTAGAATACCTATTGCTGCCACTACTAAGACCATTGCTGCACCACGCTGTCCAAAGATAGCGAAAACATAAGCGCTAATTAATGGTGCGAGTGCTTGCCCAGAGTTACCTCCGACTTGATAAATCGATTGAGCAAGTCCTCTTTTTGAACCTGCTGCCATAAATGAAACACGTGAACCCTCAGGATGGAAAATAGCTGAGCCAAACCCTAAAAATAATACTGCAATAATTATTATCGAATATTGTGATGTGAACGCTATAATGGCTATGCCAATAAATGAACTAATCATACCAATTGGTAATGCATAGGGCATCGGCTTTTTATCGCTAACAAAACCTACAACCGGTTGCAAGGCAGAGGCAAACATATTTAATGCGAACGAAATAAGACCTATTTGAGTGAAAGTTAACCCTAAATCACTCTTTAATATTGGGAACATCGCTGGTATAACAGCTTGCATCGTATCATTGATAAGATGGGCAATACCTATTGCTATCATAATTGGATACACTGGGTTATTTAAATTTCCGACTTGTTTCATGCTGCCACCTCACTTTTAAAATTATCTCAAAATTTGGTTACAAATGATTGTCGCATACTATTGACCTTTTTGCACAAGCTATTTTCAATAGCGGTTTTAAGGAGTTGATTTATGTATGGACGATTTTATTCACGCTCATTTTTGGGAAATGATACTTAGAGCAACACTTTCTTTTTTCGCACTACTAATGGTAGCCCGAATTCTTGGAAAAAAACAGCTTGGTCAGCTTACATTTTTCCACTATACAACAGGTATCACATTTGGGTCGATTGCTTCTGAAATAGCAGCACAGGCAGAAACACCCTTTTTAGATGGACTTATTGCATTAATTTGGTGGGGCGTTTTAACATATTTGATGACTATCCTTACTATTAAATCTAAAAGAGCTCGTGTAATTGTTGATGATAAGCCAACAATCCTTATTCAAAATGGACTTATTTTAGAATCTGCTTTAAGGAAAAATCGTTTGCATATGGATGAGTTAACAATGATGCTACGAGAACAAGCTGTATTCTCTGTTCAAGATGTGCAATATGCACTACTTGAAACTACCGGTAAACTTAGTGTGCTACCAAAACCTACTGAACAACCGGCTACAAAACAAGATGTAAAGGCCGATGTAACACCACCAACTTATATTCCAACAGAGGTGGCTTCAGATGGGCAAATTATTTATGAAAACTTAGTTGAACTTGAGTTGACGGAAGAGTGGCTTATGAAAAAGTTAAAAAAACAAAATGTCCAATCCGTTACAGATGTCTTTTTTGCCCAAGTTCAAGCAAACGGCTCCTTATATATAAGCTTGAAGGATAAAGCAAGACGATCAAGCCCTTAACAGCTTGTCTCGTCTTGTTTTATTTATTAATATCTAACGGTGTCACAATGCCGATTCGTTTTCGAGGCGGCGTTACTTAAAAAAAACACCAACCCGATAAAAATCTACCAAGTTGATGCTCATGAATATAATTAAGTTATTTAAAAACAAAGTTAGACATGGAGTCCCCTAGGGCCGATTCGATGTCGATCATTTCGGTAATGCCACAGGACGTGGCGTTTTTAGACTGAGAAGAAGTTAGATTTTCGTCATCGATGCGTTTTTCTTCATCGTCAAAGCTCCGATACTCATACAAATTATCGTGATCGCTAATGTAATAGATAGACTCCACCAATAATCCGACATCTCCATCGTGCCCCTCATTAATTGAACGCCATATACCGGCAGTTTCCACGGTGATATTGTCCAAAATGCCCCTACTATAGCATCCACTATTTGCCCGATAAATATGACAGCGAATGCACATGCTGTTGCTACCACTGTTGTAAAAGCCGCACTCATCATTAATGTCACTGCTATCACGAAGAGTAGCCAAGAAAAATACGTGAAAAAACTTGCCATAAGTGTCCCTATCTCAAATGTCCCATAAAGCACGACCGTATAGTATACGCTCGCAGCAAAACCAGCTAAAATGCTAATTAAGCTTACAGTACTCATGACGATAAATTTGCTCATAAAATAAGCGCCGAACGATATAGGACGGACATACAATAAAGTAGCCATCCCACTTGCTCTTTCTTTACTAATTGCTCCTACAAAAGAAGCTATTATTACGAGTAAACCTATCGTTTGAAATTGGCCAATGGAAGCTTGTAATAGGTCAACTGGCATTAATTCCGGCATCAACATTTCAAAGCCTTCTGGTAAGTTACCAATAGCATTTAAAATATCCATCATGTAATAGTTTGTTAGCGGATCACTCATACCAAGCAACGCAAATACAAGAGGTATCCATAAAAACTTCCAACTTCGCCAAGCTTCTCTGAATTCCTTTTGCAGAAGTACAGTAAATCCTCTCATATTTTTCTCGCCACCTTCATGAAAATCTCTTCAAGTGATGCTGTTTGCCGCTCCACTTTTCGTATTTTATAAGGATTACTACTTAAATATTGAAGGAGCTCTTGCATACTCGGCTTTTCATTAATAATTTCTATATATACATTACGACCCTTTGCTTCTCCAACAAGTTCAGATTGACTGGCAAAAAGTTTTGCCTCTTTTTCAGTGCTAAATTCTACAACATAATTTGGTTCATCGAAACGTTGTCGAACTTCACGTAATGTCCCCTGTTCCACTAACTTCCCATCACGTAAAAACAATAATTGATCGGTCATCTCTTCGGCATCATTTAAAATATGCGTCGAATATAAAATAGTTGTTTCTAGTTGTAAGCCCTTTAACAAATCAAGAACTTCTCTACGACCTACCGGATCCAATGCAGATACAGGTTCATCCAATAACAGTAATTTAGGCTTATGCACAATTGCCTGGGAAATTCCAAGCCGTTGCTTCATGCCACCAGAAAATGTAGCAATTTTTTTATTTAAATCATTACCTAGACCTACAAACTCAAGTGTTTTTTGTGCCTCTACTATTGCTTTTTTTGGAGGCACACCATTTAACTTTGCAGCCATTTCAGTAAACTCTAACGCACTTAACCAAGGATGGAATTGTGGATATTGCGGCAAGAAACCAATACTAGCTCTTAAATTACCATCTAGCATTTTCACACTTCCAGAGGTTGGTTTTAATAAACCTGTTAACATCGATAATGTCGTTGTTTTACCAGCGCCATTAGGTCCAATTAAAGCTGTCGATGTATTTTTTTCTAATGTGAATTCCACTCCGTCCACAACTACTCTTTCTGCAAATTGCTTTGTAAGTCCTGTTACCTGAAGTAATATTGTCATGATTGTTTTCTCCCCACTATAAAGTACGCAATCGAACCAATGTAACTAGTAAAAATGATAAGAAACACCCATAAAATTTTAGGCCCATTTGTTGCATGGATTTTTCGTAAATCAACTAGAGCTATAATCATTAAAATAAATTGGACAACAATTAGTGGTGCTATGACTGCCCATGGAACTTCCGCTAACTCCTCCATCATAGAGATCACCTCACCTTTGTTATATCATTACTATAACAAAAACTGTTCTAATGTGCATAGCACAATTTTATGTATGTTGAGAATGGTCAATCTATGCACATGACATACGTTTTAACAAAATGTCATCCAACTTTTTAATTTTATCGGAATACTTTCAGATTTTATCGACTAACTAAAAAAGAAGGTGCACCAAAATCTGGTACACCTTCTCATTTATTTATATAACTTCTGCAAAGCATCTGCCATTTTTGGTCGAATGGTTACTTGTGGACGCGCGTTCTTTACAGCTGCTTCCGCTTCCTCTAGAGAATCCGTCATGCCAAGCTCCATTAGTACAGCAGTGGCTGCCACTCCTGCGCGACCTCCCCCATTTCCACAATGGAAGTACACTCTCTGCCCACTCTCATAGGCAGTAACAATTTCTTTCGCAACTTTTTGAATAGATGGTGCTACTTCTATGTCCTCATCAGCAATTGGCATATGCTTGTACACATATGAAGCCGCATCTTGCTCCTCATTAGATAGGCCATTTACGCGAACATCAATCACAATATCCACCGTTTCTTGTTCAAAAGCTACATCTGCATCTTTCGCACCGCCAAAGAATAATCGATCCTTCACTAATACATCGTAACTTTTCTCCATTGTATGCACACTCCAAACGACTATTTAAGTAAATGCTTAATATCATCAAAGTATGGAAGAGCTGTTAATGCCCCTGCTTTAGTAGCTGCCAAAGCACCTAGCTTATTGCCAAAACTTGCACAACGAGCAAGTTCTTCCTCTGTTGTAGGTAAACCATTATAATGAACATCGCGTAATACACCAGCCATAAATGCATCTCCAGCACCTGTAGTATCTACTGGCACAACCTTTTCTGTCGGTACATGGATAACCTCACCATTTAATACCGCATATGTGCCATTTTCCCCTACTGTTACTAAAATAATAGGCACTAAATAGCTGTTTAATTGCTCAATTCCCTCTTCCAAGCTTGTTGTTTCTGTCAGGAAAAATAATTCCTCATCAGTGACCTTTAAAATATCTACGTTCTCGAAAAATGACGTGATCGTTTCACGGCAAATCTGCTCACTACTCCAACGTAGAGGGCGAATATTCGCATCCATTGCAATAATTGCGCCTTTTTCTTTTGCCATCTCTACAGCAGCACGTGTTGTCTCAAGGGCTGTAGGATGGAACATAGTTCCCGAGCACACTGTTAAAGCAGATGCATGTTTAAAAGCTGCTTCATTTAATTGCCTTGCTTCTACTTGTAAATCTGGCGTCTCATCGACATAATCTTTAAAAATTCGTTCGCATGCCTCCGTTAAATGAACATAGACACCGCTAACACGCTTCGCAGGGTCAAATACCGCATAATCCAGGTTTACTCCTTCTTGCGCAAGGCCATCTCGAACGAATTGAGAGCCTTCGTCGTCTCCAGTAATCGTAATTAATGCAGATGGGGCACCGATACGGCTAATTCCCGCAGCAACATTTACCGTCGCACCGCCCATATATTTAGTAAAAGATGTATTTGTTACATCATCAGCGATATAGTCAATAAAAGCATCTCCATAAACTAAAATATAATCCTTATCTTCCTTTGTCATTGTTGTCCTCCCGAAACTCTAGTCTTTATAGATTAACACGAAATCAGATATCGTATAAAGTTTTAAACTTTCGGAAAAATAATCAATTATGCCTTAGCTTAATTGTTGCTGTCGCTTCGCTTTCGAGCAGATAAACAATACGGTAAAGATGCCGTCAGAATATCACCATTTATTCAAAAACTTGAGTCATCCTTTATCTTTGTTATACTTGCGTATAGAAAGGTAGGGATTTTGACAATGAGTATTACAATTCGACAAGCGCAACCGCAGGATGCCCATGCCGTTATACCACTAATTATTGATGCGATTGGTGAAATTGCCAACCGTTTAACAGGAGAACAGACAGCTGAAGCAGTAGAACAAGAACTTACTGTACTATTCAAGCGTGAGGATAATCGACATTCCTATTTAAATACTTTTGTAGCTGTTGAGAATGAGCAAGTACTAGGAATTCTTGTTTACTATAATGGTGTCCAAGCCATTCATATGGATGCGAATCTCGTAAAATGGCTTGAAGAAAAAAATGCACCATCCGTCATCATCGATAAAGAAGCTCATGAAGATGAATATTATATTGATACTATTTGTGTATCACCAGAAGCTCGCGGTAAAGGAATAGGAACATTATTATTACAATTCGCCTTAGAGGAAACGCAAAAACGAGGCTATTCAAAATTATCATTAAATGTTGAATCGGAAAAAGAGGACGCTCGTCGCCTTTATGAACGTATGGGCTTTGTTATTACAGAGCCGTGGTCCATAATCGATGAACCATTTCATCATATGGTCAAGCAATTTTAGGAAGTGAAATAAAAAACATGAAAAAGAACTTAATTTATCCTCTATTGATTGTCATTGCTTCTAGTAGCTACGGAATACTATCGACAATTGTCAAAGTAGCTATGCAGCATGGCTTTACAACAGGAGAGGCAGTATCAAGTCAATATATTATTGGCTTTATGCTTGTTGCAACTATTTTTATAGTGACACAAAGACAGTTACCGAAGATTTCTAAAAAGGGACTGCTAATTTTAGTGTGCGCCGGGATACTTACCGGTACTACAGGTATTGTATACGGAGAATCGTTAAAGTATCTTCCCGCATCTCTTGCAGTAGTAATGCTCTTCCAATTCACGTGGATAGGCTTATTAATAGATTGCGCACTTCATAAACGCTTACCAAGTCGGACTGAAGTGATTTCTATCATTGTATTATTTGCTGGAACTATTTTAGCGGCTGGTGTACTGAATGTAGATTTAAGCGGTATTGCTATTCAAGGCTGGCTGCTAGGTTTTGCTGCTGCCTTTACTTTTGCTTGCTTTATCCAATTTAACTCTCGTCATGTAGAAGGTATTACAACTACATCACGCGTGTTGATTGTTTCCTTTGTCGCCCTTATCATAATTAGTATTTTCTTAAACCCTGAAGTTCTTTGGAACGGTAAATTATTCGCCGGTGGTTTATGGAAATTCGGACTAGCATTGGGACTCTTCGGTATTATTTTGCCGATTTATTTATTCTCTATAGCTGTTCCGAAAGTGGGAGGAGCCCTTGCTTCTATTTTAAGTGCTATCGAGTTACCCGTGGCTGTAACTGTTTCAGTTATTGTTTTACATGAACCTTTAACTCTTTTACAAATAGCGGGTATTATTTTGGTTATTCTAGGTATGATGCTACCGGCAATACTTTCGCATCGACGACAAAAGGATAAAGTAATTGAGTCCGTCCATAAATAACTATTGTTGCATCAAAAAACACTAAACATATTGAGGCTAAAAAAAACTACTCAAAATTTAAAAAGCGCGAGAAATCAATTTTAGAATCGTTGATTTCTCGCGCTTTTCTATATGTTCCTAGCACACACTAAACCGAAAAAATGGTTTATGATTTATTCAAAAATTCATTATTACCTAAACAAATTAGAAAGCCCTGGATTTATCGAAGTTGCTAAAACAAAAGTAAAAGTAGGCTTATCCATTTCTATCTTCCTATCGCTAAAGCTTTCATTCCTGATATTTCAATTATCAATAACAATTTCTTTACACTGTTCAATATATTCATCATAATATAGAACTTCTACATAATCAGACCAATTGAGTATAGTGCCTACAAAATCTACAATATCTATTCCTGGCATTTCATACGAATTTTCATCACCAGTTGTACCGCAAGCATCTTCTATCATGGTCGTCTGAAACCCTAAGTGGCTTGCAACAATTGAGGTAAAAAGGCACCAATATTCAATGTTAAATCCTGTGATTAATAAAAGTTCTACTCCTTTTTGTTGAAGATATTTATAAAAGTTTTTATTACTAAATGCATTTGGATTTTTCTTTTCGAACACGGGATATTCTTTTATATCCATTTGTATATCCTCATTAACATCATCATTTTCTACAATGTTTTTTACAAATATAATCTCTTTTTCTTCTCACTCAAATGAATCCACCAATTTTTGTATATTATCCAGTACTTATTTTTGATCTATAAAATCTAATATATAACTTTGATAATCAATTATTAGTAAAGCTTCTTTCATGAGTTTCTCCCCCAGTCGTATAATTCGTTCCTTAAAGTTTAGAGATATTCTTGCTTTAAATCGTAGCATTCATTTCAAAATTACTAAAATCAATCTTTGTTCACTTTTGAACATATTTTAATAATCTATTCTTAAAGTCCCCAAAATTGGGTCTTCTCGCTACTTTAAAGAGTTTTCGACTCTAGATCTCTTATACCTCGGTATAAGTGCGTCCGGAATCGGCTTTGTGCCTGCACAAAGAACTCCTTTTCGATTCCGCGACATCCGCTGGAGGCTTTGGGCCAACGTGATGTTGGTCACTCAGTCGTTGCCACAGGACGTGGCATTCTTAGACTGAGTTCCTCTATTTCAGCGGGTGTTTGGGCACCCGCTGAAAGAAGTTAAACACCATTGCTATCTAGTATTTATTCAGCTATGATGAATCCAATTATAATTTTTTAATTATTCTAACATTAATGTAAGGTCTCCGGATTATACTGCTATATGTAAGTTTTTCATTATTAGGGAGGGGGAAGATTATGCAGAAAACACGTATCTTCGGCTTTTTACTTGTGCTGATGGTTGTTATCTTAGCTGCTTGTAGTAGTGATAATAAGACTTCTACAAAAGATACAACAAATAGCAAAGCGTCCGATTCTGAAAAGACCGATGTGGCAGCTACGCCATCTGGAAAGCTTGTGATCTATACGGGGCGCGATGAAGAAATGGTGCAAAAGGTAATCGATCAGTTTAATGAAAAGTACCCGGACATTGAAGTGGAATTTTTAACGATGGGTGCGCAGCAAATTTTAGAACGCCTACGTGGTGAAAAGGCTAATCCTCAGGCTGATTTTTGGTGGGGCGGTACGCAATCTGCACTAACTGTCGGCGCCGATGAAGATTTACTTCAGGCTTGGAAGCCTAGCTTTAACGACTCTATTGATGCGGCTTATAAAGATGCAGATGGTCGTTGGTTTGGTGAAATGTTACTCCCCGAAGTTATTATGATTAACAGTGATGTATTAAAGAAAGAAACGGGCCCACAGGATTGGGATGATTTATTAGATCCAAAGTGGAAGGATAAAATTTTAATTCGAGGTGTATTAGCTTCTGGGACGATGCGTACTATTTACTCCTCTATGATCTTACGTCAAGGCGCAGATTCACCTGATAAGGGCTACGATTGGCTATTAAAATTAGATGCCAACACTAAGGAATATACACAAGATCCAAATGCACTTTATTTAAAGATGACACGACAAGAAGGCAGCGTTTCTTTATGGAATTTACAAGATATTTTATTAAAGAAATATACGACTGATTATCCGTTCGATTACATTTATCCGAAAAGTGGTGCACCGATTTTAGTTGACGGTGTTGGTGTTGTAAACAATGCTAAAAACTTAGAAAATGCAAAGCTCTTTACAGAATTCATATTTGAAAAAGGTATGGTGACTCAACTAGCCAACGATTACTATCAAATTCCTACTCGCTCAGATATCGATAAAGAGGCAATGCCTGAGTGGTATAAAGAATTAGATTTAAAAACTTTTGATATAGATTGGAAGCTCATGACTGAGAAAGAAGCTGAATGGATGGAGCATTGGGATAACAATATTAAAGGCCGAGGAAAAAAGTGACCGATGACTAAAAAGTTATGAACTTGCCCTATGTTGCTGACAGGCTCTTCACAAAAATAATTAGGAATGACATTAGTGAAATTGTCTGCTTTGTATATAAGTTGATCTTCGTTACGACTGGGCGACTCCATGGGGATCAGCAATAGAGGAACGGAAATCAACCCCACGTTATGGTGATGAGCCTTTTTATATCATAAGACATCTATGAATATTGTTCATATCTTTAAGCCTCGAGTATATTTCGCTCGAGGCTTCATGCAACTAATTTTCTAACGAGAAAGGAGCATTTCAGTTGAAAAGTGTGAAAATAGAAAATGTCTCTAAGAAATTCGGTCACATTCACGGCGTAAAAGATTTAGATCTTCATATTAAATCTGGTGAATTTTTTACATTCCTCGGTCCAAGTGGTTGTGGGAAAACGACAACTCTTAGGATGATTGCAGGCTTTTATTACCCGACTGACGGGAAAATTCTTTTCGATGATTTTGATGTGACAAGGCTTCAACCTAATAAACGGAACATTGGTATGGTGTTTCAAAATTATGCCCTCTTTCCACACATGACGGTAGACGAAAACATCGCCTTTGGATTACAAGTACGAAAATTTTCAAAGGCAGAGATTAAGCAAAAAGTTGACCGTATTAGAGGGCTTGTCCATTTATCGCAATATGGTAATCGGAAAATTAATGAATTATCTGGTGGGCAGCAGCAACGAGTTGCATTAGCAAGGGCGCTTGTCATAGAGCCTGATATTTTATTATTAGACGAGCCCTTGTCAAATTTAGATGCTAAACTACGTGAAGAAACCCGCGTCGAAATAAAACGTATTCAATCCGAGCTCGGTGTTACAACCATCTATGTTACGCATGATCAAATGGAAGCTATGTCTATGTCAGATCGGATAATGGTCATGGAGAATGGAAACGTCAGACAAATCGGTACACCACAAGAAATTTATAACCGACCTTCAAACCGCTTCGTAGCAGATTTTATTGGCGAGACGAACTTAATTGAAGCGACAATCGATGCTATTAACGGTAACGATATACAAGTAAAAACAGCGAGTGGACTTATTCTCACTGGGCGAAAGCAACAAAGCTCCCCCACTTTAACGCATATGATTGGAGACAAAGTGTTTATTTCTATTCGTCCTGAATCTATTCATGAAGGTACTGGTGAAAACACATTAACGGGTAAAATCACTTTTGTTGAATTTACAGGAATTAGTGTGAACTACATTGTAGAATGTCTAGATTTTTCACTAAAAGTAATGATTATTAATATGAATGGTCAATTCAAAAAAATTGGTGAAGAAATCACTCTAACTATAGCCCAAGATTCACTGTATTTTTTAGGAGAATAGGAGGGTACTAACATGGAAAAAACACACCACAGTTCTTCTGAAGGAAATGCATGGACACGTTTAACTAGCGCGAACTGGTTTGTCTATATTTTAGTTGCACCTTTATTTTTAGTGTTGTTTGCCTATGTGGTATACCCGTTCTATCAAACGTTTAAAGAGAGCTTTTCAGGTGATGATGCACTCTCTAATTATAAAAATTTCTTTAATATAGCTAGCCCAGCAAATATAGAGGCATTGTGGACTAGTATATATATATCCGCTATCAGTGTTATTTGTTGTGCGATCGTCGGTGTAACTATGGCATTTCTTCTGGAACGCTATAATTTCCCAGGTAGACGGATACTCTCTGTTTTAGTATTGGTACCTATGGCTCTTCCGCCGTTAGTAGGTGTACTGTCCTTTACTTTTTTGTATGGAGACAGTGGTATTTTCCCCCGTGCATTTCAGCACCTATTCGGTTTAGAGCAAGTACCCTTTTCATTAAAAGGCATATGGGGGGTTATCGTAGTACATACATTCACTATGTACACTTACTTCTACTTAACCGCCTCAGCAGCTATAAAAGGTCTTGATCCAGCTTTAGAAGAAGCCGCTACTAGTTTAGGTGCCGGGCGTATTCGGGTATGGACAAAGGTTATTTTGCCCATGTTAACACCTTCGATTGTTGCCTCCTCCTTACTCGTCTTTATGATATCTATGGCATCCTACACTGCACCTCTAATGTTCGGTGTCGAACGTACAATGACCATGCAAATCTATTTATCTCGTACGAATGGGAATTTAGATATGGCAGCGACGCAATCTATGATTTTATCCTTTGTGTCCATTACCTTTTTAATTGTGATGCGCTGGTATCAAAACCGTCGAAATTATCAAAACCTCAGTAAAGGTATTAGTGTTCACCGTTCTGAAGTGTCTTCAAGAAGCATGAAAATTATGGCAACTATTGCGTCTTTCATAGGCACATTAATTTTAATTTTACCGATTTTAGTACTTATTTTAATTTCATTTTCCGTTGATGGTGCATGGAAAACACAAATTCTCCCAACAGACTATACATTGGATCATTATCAAGCACTTTTTACAGATGAACGGACGTGGCGACCGATTTGGAACTCCATTCAAATGGGGATTGTTGCAACTTTCGGCAACATTCTTTTCGGTGTTGCAGCAGCCTATGCAATGGTTCGCTTAAACTTTAAAGGTAAAACATTACTCGATATTTTAATTATGGTTCCTTGGGCATTGCCAGGAACGGTTGTAGCTGTCAATTTGATTGCAGCCTTTAGTACAGAAAATATATTCGCCTTTAATCAAGTTCTTGTCGGGACGTTCTGGATTTTGCCATTAGCTTATTTTATTAGACATTTACCTCTTGTTTTCCGCTCGACATCGGCATCACTTGTTCAATTAGATCAATCTATCGAAGAAGCGTCACGGAGTTTAGGTGCAACATGGTGGTATTCATTTAGACGTATTGTACTTCCCCTTACATTTACGGGCATTTTGGCAGGTACGTTACTAGCACTTGTTCAAAGCTTTGGCGAATTCGTAGCGTCTATTCTTATTTACAGTACGTCGACCATCCCATTATCAGTGGCGATCTTCCAAAAACTATATTCGTTTAAATTTGGAACTGCTTGTGCATATGGCGTCTTACAAATTTGTTTAATTTTAATTGTGCTTATTATTTCTGAGAAGTTATCTAAAGGCAGTGCTGGTTCGGCCATATAACTGCTAATCTAATAGGAGGCAATTCATATGTTTGAAGATTTTCGCAGCAAAACACAGCAAGAAGATGGGATGATCTTCCCTTCTAATATTTATCGTAAAATTGTCTTACAGCCGGCTTACGATGAAGCCAAGAAAAACTTTTTAACAATTATTCTACAAATCAATATTGCACACTTAAAAATGTTAGAAGAACAGGGACTAGTAAAAAAAGAAGAAGCTAAAGAAATTGGAATCGCTCTAAAAAAACTAGATTTGAACTATTATCGTATAGAGGATTACAGCCCACTATATGAGGATTTGTTTTTCCGCATCGAAAATAAATTGATAGAGCTTGCTGGCGATGTTGCAGGAAATCTTCACATTGGGAGAAGTCGTAATGATATGGGCATTGCCATCTATCGCATGACTTTAAGAAAAAAATTGTTATTGCTAATGCGAGAATTACTGACATTACGGGATGATTTAATCGCAGCTGCTGAGGAGCACGTTGATACGATTATGATTGGCTATACACATACGCAGCAGGCACAGCCAACAACTTTTGCTCATTATTTGAAGGCTGTCATCGATCAACTTGAACGCGATTTTGAACGTTTACAGCATGTCTACAAAACGGTGAATCGCAGTAGTATGGGAGCAGCAGCATTAACGACAACAGGCTTCAATATTAATCGAGAGCGCATGCGTGAGTTATTGGCCTTCGATGATATTATCGAGAATGCGTGGGATGCTGTTGCTGGTGCAGATTATATCGCAGAGGCAGCGAGTATCGTTCAGCTTGCGGCACTTAATCTTGGCCGTACATCCCAGGATTTTCTACTATGGGCTACACAGGAATTCAATGCATTTACGTTGGCGAGCCCGTACGTACAAGTTAGCTCAATCATGCCACAAAAACGCAATCCTGTTTCAATAGAGCATACACGTTCATTGCTATCAGCAGTTGTTGGTGACGCTAGTACAGTATTACAGATGGTACATAATACACCTTTTGGAGATATTGTAGACACAGAAGATGATATGCAACCATATTTATGGCGCGCCATCGACCGTTTAATAGGTATTTACGAACTATTTGGTTCGCTAGTTGTCACGATGGATGTAAACAAGAAAAAACTAAGAAATCGAGCAAACAATAGCTTTGCCAATGTCACAGAGCTTGCCGATACGTTAGTGCGTTCTGAAGGGATTTCATTCCGGCAGGCACATAGTATTGTTAGTAAATGTATTAAAGTATTGCTCTCTCATGGGGAGGAATCTTTAGCAAGTCTTACATGGGGGCTTACCAATACACAAGCCAAATTAATTACGGGTAAACCATTAAAAATTTCTGAGGAAGATTTTTATAACACATTAAAACCGGAGACCTTCGTTGGTGTACGTACATTACCTGGTGGTCCAGCACCCGCAACGATGAAAGCATCTCTTGAACACTGCAAGGCAAATTCTCATAATCTTTATGAGTGGATTCGTTTGAAGGAATTTAAAATTATTGAAGCAGAAAAACAATTAACAGTATTTTTAGAGGAATGGAATCAATGATGGGATGGCTACTTATTATTGACGGTGGTGCTACAAAAACGGCATGTGCGCTCGTACATGCCGAGTCTGGTGAAATAATCTATACGACATCAACAAGTGGCTCGAATTATCAAGCAATCGGTGCTGAAACTGCTACAGAAATAGTGCAAGCGTTATTAGCAAATGTGCAGGACTTTTTGCAAAAGCAAGATGACTCTACTATTGCTGTAGCTACCTTTGCAATGGCTGGGATTGATTCTCCCAAAGATCATGAAATCGTATCAACAATCGTTCATAGCGCCGTATCAGCATTACAGCTAAAAATAGATACGCTTATTATAGAAAATGATGCGCAAGCCACTTTACTTGGAGTTACTGCTGGACAGGCAGGCGCGTTACTCATCGCTGGAACAGGAGCCATTGCTTACGCATTTACCGGTACACAAATAGTACGTGCAGGTGGCTGGGGGCATCGTGCTGGAGATGAAGGCAGTGGCTATTGGCTAGGGCAAGAAGTAATACGCTCCATTTTCCGCATGGAGGACGGGCGCGGTGAGCCGACCCTATTAAAAAATGCTGTCTATAATCACTTACGGATCCGAGACGTCACAGAGCTAGCTACATGGCTTTTCCACCCATCTTACACGAACGCGCAGCTTGCAAAAATGGGGGCATTCTTAGCAGATGCCGTGGACAAAAAGGATCCATGCGCCATCCAAATATCAATGTGTGCTGCCCATGAGCTAGCGTTCCTTGCATGTGCTGTGTTGAAAAAAATTGACTATCAAGGCGACGCCTTTAGCCTTTATTGTAATGGTGGAGCCATTAAGCATAATCCATTAATTTTTAAAACTTTTTCACAGGAAATGAAATCGATGTATCCGCAAATTGAAGTTTCTCTGTGTCAGCATCCGCCAATCCATTATCTTATAGAGCGGACAAAAAAGGCCTATGACAATCTGTAATGTCATAGGCTCTTCATGTTGTTGAAAACTATTATGTTCAATGAAATCAAGGTGTGTATTTAAACAAAGTATTACTCTTCCGCAAAACGAGGGGTCGATTTCCGTTCCGGCTGGGCGCTTTCCTGGGGGCGTCCAGTCTCCACTCCAATCAACCACTTCACATAACGTGTATCTTCTGGCATGTCACTCATATCATTTTATTGATCAATCAAGTTAAAGCGCTATTTTTTTCAGTTCATTTGTCGTGAAATATAAATAGTTGTCCTTCACAAATAAATCCTTCGTTTCTTCCCTATTTAATATTTGTTCTCCGCTTCCATCCGGACGAATCTTCGTTAAATACGCTCCGTGTGAATAATTACTAAAATATAGCCAGCCATCAGCATAAACGAGGTACTGGGCACGCGAATTAGAAACTCGTTTCGATTTACCTGTTTCTAAATCAAGCACATATAATTTATTATTTTCAGAAACATTACTATAAAATATTTGTTGCCCTACCTTTGCAGCGAAATCTACATTGTGAAAGTAGTTATACTTTGTACTCGTTGCTTTCGGGTAGTCTTCAGCAATCCACGTATGATCTTTTGCCATCGTTCGATCATCCACTAAAAAATATTGATAACGCACTGCCCCTTTACGATCAGGCACCGGATCATTCCATGTAGTATCGAGGTGGTACCATTGACCATCCAGCTTTACTAAATTCCATGCATGTCCTTCCTGTCCGACATAGCCTACTATATATTTTGTTTCTATACCTAACTTTTGTAACATCGAATGAGCCAACAATGCATATCCCTGACAAACACCACCATGTTCCGCAAGCACTGTGTAAGCGCTATGTGGACTTGAATTCGTTTGATCCGTATAGGCGGTATTGGCAACGATATAATCATTGACAGCCCTAACCTTTTCTACATTACTTAATGATTGTTTATCGATAGAAGCTACAACCTCTTGAACATTCATTTCAACATATCCGGACTGCTCTGGTGTCATTAAATAACTTTGCTCCCCAAAGACTTTGGCCGCTCTTCCTCCATATTCAAAACGAATTGAGTGTTTACTAATATGACCGTATACATAATCATCTCGTTTAATAGCAATTTCATAAGCTTCTTCCACTAACTGTTCAATTCGTTGTGTATTGCCTTTATATTGAATCTCAAACGTAGGCGAAAAACTACTGTAGTACGCATACATCGCATCAGCCATTTCCTTTGCATTTGTTACAACTAACTTTGCTTCAGGTTTTTTGACTGCAGGAGCTGTAACGGCTACTCCTTCTTCTTGTTTGTCTTCTATAGGTGGTGTGGCCGTTTCAATGGAGGTATTCTCTGAAAGTTTAGCAGTAACGTCTATGATTTTTTCCTTTGTTGAAAGAAGCATCGTTTCTATCTCATCATTATTGGTCCAAGTTATCACTTGCTGTACAACTGCCTTACCAGCCGTATAAATTGGGTCAATAAAAATAATGATTATTACGATAATGGCTAACTTTTTCCACAAAATCCTCACCTCCAACCGGTTTCCTGTATTCATTATATACAAAAAAAGCACAAAGAACTCAGTTGGAGGTCCTTTTGTGCTTTCATTTTATCAATAGATAAGGATATTCTTATTTAATTTTAAGTTTCTGTTCGATGCCCTTAACATTATAAACTAAAAAATTATCATTAATTCTTAAATCTGTAACTGCTTGTTTCACGAGCACCTCAGTTTTTAATGTTTTTAGATTTAATTTTGTTAAATAACCGCTGTTACTGTAATCACTGAAATATAAAAAGTCATCTGCTCCAGTAATATACAAGGCACGTTTATCAATGACCTTTGTTTTCTTACCACCTGCTAGATCAAGCTTATACAATTTATCTTTATCAGCTGTATTACTAAAGTATAGTGTATTTTTATCCTGATATGCAAAATGAACATTTAGCATATAGTTATATTTTGCACTTGTTGCAGCTGGATAATTTGATGCTATCCATTTATGATCTTTCTTTAGTTGTGCATCCGTTACTAAAAAATAATCGTACGAAGAAGCCCCTAAACGATTTGGTAATGGATCATTCCATGTTGTATCTAAATGATACCACTGACCATCAACCTTTACTAAATTCCATGCATGTGCCTCGTTACCATTAACAGTACCAACAACATACTTTGCATCGAATCCAGCTTGATCCAACATTTTATAAGCCGTTAACGCATAACCCTGACACACAGCTTGTCCTTCCATTAACAATGCATAAGCACTATGGGGACTAGCCTTTGTTTTAGTACCATATGAAGCATTTGACACGATATAATCATTAATCGCTTTTACTTTTTCGAATTCTGTCATCGAAGGCTTAATAATCGCTTTTAATAATTGATCAACCTTTTTTTGCACCGCCGCTTCTTGCGTTTGGTTTGTCAAATACTTCACTTTAAACGTTACATTGCCTGTTGAGTCTGCAGAAATATTGGTACTTTCCATATGACCACCCGCATAGACTGCTTGCTCCTGTGCTTTTTTAAAGGACTCCATAAAATTCTTTTTGAAATCTGTCATTGGTCCACTATATGTAATGTTAATTTCGGGAGCGAAATTATTTAATTGCTTTACGATTTCTGTTGTGAATTGATCCCAAGTTGTTACGTTAGTACTAGCTACTACATGATAAGCACTCACCGGGGAAGTATTTACTGAACGAGCGTCTGCCTGTTGAGCATAAGCTGCTGTTGGACTTAACATCAGCAATGCTGCTCCACCTATCAACCATTTTTTCACAATAAATCACCTTCCCATTTGTTATATTCTTGTAATTAGAATAACAGAGAAAGTGACTACGAATCTATCGGACAAGTTCACTAACTGTGACTTTTATCTATATAACCACCATTCATCACATAGGCACAAACTCCCTTTAATAAAAAATAAGTATCGAATTAAACTATATTTTTGTACAAAAATAAAAACTCACCTGTTTTTAGTGAGTTTTCTAAGCCCTTTTCTAGCGCGCAGGCTTCTCTTTATGTTAACGACTTTTTACTACTAAATTAACTGCCTCTTGAATAACTTCATTCATTTTCTCGCCATCACCTTCAGCATTTTGTACACATTCTAAAAGATTCGTGCTAACAATGACACCAACTGTGCGATCTACTGCTGAACGTACTGCCGATAATTGAGTAATGACTGCCTTACAGTCCTTTTCTTCTTCCATCATTTTTAAAATCCCACGTAGCTGGCCTTCCATGCGCTTTACACGATTTTTCACTTGATCTGAATATTCCATCATCATTGCTCCTTCTTTCTATACTCGCTACGCCCTTGAGTAATTATTATCCTATTACAAAATGTAACATGTAGCTATTTTTCCCTTGGTTTTAAATAATTCATAAGCATGGTAGCAATAATTGACCCTGCATTTGTTATTTCATCATACTGTATCACTGTATTTTTCTTTATTCGTAACTGACCTATCTCTACCTCAAAAATTGGACACTTTCTTTTAAGCGCAGCGACTAGCATATTGGTGTCGTAGTCATATCGTTCACCTTTCACTTTCATCAGCCACGGTAGTTCCTTTATAGAAATAAACCGCAAACCTGTTTGGGTATCCACTAATCTTCTATGATAAAGGATTTCAAAAAACAAACTTGTTGCACGATTACCCCAATAGGATAAAAGATTACTATCCGCCGAATGGAAGTTACGTACTCCTAATACAATCCCTTCAGAAAATACCTTTGTCATCGTTAAAACGAGCTTTACATCTTGTAAAGTATGTTGCCCATGAGCACCTACTGTAATAACACCTTGAAACATGCTTCTTTGCGACCTTACATAGGCAAAAGCTGTTTTTAGTGCGCCGCCCTTACCAATATTGTGGTCATGCTCTAGTACTCGACAGCAATCAATCTTTTTTAACTCTTCAAATACATATGCATATTTTTGATCGCTACCATCATTGACAATAATAATTTGGCTAATAGTGGTGGCTAATAATTGATGGACATAGGTTATAAGTGACTGTTGTGGATTATAGGCTGGTATAATTGCTGCAATATTTTTCATCATCTCTATCCCCCGGATAACATGAAACTTTGACAGATGTACTTTTTTAATCGCTACTTCAAACCTCGACGAGTCTCCTTATATCACATAGTATCATTTAACGAGGACAATTCAACAATAACGGTATTTTCCCGATATATGAAAAAAGAGGACTTCATCGTAACGTATGGTTGATTTCCGTTCCGACTGGGCGCTTTATAGCTGCCGCTTCGCTGCAGGGTCTCGGGCCAACATGATGTTTTTTGCGCGAAAGCGTAGTGCTAACGTAGCGGCAGCAGCACGAGGTCGGTCACGAAGATCAACTAATATAGATAGTGTACGTTTTTACATATTAAATATCTAGATTTCGGTAATGAGCATAAGAAAAACTTTATGAAAGAGGTGAGTGCTATCGTCATTCAATATGATATTTTCCAAGATCATTGTAAGAAATTAAAAGCTTTGTCCTTCATTAAATTGGCTAAAAATTTACAGGATGCTAGCTCTCTCGCCACGTCAAAGCCAGCTCTATCTTTACAAAAATCACTCCTTGTACTGGAGGAAATTTTATATGAGCTTTATAAACTAGAAATGGATTCAGAACCAAAGCTAAAAAACATTCGGTCATTACTCAATAATCGTAGCTTTGTTGCAAAAATTCATCCACGTCGCATTTATTTACTAATGAATCTTGTAAACAAAATGACTTCTAGTAATAGTAGTGAAATTGTGGAGTCAAAGGTCGCAAAAATTGTTCTTGATTATATAAGTGATATTGTAGAATGGTTTATTAAACGCTATGACCGTAGCGTAAAGGCAAAGATGATTCGCATAGCCCCTAGTTTTGAAAATAGTACCTCAGTTTTTGATATAAATATGCTTCTTCAAGATAACCAATCAGCTGAGGCCTATAAAAGTGCCGCAAACTGGTTTGAGCTTGCGGCAAAACAAGGGAATGCAAGTGCTCAATATAATTTAGGTGCTCTTTATAATCAAGGTCGTGGTGTTAAGAAGGATTATGCAGTTGCAAAAATGTGGTATGAACGTGCCGCAGCTCAAAATGATGCAAATGCACTTTATAGCTTAGGCGTGCTCTATCATTTAGGACATGGTGTTGTACAAGACTATGAAGAAGCTACTCGCTATTATAAAGCTGCTGCAGATTTAGAAAACGCAGATGCACAGTACAATCTGGGGGTTCTATACAATCAAGGTCTTGGTATGCCACAAAACTTTGCAGAGGCAGCAAAATGGTACATGCTAGCAGCCAATCAAGGGAATACAAGTGCTCAAAATAACCTTGGATTCCTTTATCACAATGGAACCGGCGTCGAGCAATGCTATGAGGAAGCTATAGCCTATTTTGAAATGGCCGCATTAGCTGGTGATGCAAGTTCTCAGTATAATCTTGGCTATATGTACCTTAAAGGTCGTGGGATCTCACAAAATTTTGAAGAAGCTGCGCAATGGTTCCATTTAGCTGCACTTCAAGACCATACTAATGCAGAATTTCAATTGGCAATGCTATATAACACTGGTCAAGGTATTCCTCAGGATCGTATAGAGGCTATAAAATGGTTTAAACTCGCAGCACATAAAGGACACTTAAATGCTCAATACTGTCTCGGTGTACTCTATGTCAAAGAAAACGATATATCTTCAGCTGAAAAATGGTTACAGTTAGCCACTAGCACTGGACATATAAGTGCAGGATTTGAGCTTGGACGTATTTATGTATACCAACTTCAGCAACCAGAAAAAGCGCTCCCTTACTTCAAAGCTGCTGCTGAAAAGGGGTATGCTGATGCTCAGTACGAGCTCGGATTATTATATGAAGCTAACTTGAATTATGATGAAGCAGTGAAATGGTGGAGAGCCGCTACTGATCAGTCCCATATTCAGGCTGAATATCAATTAGGGTTATTATATGAGCATGGATTGGGGGTCGAGCAGGACTTAGAAGAGGCACGGCGCTGCTATCGACTAGCAGCCATCCAAGGACATTCAGGTGCTCAATATCAGCTCGGTAATTTATTTGATAAGGGAAAAGGTGTCGCACAAGATTATACCGAGGCAGCAAAATGGCTTGAACAAGCTGCCGCTACAGGACATGCCAAAGCACAATATCAATTAGCTCAAATGCACAGTCATGGACAAGGGGTACCGAAGGATTTTGTGAAAGCAGCCCAGCTGTATCGACTCGCTGCCAATCAAGGGCATCAAAAAGCGCAATTCCAGCTCGGTATGCTTTACAAAAAAGGACATGGTGTCGCACAAGACTATACCGAGGCAACAAAATGGCTTAAAAAGTCTCTTGAAAATATGAAATAAAGTACTCACCCTCATAACGTGGGGGTGATTTCTTTTAGGCTACTCGCATTCCTATAGATGAGCGTGGAGCCGCATCCCGCGCTTCCACACAGATACATCGCTACCGAAGTTTCATTTTATCATTAAATTAGAGCGATATGCAGAAGATACATTGCTATGTGAAGTGGTTGATCTTCGTTACGACTGGGCGACTCCTTGGGGATCAGCGATATAGAGGAACGAAGGCTAAAAGCATCACGCCCTGTGATAAACATCGTGTTGGCCCGAGACCCTGCAGCGCAGCGAAGCGGCTCATCGGACGCCCCCAGGAAGCTTTGCTCTGTGCGAAAGCGTAGTGCTAACGTAGCGACAGCAACAAAGCGCCCAGTCGGAACGGGAATCAACCCCTCGTTTTGCAGAAGAACCATACATTATTTAAAGGCTTCAATAGCATAAAATACCGTGCCACCTCATAAAGACAGTGACACGGTATTTTCTAGTTTTTCATTTCTTCTTTTAGATTCACCATAAATGTTACAGCGATAAATAAAGCAAAGCTAATTAATAGCGTTGTCCCACCTATAATAAAGAAAATTAATGTAAATGTACTGCTAAAATGAAATGGATTTATATTGTAGAACCACATGCCTAGTGTTAAACCAAAAACCCCGAGAATAGCCGTCCAACCATGTGCTGTTACTAATTTTTGCGATTTCACTTTAAAAGCTCGATAGAAAATGCCCCATGCAAACATACTTAACCAACCTACGAGCAAAATATGTGCATGTATCGGTCTATATTCATAACTACCTGAGGCGGAAATATGTGAGCCTAGATACGTTCCCAATAAAGCAAAAATCGCAGCAAGACGAATAAGGCGTATACTCCATTTTAGTTCCATACAATAACTCCCCCTAAGTTTTTTCAACTTAGTCAGCAGTTTATCTCGTGAACATGAACTTTACATGAACTCCTCATTACAATTTTGGTAAGTGAACGCGGACCTTTGTGCCGGAATTCATAACACTTTCTATATGAACCGTTCCCCCATGTAGCTCGGCAATTTGCTTCACAATGGCTAGTCCAAGCCCAGTACCTTGCTTTGTTCTGGACTCATCTACTCGATAAAAGCGATCAAATACCTTTTGTAGTTGTTCAGCAGTCAATCCTATGCCACTGTCCTCAATAAGTACTTCAATTGAGGTTGAGAATTCTTGCAAGTGAATATGAATTTCTCCACCTTCGACATTATATTTAATAGCGTTCGTCAATAAATTATCCCAAACATTTTGTAATAGCCCAGCATCACCATTACATATTATTGGTTCTAGCTGATACGATAATTGTACATTGGCATCTTCAAGCTGCCAGCGGTATTTTCTTACTGTTTCCTTTAATTGCTCATCTAAACGATAAGGCTCACGCTTTAACAACCTTGTAGATTGATCGAGTGACGTTAGTAAAAGTAATTGCTTAGTTAATGTCGACAAACGCTTCGTTTCTAGTTCAATAATCGTTGTATATTCCCGCCTTTCCTTGTCGGTAAGCAAGGGATTCTTTAGTAAATCTACATAGCCTTGAATATTCAACAACGGCGACTGAAAATCATGGGACACATTACTAATAAACTCTTTACGTATTCGATCATTTTCCTGTAATTTTTCTGTCATGACATTAAAACTATCTGCTAATTGTCCAATCTCATCAGCTCGCTCTATATCTAGTAGCGTATCGAATTTTTCATGTGCAAGCTGATGTGTTGCCTCTGTTAGTTGTGTAATAGGGCGAATTAGTGCCTTAGCAAAAAGTAGCATTGCCAACAGACTAAGTACTGCCATCGCTAAAATAAGTCCACCAAGTATCGTATGAACCTCAGAAAACAACAAGCGAATATCGGGTCTAATGAACAGTGCATACTGCTTATTTTCATAAGTAAATGGCACACCTATCGTATTTATTAGCTCATTCGCAAAAAAGCCTGTCACAAAAGTCTCTTTAGGAAAATCACGCATACCATGATAAATTTCCCCGTTTAAAACACGCTCGACAGTTTTGGGCGGTAGTGCTTTATCACGATACTTACCGCCGAAAAAATGTCCTGCGTCACCGGTTGTTACATAAATCTGATAACCTATTTCCCCAAGAGTTGTTAAATAATTTTCTAAATCGCTAGGCTTTGACGACTCAATGTATTTTGCAATATCTTGCGCAATCTTCACGTTTTTCGCATCGTTTTTTTCCTTTACAACTTGATGATAATAAATATTCGTCGCTAAAAAGCCGATACACAAGCTGCCGATCATAACGAGCATTGTCGTGACAACAAATTTACTATATAACGTTTTCATCATCCAATAACCTCTAGCTTATAGCCAACGCCTCGCACCGTTGTAATCTCAACACCTGTTTCATAACGATGCAGCCGCTCACGAATCCGCTTCACATGCGTATTTAAAGTCTGCTCATCTCCATCGTAGTCATAGCCCCACACTTGCTCCATAATAAAACTACGTGTAAACACCTGATTCGGGCGGGAAGCAAGTAAAGCCAATAGTTCAAACTCCTTTAAAGGCAGAACCAGTGTATCTTCCCCAATGACCACCTCAAAGCTACGACGATCAATAACTAGCCTGCTCACCTGGATGGTTACCTGATTTTTTTTATCTAATCTACGCAATATCGCTGCTATGCGAAACAGCAATTCTTTAGGTTCAAAAGGCTTTACAACATAGTCATCTGAGCCTGCCAAAAAACCTCGTTCCTTGTCCTCAAGCTCACCTTTTGCTGTTAATAACAGTACAGGAATATCGTAGTCCTGGCTCAATGTCTTAGTTAATGTAAAACCATCCATACCCGGCATCATAACATCTACAACAGCTAAATCAGGCAAGTTTCCCTCAAGTAGTTGAAGAGCCTGTTGTCCGCTTTCCGCTTGTATCACCTGATAGCCCTCTTTTGTCAGATAAATATTTACTAGCTGTAAAATATGTACATCATCATCTACAACGAGAATTTTCATTCAAACTTACCCCCATCCAACTTGTTTCCGGTACACTACTTTAACAAAAAATCCGCTCCATTCCGTGTGGGCGATCTGCAAATGCAATGATCGCTGTCTCGCGGGAGTGTAGCGAATTTTTTACTTCTTTCGCATTTATATTATAACGAAAAGAAAGAAATCAACAGCAATATAAGTAACGGCAAACCAATTACGATATAGCCTCGTGGATTTGCAAAGTTCATCGTCCAACCGACCCCAAAACGCTTCTCTACAAAAACGGAAGGATCTTGACGATTCACATAAATTAATCCACCTTTCCAATAGCGATCCTCATCAACATCCATTACTTCTGAAACAACATTATTTCCATATTCCACTCTCAGCTTGCGTTTTTTCCATGCGTAAATAAGGACAGAGCCAAAAACAAGGCATAAAAATAAAATAAATATCGGTAATAGCCTATTTCCTGAAGTCATTGAAGGATAGATATTGCTTAACTGTAATACTGTAAATAATATAGTAAGGGCATAGCTTAACAACATAATGTTCCAGCTCATATACTTTCGGCTTTTCAACTGATCTTCTAATGATTCTTCCTTACGATTAACGGCCAACTTGATTGCAGAACGCTTTATGGAATCTACAACTCCCCACATCATACATTGCATCATCAGCATAACAAGCGGCATTGAAACCGCTGTAAAATATGTTTTACTTCTCCAAGAATCCGCTTCTCCGCTAGGTCCCCAGTGTACAGCAATATGATCCGGTATTTGATCATAATGGAGGATTGTAAAGATAATTAAAAACGCTGTAACACCAAAAGGAACTACATAAAATGGCCAAGGAAGCATTTCATCACGACTACGTGCCGTTAAGTCAACTGCACGAACTTGTTTAATATTCAAGCCCCATTGCTCTTGCCTTTTGAGTTTTAAAACTTTTTGATGGTTTATCCAATATAGTGTCATACTGACTGCAAGCATTGCAAATAAGCACCCAAGCAGTAAAATACCTTGCATAAACTCAGATGGTGCAAGGTAATAATAGCTGGCAATCATAATCATTAAAAATAGGACACCAGATATTCCAACGATTTGTGCATAATGCTTTTTCATATTACGTAATGCAGGATGTTTTACATTTTGTTCAGGTACAGTAACGCCAAAGATGGTTGTCTCACGTACTATATATGGAACAAATACTTGTAGAGATAATGTTAAGAGGTAGACGGTTAAGAAAACGAAAAGTAGCATATGCTACACCCCTTCTGCAGGTATTTGCAAATCGGAAAATACCTTTTTTATCATGTGCTCGATTTGTTCGGCTGTTGCGCCGAGCACCATTCCTTCTACCACAACAGGCTTTAGGTTTTTTTCAATTTGTTTAAATTGTTCAGGAGTTAACGCTCGCTCCTCTGTTGAACGAATAATAGCACCTGATTTGGCTCTAATAGTAATAATCCCCTTTTGCTCTAGCTCATGATAGCTTTTATTAACCGTATGCATATTTACGCCCAGATCAGCCGCTAAACTACGTACAGATGGTAGGGTATCTCCTGGTTTCATTTCTCCTCTTGCAATACCTTCAATAATTTGCCGTGTTACCTGTTCATAGATTGGTACATCAGATTGTGGCTCTATTTGAATAAACATTACTATCATCTCCAAAATTGTTATATAGCTAATATAACAAATAATCATTCTTTGTGCATAAAAAACGAGACCAATTGAACAATCAAAAAAGAGATGTCTCATGATTAATTCGAGACATTCCCTTTCAACTATTGCTAATGCATCATAAATTTCGTCAACTACCGGCATCGCCCCGGGAGCCAGCAATATTTCCATTTTATACTCCCTCCTTGCAATGTTTTAGAAGATAAAAAAATGCCTTACAAGCTCCCCATCTAAGCTCGTAAGACATCCTTTACCCTTTTAAATCCCTTTATTCATGACCCCTTTTTTGTAACCGTGTTCAATTTTCAGTAAGGAACGGGGGAACAGACCCCGCTCGTTACATTAGTAGAATAAGGTGGACTCCATTCGAGTTTAGTCCACAACAATTTAGGAAAGCTTGGATATGTTCGTTTAATAGATTCGTATCTCAAATCAATCTATGCTGAAAGCAAGTTAAGCTAATTTTTCGTAACCTGGAAGCGTCAAGAATTCCGCAAATTCGTCTTGTTCAATTAAAGATTTAAACAGCTCAGCAGCTTCTTCATAGCGGCCACTGTTATAGACTTGTTCCCCAACAGCCTCTTTAATTTTCACAAGCTCTTCCTCCAAGATTTCTAATACAAAGGCCAATGTAATACCACGGCCATCACCCAAGATACCTTTTGGATGGCGAATCCATTGCCATACTTGTGTACGAGAGATTTCTGCAGTTGCAGCATCCTCCATTAAGTTGTTAATCGGTGCAGCTCCGTTGCCTCGTAGCCAAGAAGCAATGTACTGAACCCCTACGCTACAGTTAATTCGAAGCCCTTCAAGTGTAATTGTACCTTCTGGAACAGCTACTAAATCTTCCGCTGTAACATTTACATCCTCACGTTTTTTATCGATTTGGTTTGGTGTCGTCATAATCGCATCAAACTGTTCCATCGCCGTTGCAACCATACCCGGATGTGCTACCCAAGTTCCATCATGGCCATCTGTTGCCTCACGACGCTTATCTTCGGCAACCTTTGCAAACGCTACAGCATTCGCATCGTCATCCCCTTTAACAGGAATTTGTGCTGCCATACCGCCCATTGCAGGAGCATTACGTTTATGACATGTTTGAATACATAAAGACGTATATGCCTTCATGAATGGTACAGTCATTGTTACTTGTCCACGGTCCGGTAAAATTACATCAGGTTGATTACGTAGACGCTTGATGTAGCTGAAAATGTAATCCCAGCGTCCACAATTCAGACCAGCTGAATGTTCACGCAGTTCATATAAAATTTCATCCATTTCAAATGCAGCTAAAATTGTTTCGATTAATACAGTAGCCTTAATTGTCCCTTGTGGGATTCCGATATAATCTTGTGCAAACACAAAGACATCATTCCATAAGCGAGCCTCCAAATGGCTTTCAAGCTTCGGCAAGTAGAAATATGGTCCTGTATCTTGTGCCAATGCATTTTTAGCATTATGGAATAAATACAGACCGAAATCAAAGAAACTACCAGAGATCGGTTCGCCATCTACTAGTACATGCTTTTCAAGTAAATGAAGACCACGTGGACGCACTAATAACACAGCTGTGTTTTCGTTTAACTTATACGTTTTACCATTAGATGCTTGTGTAAACTCAATTGCTTTATTAATAGCATCACGCATATTTATTTGGCCGCCAATCATGTTTTCCCATGTCGGAGCAGATGCATCCTCAAAGCAAGCCATAAACATTTTTGCACCAGAGTTTAAAGCATTAATAACCATTTTACGGTCAACAGGTCCTGTAATTTCTACACGACGGTCTTGCAAATCTGCTGGAAGTGGTGCAATTGTCCAATTTCCCTCACGGATATGCTTTGTCTCTGGTAAGAAGTCGAGTTTCTCACCTGCATCAAGACGCTTTTGGCGTTCTTGACGAGCCTCTAACAGCTCTTTTCGACGAGCATCAAATTTTTCGTGCAGGGCAAGAACAAACTCAAGGGCTTCTGGTGTTAAAATTTCTTTTGTTTGCTCATTTTGTTCCCCAACAATTTTAAGCTTACCTGTTGTTGCTTGTTCCATCAGTTATTTCCCCCACCTTTGCGATTTTAAGTAGTCTTCCCCCGCTTTAGGAGGAGCGGGAGAGACTAATCTATGATTATGAATTTAGGAATACACGTACTTTATGAAACTTATACGAATTGTTCTGTTTCAGTAGAGCCAGCCATCGCTGTTGTAGAAGAAGTACCACCAGAGATAACTTGAGATACGTCATCAAAGTAACCAGTACCTACTTCACGTTGGTGGCGAGTAGCTGTGTAGCCTTTTGATTCTGATGCAAACTCAGCTTGTTGTAGCTTAGAGTATGCAGCCATACCATTATCTTTATAATCATGCGCAAGCTCGAACATAGAGTGGTTTAATGCGTGGAAACCAGCTAATGTTACGAATTGGAATTTGTATCCCAATTTACCTAACTCGCGTTGATATTCTGCGATTTCTTCTTCTGATAGATTTGCTTTCCAGTTAAATGAAGGTGAGCAGTTGTATGCTAGCAATTTACCAGGGAATTCTGCATGAATAGCTGCCGCAAATTCACGAGCTTCCTCAAGAGATGGTTTAGAAGTTTCACACCAAATTAAATCTGCATACGGCGCGTAAGCTAACCCACGAGCAATTGCTTGTTTGATACCTGGTTTTGTACGGAAGAAGCCTTCTGGAGTACGTTCACCAGTAATAAACTCAGCATCACGTGGATCGATATCAGATGTTACCATATCTGCAGCATCAGCATCTGTACGAGCGATTAAAATTGTATCAACACCCATTACGTCTGTTGCAAGACGAGCAGCAATTAAGTTACGAACAGCATTTTGTGTTGGAAGTAAAACTTTACCGCCTAAGTGTCCACATTTTTTCTCAGAAGCTAATTGGTCTTCTAAGTGAACACCAGCAGCTCCAGCTTCAATCATACCTTTTACAAGCTCAAATACGTTTAGTGGACCACCGAAGCCAGCCTCAGCATCTGCCACGATTGGAGCGAACCAATCAAATTGATCAACACGTCCTTCAGCATGATCGATCTGATCTGCACGTTGTAAAGCTTGGTTAATACGCTTTACTACTGCTGGTACAGAGTTTGCTGGATATAAGGATTGGTCAGGGTACATTTGACCAGAAAGGTTAGCATCAGCAGCTACTTGCCAGCCTGATAAGTAGATTGCTTTTAATCCAGCTTTCACTTGTTGTACAGCTTGATTACCAGTTAATGCACCTAACGCATTAATGAACGGTTCTTCTTGTAAAGAGTTCCATAGTCGAGCCGCACCTTTAGTTGCTAAAGTTTGTTCAAGTACAACAGAGCCCTGTAACTTAACAACCTCTTCAGCTGAATATGCACGTTCAATACCTGCCCAACGAGTGTTCTCTGCCCATTGCTTTTCTAATGCTTGAATTTTTTCTTGACGTGTTGACATATTGAAATTCCACCTTCCCCTTTGTAGACAATATACTCTGTTAAAAAACTTTTAATCCACTGTTCCATAACAGGTTTATTTGTTGTAAATTAATATATAACAGAACTTCTGAATTTTCATTATTTTTAGATAAAACACCAAATTTTAATGATGAAACCGCTTTTTTTGGCGATGAAATTTGGTAAACTGTTTACAAACAAGGGGGATATTCACAATGAATAATGAGTTTAATTCTTTGCCAAAAGATATTTCACAACAGTTTATTTCAATGCTAAAGGACTGGGTTCCAGTCAATTCATCCATCGCAATTGCCGCTGAAAACTCTTATATTTATTTTCATTCTGGACATCAAAACATTAACTTAGAAGTAGGCCAGCAAGTACAATCCGGTAGCATTGCAGAACAAGTACTACGCACAAGGAAACGAACAGACGCCGTTCTAGATAATTCCTTATTCGAAACACCGTATTATGGGATAGGTTATCCTATTAACATTTTAGATGTACCTGCAGCACTTATTGTAGTATTACCTTCAACCTTTACCGAAAAGAAATTAGAGCCCTATCAATTTTTAACAGGAAAGCAAGAAGAAGAATGGAATCCTATTGCAATTGAAAAAATCTCTCATATTGAAAGTCTGCAGAAAAAAACGTGGTTTTATGTGGAGGGAGAACAATTTAAAACAAGTATTACACTGAAAGAACTCCAAATGCGTCTACCGTCATCTTTTATTCGCATTCATAGATCTTATATTGTTAATATTCATTTCATAAAAAAAATGGCTCGTGATCTTACTTCCAATTTTATTGTCACTTTAAAGGATGGAAGTGAACTACCCGTTAGCCAATCTTATTTAAATAATCTTCGAAATGCTCTTGAATTTTAGATTTTGTCTTAGCGTAATTACTATTATTGTGCTGTCGCTTTGCTTTCGCACAGAAAAACATTCGCTGAAAAAAGATAAAAGGCTGTCCTATACATTGTTTGTATAAGACAGCCTAAAAAAAATAAAAAAGCCTGAGAAATAATTCTCAGGCTTTAGATTGCCTAGCGACGTCCTACTCTCACAGGGGGAAGCCCCCAACTACCATCGGCGCTAAAGAGCTTAACTTCCGTGTTCGGTATGGGAACGGGTGTGA
>NZ_JBNNUW010000022.1:0-87563 GCF_050280125.1 Lysinibacillus sp. NPDC093692
AGGCAAAATTAAAAATGAGTCCGGTTCAATACCGAACTCATTTTACTCAAGCTGCCTAATGAAATAACCGTGTCTAACTTTTAGGGGTCACTTCAGTTTTGTGGGAGGCTTTTCATCTAATGGTCAATTTAATAAATTAAGATAAATTAAGGAAAACTTCTTTCCTCTTTAATAAAGCATATATCCATTGAAGAAGTTTATTAATACAAGCAACTAACGCAACTTTTGAAGGTTTTCCTTCTGACCGTTTCTTGTCATAAAACTTTGAGTTTTTTATTTCTAGAGCTTCTTATTCCACACAAAAACAGCTAAATATAAACTGTGCCTTAGCCTACTAGAACCACGTTTAATAATCCGATTCGTTGTCGCTGTGAATTTTCCTGAAATAGCAATGTTAGCGAAAAAGGGACAATTCCTTTTAAGAATTGCCCCCTTTAATTGAATTACTATTAACTGGTGGTGTTCAATAATTTAAAATAACCTTCATCGATTTATCAATGCAGATAATTCTCCCTCAAAAACTTTTTCTTCCTTATCATTGAAAGTAGATAACAATACCGTTAGGATACCCATTTCATTCTTTGTTGCTTTCTTATCTATAACCTTTACAATGATATGTAGTTCATCATCAGGATACACCGGCTTTATAAATCTAATATTATTCATTCTTGTTCCTGCAATAACATCCTCACCATATTTACCTTCTTCAACCCATAGCTTAAATGAAATAGCTAGTGTATGTATCCCAGAAGCAATGATTCCATTAAAACTTCCCTGATTTGCTTTTTCCTCATCTAAATGCATATATTGGGGGTCAAACTCACCTGCAAACCTCATAATATCCTCTTTTGTTAATTTGTATGGTTTAGTTTCGAACACATCTCCAATTGTAAATTCATCTAACTTCATAAAAACACCTCTTAAATATTAATTAATACGATTACTTAGTCTATTCTAGCACCTACTATTAATGGTTAGTATTACTTTTCAACAGTTCTTAGAGTTACCTTCTTCTATTGAGTTTTTATAATTGGTATTTATAATTCTTGATGTGAGCAACCTATTAATACTAATCCGCAAATTGTGATGAATCCTTAAATTTTTTTCACGCAATATCCCTTTTTATTGTTAAACGTTTATTTTTCATTTTTTGTTTCAAAAGAAATTTTTATCATCACCTTTTCCGTTATATTCTAAGTGTAATTGCACAATCTAAAACGTAACAAACAATAACGGAGGTTGTAGCAATGAAAAAATTCTTGTACTTAGGGGCACTGACTGCGTTCTTACTAACCGCCTGTTCCTCTCACGATGAAGCTCCAGCTAGTGAACAAGCAGAAGCAAAGGAGAAAACCGTTTTTGCAGAAACAAAAGAAAATTTTGAGAAAAGTTATCTATATGAAGCGGAAGATCCGTTTACAAAATGATTACTGAAGACAGATGACTAATTAAGGTTATCTGTCCTTGTTTTTATAAAATCCATTATAAAGTTACGTCACAATGGAAACTTACTATTGGATTCAAGTACCTGACAAAGACGATTCATCCTATCATTTGGATGTAGGTTTGCATACATTAGGCTCCTTAGCTTAGACGGAAATAAGATAGTGGACAATATTTCATCATCGATTCCTGCATTCTACTGTTTTGATTATTATGTAAAAAACCAACAAAAAATATGTCTGAATGTTGTTGGACTATTTTAGGTGATGTATATTTTAAAATAACTTGATAACTTAAATAACACTTCCTGTATCTATCCTTCTTTTTATTATCTTTTCCTTACTCTTTCCATAATTAAAGAAAAAATCCTGCAGAAACAGGATTTTAAATGGACAGTATATTTATATAACTACCCCCCATTATGAAATGAGGGGTGGCACCTATTGAATGTTCTTATTTTACCAACAGTTCACGCTTAAATTGCTTTGATTTTTCTTTCTTTTTAAGAACTACAAACGATATGGTTGTACCATGCTTTGGCTTACTTTTAATTTGAAGTCCTTTACCGTAATGTTGTTTTAAGCGAAGATCTGTATTAAGCAATCCAATGCCAGTTGAAGTCTCCGATTTTCTTTCAAGTAAACGTTCCATCGTAGCTTCATCCATTCCAGTACCATTATCTGACACAGAGATCTCAATATACGTGTCGAAATCTTCAATGCTAATATGAATATTCCCGCCACTTTCACGGGGCAATATCCCATGTTTCAAAGCATTTTCAATTAATGGTTGGATGGTCAGTGATGGTATCATGACGTCTGTGGAAACGTTCAGATTCCACGTTACGTTTATCCGCTCCCCGAAACGTTCCTTATGAATGTATAAATAAGATCGAACAAGATTTACTTCGTCCTCCAGTGGAACAAGCTCATCAATATTTTGAAACTTAAAGGATTCCCTTAAAAAATCACTTAGTGCTTCAAGTAGCTTACTAGTACGCTCGATATCAATTTCACTTAACGTGATAATCGCATTTAATGTGTTGAATAAAAAATGGGGCTGTATTTGTGCCTGAAGCCATGCTGCCTCCATTCGAAGCCGTTGTTGTGCAGATTGTTTAACGTCGGTTAGTGCTTTCACTCTTGATCTTAGCTCTAAAGCGTCCACTGGTTTTGTGACGTAATCATTCGCACCAGATAAGAAACCATTTTTAATGTCTTGCGGCTGACTTCTTGCTGTGAGAAGTAAAACTGGTAGTTCAGTTATTGAAAATTGCTGACGAATTGTACGTACTAATTCGTACCCAGACATATTTGGCATCATTACGTCTGATATGACTAAATCCCACTCTTGTGACATTAATATTTCGAGAGCTTTATTACCGCTTGTAACAGATACTAAGTCGTATTTTTCTATGGAAAGTATTGTTTCGATAACTCTTAAGTTAACTGGATCATCATCGACAACCAATACTCTAGGTCGATTCGCTTCCATGATTGAATGATTTTCAATTCGATCATCAAATGGATTTGCAGGAGTCACTACCGCTGATACTTCGTTCACATCTGATAGCGGTGCTACATTTGTTTGCTCATCCGTTCCGTCAGATATTGGTAGGGTAAACGTAAATTCTGACCCTTTCCCTACAGCTGATTTTACCCGTAATGTTCCTCCATGTAGTTCAACCAAACGTTTACTAATACTTAGTCCTAGCCCAAATCCGCCTTCTATCATTGCCTCCTTACTATAGGTACCCTGCTCATAAGGTTCAAATATACGTTCAATGGTTTTCTCATCGATTCCAATACCAGTATCCGAAATCACAATTTCCGCCATATCATTTCTTACATGACCAGAGATCTTTACTTCACCTTCGTTCGTGTATTTCACCGCATTATGAAGTAAATTGAAAACAATTTGAATCACTCTATTTTCATCAGCCAATACTTTCGGGAAATCTTTAGGGATTTGATTCAATAACTGAATCTGTTTTCCGTCACTCATAACATAGAGCATATCTAATACACCCGATACAACTGCGTGAATCGAAACAGTTCTAAACTTTAGTTTAAGATTATTTTCTTTTAAACTCATGACATCTAGTAAATCATTTAACATAAGTGACATACGACTTCCTACAGACAGCACTGTTTCTAAATCCTTGACACTTTTGTCACTGAGTACACGTTCTTCTCTTTCCAAAACAGCTTTAGATATGTTAAGGATCCCATGAAGTGGATTTCGTAATTCATGAGAAGTATTAGCAAGAAATTCATCCTTTAACTTATCAGTCTTTTGGAGCTTGGTTGCAAGTTCTTTCGTATCTGAATAAACCCTAGCATATCCTTTAAACCACAAAATAGCCAAACAAGTCATCGTTATAATTAGATCAATTGGATACATAATCACTTTTACTCCAAAAATGAGAAGAAGACCATCCCAAATAAGATTATTACTAAATGCTAAAGTGGCAAGAAGTAAAACAATATTACTTCTAATCTCTTTAATAGATTTTTGCATTACTGTTAGGATCGTTATAACCAATGCGATTGCTATTATAATAATATAAACGACTTGATTAAATAGTATATAGCGTGTAGGTAGTAAGATCGTCAATAAAGAGGTTATACCACAGATAATACTAAACCAACTTATATATTTTCTCACATGTTGTGGCAACCAATGTTTTATGCATTGAAGTAGTGAAAAGCCTATCCCTACCATAACAAGATGAGCTAATTTAAAGCCCCAGTCGTAGTTAATCAAAAACCAATAAGATAATAATTTGTCATCGCTTCCTAATAAGTAATAATTCATAATGCACATTGATAACAGAGAAAAGTAAAGTAATCTTCTATCTTCCATGCTTCCTACAAAAAATAAAATGATGGAATAGATCGCATGTATTAAAAAAACTATTGCAACTAGTTGTTGCATAGCTATCGACAATTGCGTTTCCCTACCTAATATATCTTCTTTTCCTAATTTAATGGAGCGAGAAATTCCACCGCCACGAGGATCCTTAAAGTTAGAAGCCTGAACAATAATTTCGATTTCTTTATGACCGTTTGATTCAAAGGAAGCAGTATATGGAACGTTTTTGGCAATTGTATTTTCTGCGTTCTCCCCTATTTCACCTGATTTTGCTAACCGTCGTCCATTTACATATAGTTCTGAGGAACTCCGAACGCTGGGAACTCGTATACTGAAGGTTATTTTTTCTTCCGGATTGACCAGTAATTTTAATCGATAAGAACCGTAACCATAAGGACTCGTCTCTTCCTCTTGTAAAGCAGAATTCCACCTATTAGGAACCTGTATGTATGTAGATTGAACCTTTTTAAATTCTAAGTGTTTTTCTTCATTAATCAACCAATTATTAGGATAAAACTCCCACTCTCCATCGAGTGTAATGGCATGTTCATCATTAAAATTCCAATTCCTTAAATCCATTTGCCCTTTTACAGCATGTGGTTGATCTGAATTATTAAATAATTCCAACCATAAAACTCGTGAGCCTGTTAGAAAGATAATAAACACGCAAACGATGAGAACAATTTTTCTTTTTTTCATCAAAATAATTGTCAAAAGGTAATTTGTGGTTTATTACCACAAGCCCTTAGGCCAAACTGCACCTCCTACGATATATTATCCTAACATGCCAAATTTTACAATGTTGCAAGATTATCATGTCGATAATAGTTTAATAGGTGGTTTAATAAAAGCTGATATATTTATGCTACACTTACTTCCATTTTATCGAAAAGAAGGTGTTCCATTAGATGTTAAAAGAAAGAACCGGGTCATGAAGCGTCCACCCAGTTCAAATTAAGTTATACGTATATTTCCCCTATATTACATAAGCTTTAACTGTTTCAGTGCGTATTCTGTAGTCATTGTAATATTTTCTGGAATTTCATTTATTGAAAACCACTGCACTTTCTCTAAAGCATACGGTTCTCTATTTTCTACTTCACCGTTCGTAATATGAGCAGAGAAAGTAGGCGCTACATAATGAACATCTTCTGAATGTATAATATGGTTGGTCACACATACCAATTGTGTAATTTCGATGTCCACTCCAAGCTCTTCTTTTATTTCACGTATAATCGCATTTTCTATTGTTTCCATATAGTCAACTTTGCCACCCGGTAAGCTCCAACTGCCTGCTTCAGGTGCTTTTTTACGTAAAACGAGTAAAACTTTGTTAGTCTTATCTAGAATAACTGCCCCAACGCCAACTTTTGGTGATTTCACTTTTTCCATTTGTATTTCCTCCTATAATAACTAGCCGCTATCCAATGTATAAAACTTCAATTTGATATGTAATATATGTAGTGTGAATGGTTACTTACGAAGGTCATATACTCCGCTAAGTAGTAGATGCCATCTTCATAACTATAATACTCGTAAAATTTAATGTAAAAATATAGGGAGAATTATTTCTAACTATATTCCATTATTTATTTTTACAAGTTAGATGATTACCATCTCTCCTTTTTACTGCTTTACGTATTATATATTGTAGAAAGGAGGGAGTAATTATGAGTTGTTCAAGCAATGGTTACGGCTCAGGGTCTACTTTTGCCCTAATTGTTGTATTATTCATCCTTTTAATTATCGTTGGCGCTACTTTCATTAGTTACTAATAAACGACACCGCCAATATCTCTATTGCTCATATTTTTCCTAGAGTAATACTAATTTATCCCTATACCTTCTTTATGAATGACTAAGGGTCACCTTCCTCCAGTGACCCTTTTTTATACTTACATTCTATTTAATTAGAGAAAAAATATTAGTGTCATACGGAACACCGTTTTGGTGCATATAATTTCTTAATATCCCTTCCTTTTCAAAGCCTAATTTGGTTAATAGTTTATTTGAAGCTTCATTTTCAGTAAAAACAATAGCTCCAATACGCAATAAATCCATCTCTTGAAAGCCAAATGATAGGACTCTATTAACAGCCTCCTGTGCATACCCTTTTCCCCAGCTCTCAGGAAAAAGTGCATAGCTGATTTCAGCTCTTTTATGCTCAGTCGACCACTCTTGAAAACCGATAGTGCCAATAATACCTTCTTGTCCTTTTAATGAAATTCCCCATTTAATTCCACGTTTTTCATCATAATTCTTTGAAAAATTTTTAATTATTTGTTTAACCTGCTCTATATTTGTTAAAGGATTCTGCCCATAGTGGCGTAATACATCAGGATTTGAAAAACAGTTTAATACTTCTTGGGCGTCATGTTCAGTAAGTTCTCTTAACACTAATCGTTCAGTATCTAAAATAGGAAACATCTTCTTCACTCCATTTCCAAATAAGTTATCTTAGATTCTATACAAAAATGGTGAGTATTGGTACATATTTTTTAGATAGAACAATACTTTTTTATCAACAAATGTAAAAATATAGATTTATATAGATAGATTATGAAATGGTCTTTCCAATCAATTGAGCAACTTCATCCTTAACTTGCAGTGCTGAACCCTTTTATCAATCATTGAGGATTAATTCCCCCATTCATAAAGGTAATTGGCCCTGAGTTCGTTACTCTGTAAAACATAGTATACATTTAAAAAGGAAGTATCCTAGTGCGCCCGTGAAGACACCTCTATAAATGTAACTGATCAGTATTCGATTGTACGATTAGCTTGATGAGGTGGGAAATCCTACATTCAATTAACGTGTTCGAAAAAACTAAGTAGATGTGAATGCCGTAAATCACTCTTTTAATAAAGGCTGCGACGTTGTTACAGCGTTTGATAAAATATACTACCTTTTCTTTATACAAGAAGGAGGGAGCTGCATTGAATTATTCATCTTTTGGATCAGGGACGAATTTCGCCTTTGCTATTGTTCTATTCATTCTTTTGATTATTGCCGGTATTGGCTTGGTGTATTTATTAAGAACATTAATATGGAGCGGTGCGTCGCATTAATCCTAATCGCTCAGTATATATTCTGTTTTGAACCACTTTGTTGGTGTTTAACTTTAACATAAAGCATTAAAATGGGATAACAGACAATTGACAAGTAATGTTTGTCTCCATTCTAGGGCTTGCGTGTATGAATAGAACCAATAACGGAAGTCCTTTTTTATGTTTTAATATTCTTCATTGGAATGTACTAACCTTATCTCACGCTTCCTAATAGACGATTAAAATACTTCGATTCTACGATAATTGAATTAAAACTTTTCATATCCTCAATAAACATTTGTTTTTTCTTTCACTTCATTTATAAACTGTCCTTTTATTACGTGGAATATCATGAAAAGAACCATACTTTGCATCACTAAGAAATTTTCCTCTGTACATATAAGGCTATTCATTGAGGAGCCTATTTCACATTCCAGTTTACTTACTATTATTAAATCTCTTACAACTTAAAATTCTAACCAGGATGACTTGTTTTCTATATATGTCAACTATCCATAGTCAGATGGAGCCATTTTATTCATGTTCAAAGTTGTTCTTCAGATTCGATTTCAAATAATAAATACAAAAAGACCAGAACTCATTTTATTAATGAATGGCTGGTCCTCTGACAAGATTACATGCATATATTACTTCATTATTCTATACACTTTCTAGACAAACCGTAAACAACACTTGATCTTGTACTATTTGGAAGGTTTAGATTACAACCACCTGTTCTCGAAGCTCGGTTTTTAAAGTCTACAAATATACAATACATCCTCTTTCTTCTAATACCTCTATCCAACTAGGGACACTCAATTGATGATTCCATCTTAAATCTAGACGTTCTAAATCTTTGATATCCATTAGGGATATAGGTAACTCTAAAAGTTGATTACTTCTCAAGTCTATTTCCAACAAATTTTGTAAATTACCTATATCTTCAGGCAATGTTTTTAATTGATTATGTCTCAAATTCAATCGTCTTAATTTTTTACATTTATTTAAAGAATGTGGTATTTCTTCTAATTGATTTTCTTCTAAATCTAAAACTCGTAATAAAGCTAATTCTCCAAATTTCTCAGGAAGAGATGTAATTTGATTATTTTTCAAATGTAATTCTCTTAAATTAGTTAAATTACCTATTCTATTTGGCAACTCTGTTAATTGATTATTCATTACACGTAGCTCTACTAGTTTGGTTAAATTTCCAATTTCCTCGGGCAATTTTTTTAAACTATTATCACTTAAATTTAAATATTTCACTTTTGTCAGTTGACCGATTTCACGTGGAATTGATTGCAATTTATTGTTATGAAAATACAAATAATCTTCCATATTCATAAGGTGACCGATTTCGGGAGGAATACGGTCTATGGCATTATGCCCTACATCTAACATTCTAAGCTCTGTTAAATTCATTATTTTTGAAGGCATCTGGCAAATCTTATTGACAGAGATGTTCAATATCTCCATACTAGCCATCTCAAATATTTTTTCAGGTATTTTTATTAAATCATTATCAAAAAGATTTAATTCTTTTATTTCATTTATTAGTTCTTCCTCTATGATAGGCAAAGTTTGTAAATTCTTCTGTGATAAGTTTATTTTCATGCTCTTTCCTCCCACTTCAATCTCAAAATCTTAACTTGTTATTCTTCTTTAGAATAGAACAAGTGTTTCAGATTTACAAGTAGTCGATGTGAGAAATCGATTTCTTCATGGCGTAATTGTAGCTGTCTCTCCGAAGACCTTTGATGCTGCCGCTACGTTTACACAAGGCTTTCGTCCAGTAACACGTTACAGGTCATTTAGCGATATCGCATTTTAGATGCGATAATTTTAGACTACCATCCTATAGGAACTCTTTTCCGATTCCATGACACTCGCTGAAAGAAGTTAAATAAAAATAGTTCGTTGAAACTGACGATGGAACACCGTATTTCCTTCTTGAGGTATACCTAAATCGTTAATACCCCAAGTATTTACAATACATGGATCACTTGGGATAACAGGGTCACCAGGAAAGAAAGGAATGACTGGATCACTTGGCAATGTCACCAGTACTTCATAACATGGATCAGTGGGTAGCCAAGGATTTTGCGGAGTTGCATGAACGACAAGTAGTTTTTTTGCTGGAATAGTAAAAATAAGAGGCACTGGCGTTCCATTAAAAAGTGAAGGCTGCGATTCTCCACATAAGAAAGCTTCTTTTGGCATCTCTTCTTGAGCACAATTTTGCCAATCTAATACCGATACAGTTACTGTTTGTGGTGCGTCTGTTTTATTTAAAAGTGTGACAACAATCGTCTCTGTAGCTGGATTTCTCCATATTGCTCCTGTCGTAAAATTACTTGGAACAGGAAGCCTAACAGAGCTATTTTGACAAATTGGACAAGAAGATACTTTATTTGATCGAAATACATTTTTACAATCACAATTGCAGGAAGTATTCATCAGTGTCTTACCTCTTTTCAATCGATAGATAATAATACTAGAATATGATAAATCATTTATAGGGTTTAGGTTATTTGTACATAGGCTGTAGTATATAAATAACAAGACTATTAAGTGCTTTACCTAATTCTGCTTATGAATAATATCAATATATTTTTCTTATTATTATTTTCCTATACATCCCACTGAGCATGAGGGGCGTATCTTCTTCCACTACTATATTTTCAGGCGACATTTCTTCAAAACTCTCTGTTGTAAATTATGTAAGGCAAAAAGGCATCAAGAAACCTTGATACCTTTTTTACACATCTTTAGTTATCCACGCCCAGCCTGGAATTCAGGATATAAAGTCATTCCACCATCCGCAAATAGAGTAGTACCTGTTACATAACTAGCCTGTGATGAAGCAAGCCATACTGCGACTGCAGCGATCTCTTCTGGCTTTCCGATATATCCCATCGGCACCATGCTTTCAACATCGGCACGTTTAGCTGGATCAGCAAATTTCTCAGCATTTATAGGCGTATTGATTGCTCCTGGTCCAATGTTATTGACACGAATTCCCTTTGGCGCATATTCTAAGGCTAATGTTTCTGTCATTAACTTAATGCCCCCTTTACTAGCGGCATAATGCACAAACAACGGCCAAGGAATTACCTCATGCACACTGGACATATTGATAACTGTTCCTTTAATGTCATTTTCGACGTAATATTTAATGGCTTCTCGACTTCCTAAAAACGCACCCGTTAAATTTGTACTAATGACTCTATTCCAATCACTTAACGGCATTTCATGAGAAGCGACTGGGTTTTCTATACCTGCATTATTAATCATCACATCGAGTGTTCCAAACTCTTTTATAGCTGTTTGAACGAGATTAATGACATCCGCTTCAACTGTAACATCACCTTGTACAGCAATGGCCTCCCCACCAGCTTTTTTAACCTCTTCCACTACAGCATTTACATCCGCTTCATTGGAACGATAATTAATAACTACTTTCGCTTTTTCCTCTCCAAAGCGAATGCCCATTGCTTTTCCTAGCCCCGTTGCAGCGCCTGTGATGACAACAACTTTCCCTTCTAAATCTGGATACATACAAGATCCTCCTTTTTATCTTTTCGCAATTCCTAACATAATTCCAGCAGCGACTATAAAAACAATCCCGATAATAATGGCGATGAATTGTTTTTTTGTTTTTTTCTCACCTAATATAAAAATTCCACCTAAAGTAGCGATGACAATCCCCATTTGAGAAAGAGAAAAACTAGTTGCGACGCCTACACGCGGCTGTGATATAAATAAAAACATATTTCCGGCAGCCCATATTAAACCAGGAATAATATTACGAATCGCATATTTATTAAATGGTTTATGCTTAAATGTTAATAAAACTCCACCTATTACCATCCCGATTGCTTGTGGCAATAAAGCAGACCATCCACTTACATTAAATAAACGTACTATTACCACATATACTAAATAACCAAAAGTTGAAACAAGTAAAATTAAAATCCCTTTTTTCAAATTGCTTCCGTGATCTTCTTTTTTCTCTTCTGGATTAGGAAGTGATGTGAGAACAATACCAATGATGATACTAATAAGTGCAAGAACACCTAATATAACCGACATTGTTGTCGACCATTCATGAAACACGATTACGCCAAATAAAGTCGTTGCTACCAATTGCATCCCTGTTGAAATGGGCATTGTTTTTGAAACCCCAATTAAATCAATACTTTTTAATTGGTTTACCTGACCTAATGCCCAAAAAAGACCTGATACAATTCCGACTCCAAACACTAATGGGGATAACTCAGGCTTTACAAAAAAGTAAATACCTATAGAGAAAATAAGTGCACCAAATGTTGTTCCAAGTACTTGACTATACGGTCCACCACCGAGCTTGACGTTAAATAATACAATACTTCCCCAAAAGAGAGCTGGTAACAACGCTAGGATGATATCCATTTTTAAATCTTTCACCTCTCTAAACGCTTTAATTGATTTAACAAAACATCTATAATACTTTTTTATGTTGCGCCTAGTGAAACTTTTTATACTTTATTTAGAACCACCTTTGAAGTTGGTTTAATTTGTTATGTAATACTTCCACTTTCGTCACACAAAATAGACCAAGATGGCCATTAAGCTATCTTGGTCTTATAGAAATCCCTATTTGCATGGTGCATTTTTCACATTATTATTTATAATTTAATTCCTAAGGCAATCCACTATACAAAAGAGTTATTTCATCATATTAATAGTATACAGCTAATTTTTTAGCTTACACCGCCTTGTTACTGAGGGTCACTCCTATACAGTGGCCCTTTTTTTCAAAGTAAATTAAGCAATAATTAATTTCCAAATATTATAATGTTAAGGTACTTTTTGTTGGATAAATACCTTCCCCACTTTCTATATCGATACATATTATAGATGTAGAAAGGAGGAATGCATCATGGGATGGTTCAGTGGCAATTATAACAACAATTGTTGCTACGGAGGTTATAGCTATGGAGGTGGCAATAACGGTTCAACATTTGTTTTAATTGTTGTTCTGTTCATTCTTTTAATTATTGTCGGCACTACATTCATGTATTAATCTTTTAATAATTATTTTGAGCTATTAAAATAATAAAGCGTGTTTGCTTTAAGCCTTACACCTCTTCATTAAAGGTCACTTTCACAGAGTGACCTTTTTAACTATTTAACTCAAGTATACTTTGTTTAATGATCCAATTTGTCCACACTTCCCCAGCAATCCTCAAAAAATTTCAATATCAACAATTTTTCTTTATATTTTATTCATAAGTATTGTCAGCACTAGCTAAATTTATTATTAAATACTAAGTTATCCCTATACCTTCATTAAGCGGATCACTTTCCTCCAATGATCCGTTCAATATAAACCTTAACAATCGTGAAAAAGGAACGATCACCCTTATAAAGATCTTGTCGTTTCCTGTTTAGTAATAGCGTGGGTTCGGATAGGGCTGTTGTGGGTATTGGTGATGATGGTGGTGGTGTTGTTGGTGATGGTGGTGTGGATAGCGCTGATGCGTTGGGTAGTAATGCATTGGGTAGAAATGATGGGATGGATAGTGATGGCTCGGATAAAAATGAGTTGGCGAAACCGGGTAATATGGATGTCTGCCACCATGTTGTCCCCCACGACCATCATGCCTGTAATCGTATTGCATATTTTTTCCTCCTTTCGATATCGATATAGGTTATGCTATTTAAGGATTATCAGTCTACGCAAATGCCTATATGCTCTCCCAAAACGCCGCTCTATCTATGTTACAATTTCACTGTAGAAAGAAGGACGTTTGAGGAGTGAAATACATGACCAATAAAAAATGTAAGAGATGTGGAAATACCCAATTTACAGAAGCTACAGACGCCAAGTAAAGTTTCATGTAAGGGGGCAAATAAAATATATACATTTTGTTTAAATTGCGGTGAAGTTGATTCTATTCGTATAGATAATACAACCATTTTTAAAAAATAAAAATCTATTATCACCTATCAAAATTATTAGCCCTTCAGCATTAGTGCTTGTGTGTAGAACTCCATACATACTAGTCCTTTTATTTTGTGTTTAGGTATTGAGGTACCTCTACTTTATAAGAGCAATAGCAGGGTTATCTTACTTCAATATTTGTGAAGTGATGTAGTTTCTCTACCTCTACAATTTGGGATAATTTAACGAGAATATCTGGTTTCAACTCATTCACTTGTGCCAAAGGGAGCCAACTAATTTTTTGACTACTGGAATCCTGTCCGTTATAGTTAGGCTGAATTGGAATTTGACCACGGTAAATAAATAAAATCTCGTGAAAATAATCCTTATCGTGGAAGAAGTTTTCGATTACCGCAAATAATTTCTGGGTACCTAGTTGCACTCCCGTTTCTTCCAATATCTCACGCTCGATTGCCTCAATACTAGTTTCTCTTAACTGTACTCTTCCTCCTGGCAAAGAAATTGACCCGTCAGGAAATTGACTTACTAATAGGTTGTCGTCGTGAACAATCCATGCTGCAACCCGAATGTTCAGCTTTCCTGCGTTCATTTTTACTGTTAAATCTTCAGACATTTGTGTTCCTCCAATTACAATTATTTTAGTTTATTACCTCATGTTGACGTAACATGAGATAATAAAATCAGGCCTCATAATTTTCTCTTTCACTAGACTTTCGAGAAAAGCAGAGTAATGATCAAATTTTAAAATGCAATGTCACATTGTACACTATTATATTACTCAACTAATTCAACAGTAAGTGTAGTAACAGCCATTGGTGCCGTACCTTGTACTTTTCCGTTATAACCGACTTTTACTTTATCACCAACTTTAAATGTTTCGTCGGGATTCTTTGCAAGATTTACATAAACAATTCCGTAAACCGCATTATTTTCTGATTCAGTTACATATACTACGGCTTTCCGATCGTTTACCATCTCCTCAATTACCCCTACAAAAGTAGCCTTCACTTCACTTTTACACATAACTAACAAACTGCAAAATAGAAGAAGCGTGATGAATAAACTAATTGTCTTTTTCAAAATAGAATCCTCCTTTCATTTACCTTTCAAATCCTAAATAACTCAGTGTTGCTAGTCCCAAAGGAATTACTTAGTAGAAAATGAAATAACACATACAAAAATCCACCCATTTCTGAGTGGACTACTATTACCATACTTCCTTAGATCATTTACGCTGTCGCAAAAACTAGAATTATATTTGCTTAATTCTACGGGGAATTCTAAATCCTAAAGCTATAGCTGCACCTATACAACTTGACAGACATCCTATGATCAAATACATCGAAAGAGGTGATTCACCAATTAGAACAGAAGCTATACCCCCAATTACCGGAAATAAAGCTACCATGTACCCGCTTCTTGCAGCGCCTATTCTTTCAACAAGCTTTAAATAAAATAGCCACGCTAGGAAAGAAGCGATCAATGTTAAGTACAATAAAGCTGATATGTATGTTATTGATGTAGGGATTATGATCTTTTGCCCCTGGAACAATACAATGACTGACATTAAAATACTCCCTATAGTAAAGCCAATAGCATTCGAATAAATAGGGTCAATCTTTCCTCTGGCATTCCTTGCAGAACTTACATCACCAATAGCAGTAAGTACTGTACCTAAAAGAGCAATCAAAATACCTTTTAAAACATCTAAGCTAGAAAAACTACTTAAAGAAGGATAAATGAGGACACAAACACCCACCACTCCTAACACCCCTCCAAACAAAACACGAGGATGTAGTTGCTCTTTTAAGAAAATCCGAAGAGCTAGCGGAGTCAATATCACTTTTAAAGAAAAGATTAATGTTACAATTGCTGCTGAGCTCAATATTGTTGCGTAGTATAAGCATAAATAACTTAAAGCAAAATTACATACACCAAACACCATGATAAAAGGTATATCTTTACGTGTTGGCTTCCCTTTTGGCTTAAGAAACAATACTAGTGCAATAAATAAAAATGCAGTAATAACTAATCGATAAGTCAAGGATAATTCTAAGCTCACTGGCGTTCCTTGAATTTTCACTGCAATAAAATTAAGTCCCCAAACTATTAAACAAAATACATACATTAGATTTGTCACGATATTTACTATACCTTCTGTCGTTCTTTAATTGACGAAATATCGAAAGAGAATATTTAATAATTATAGGAAATAATTCTCTCCCCTTGAAATCACCGCCTAATATATAGTATCATCGCATATCATCTTTGTAAAAAGGTTTCTTCCATATCCTGCATCTATTTCATTAGATTTCTTGAAGCTATCGTATTTAATCCAATAAAATTAGAAATAAAGATTCAGGATACCCCCTATCAATCTTGTCTTACATACCTTCACCTTATCACAATACAACAGTAGGGTCCGTTCTTCACCGATTGATTAAATAAAATTCAGAATAATGCGAAAATAATATATATTATGTTAAAACATAGTGGGATTAATATGGATAAACAAATGTACGTTGAAACAATTTTTCGTGAAGTATTAAATGGCGAGGAATATTTGTATTGGTATGTTGTTCAAAGGTCAGGTGGAATTGATGTTGATGACTTAGAACATTGGATTGATAAAAAACATATTGAATACTGGGATGATTGTATTGATAAAACCTTTAAACCTGTAGATTTACAAACTGAAGTAGTGATGATTCCTGAAAAAGTACGAAATTCTATGAATTAAACACTTTCTTAAACAAATGAAAATTTGAGTTTAAAAAGATAAGGACTTGCGTTTAGGATTGCATTTCAAATCTGCAAGTCCCTTTGGGTGGATTCCTAAATCTCCCTATAGCTCCTCAAATAACGCCGAAGCAATGATGTAAATGATGCCACTCCTCTTGGTTTAACGCCTCTACAGTAGACTTTTTACCGTTCATTAAGATTAAACCATTTACCTTTCCTCAACCGCTTACTTTCTGCTATGCTACTCCTTAATGGATTGGAGGATACTCTTATGAAGAAAACTGTTACTTTTGCGGTTGATACTAAATATAAAGATAGAATACAAGAAACGTTTACTTTAGAAGAATTGGGTATTGATGAGAATATGGGCACAGAAGAACTTAAAAAGAAAATAGAACATATTTTTAAGGCTTGGGTTAGTTCTAGACTCGATATTTCCTACAGTATCGTAATGGACATGGATTGCGAATAGACATCCTATTTTTTTAATTTAACAGAGCTATTCGAAACACAAATGCAACAAGAATTGTCATTCATGCCTAATCTCAACATTACAAATCAAGCTTTACTGTCTTAATGAAAAGCTTTTAAATCGATTGTTCTAATAATGATGATAAATCTTTTTATTATGCGTTCTATCGATTTAATTTGTTCGATATCTTTTTCGGGAACTGTTGAAAAATGTCCTTTTGCAACCTACTAGCCTTCCCAAATTACATACCTTCTAATACATCTTGTTTTTTAAATTGCAAAAAGGCAGTTGAAATTCAGATTCAACCGAATTTTCAACTACCTTTTTTATTTGTTCTTTACCTCTAAAAACTAGAGATTATCAAGGACTAGTAGGAGGAGTAAGTCCGTAAAGAACAGGAGTAACTACAGTACTACCAGCTCCAAGGCGGACTTGTTGAACTTGCAGTACTTTTACTGTAAGATCCAGAACAATTTTTTCACGCAATGTGCTGAAAGTACCTTCAGGTGATGCCATAATTGGTGAAAAATCAAGTTCAAAGAAGTTTGCAGCGACTAACTCGCCAAATGGTTGTTCATTGTATTTAACGAGATTTTGGAAGAAAGCCTTATCCAAGCGAGCATCCATTTGAGTACGTTCATTCAGGAAGTTCGCTTCGGCAAACTCGGAAATTCCTAAAATTGGAGTAGTACCTCCAGGTGTTTGTGGGAAGAATAGTTCTGTAAAGCCAGAAAACGGAACATCCGCAATTCTATCTTGTAGCGCTCCATTACATGCCGCTGAAGCATATTCAATATTTTTACGAATATGTCCGGCTACAAATAATTTAGCTCTTGTTACCCTAAAAAAGTCAGTATTATCAATACGTGCAAATCTAACAGGTACTAATTTAACTTGATTTAGGAATACATGTTTTTTCACTCTTTTGATTTCAGTTGCAGCAGGATTCAGCGTAATATCTGATTCCACAACTATTTGAAGTGTTGGTTCTGCAAGTACAACTGGAATTTTAATAGTTGGAGCTGTAACCGGTGTAGCGATTAGTGGAGTAGCCTCACTACCTAATGGTACTAGTTCAGTTGATGTTACTGGACAAGGTGCTATTTGATTTAGATTTTCTAATTGATCACTCAAAAAAATTCCTCTTTTCATTTTTTAGTATTAGAGAGCGCTCTCTATATTGCTAGGATATGTCTCAATTAAATCTATGTATGGATGTGTATACTAGTTATTTTCTAATATTTTAAAAATGAATTTTTAAAATATTAGAATTGAGCATCAAAGTTCAAAATCACCTGGTTTTAATTGTATAGTTAATCAACGTTTAGCCATTTCCGTGCGCTTTTGTTATTACTCCATTTATTTACAACGTTTTTTAGTGAACTTCGCTAGCGTTAGGAATTTCACTATATTGTATACTAAAAATTTCAATCTTCTACACAAGCACAAAAACAACAAAATAGACAAATGCTACAGGAACTGCATAAGAAGATATACCTTTTAAACTCCATTTGTCCTCATCAGTTGACCAAAGGAAAATAAACAATGTTATCATGCTAATCCCGAAAGCGGTCGTAATAATATTTAATAATCCAATAATCCCCATCCCCTTTTCTATCCAACACATTAATATATTCTTAATAAATTAGGCCCATGCTAATCGCTTGGCTGTTTCGTCAATTAATGCATTGCGTTTACGTAGCACCTTACTCATATTGTTCAGTTAATGATTACAATTTCGCTTGTATCTACAAAAAAATGAAACTTTTATAACCCTCTTCCGTAAATACATAAATAACCAATTCAATGGAGGTGCTTAAATGAAAGATATTTTCAAAGGAATTCTAGCAGTAATCATAGCCTTAGCTATATGGGATGGAATTAAATACATATGGAATCTTTTTGTTTAAACACCGATAAAACTGCCGATTTTTGGTTGTTTTATCGGTTTGAACAAATTGTACAACGGTGGATGGAGGTTTATGTATGTGTCGATTTAGCAGTAAAGTCTAGAAATAATTATGAATTATGTTTACAACGTGTCATTCTTAAATTTATTAATAAAATGAAACCATTTCATATTGTAATTTTTTTAAAAAGAACAAGACAGCGTTAAATGGTAAATACATAGTATTGAAAAGTATTTTTTCCAAAGCTATTGATCTGGGAGTTATTCAAGAAAATCCAATGAAAGGAGTCAAGCTTCCATACGTTGAAAAAAGACATCGTGAAAGTTAGTTAAAACAACTATTCTTAATTCTGGATCAAATTTTTCCAAAAGGACACCTATGCTTGATAATGAAATCAATCCAATACACCTGTTATTTGTGAAAAGTAATGGATTCCCTTTACACCCAAATAGCATGTCCAATAAATAGAAAGAAATTGTGGCAAGATTTAACTTCATATATGATACGTAAAAATGTAATTTTAAAATCATTCAAGAACAACTCAGGCATATTGATACAAAACAAACACTTTATACCTACAGTCATTTAACTGAGCTTGACAAAATAAAAAAGACTTTAAAACGTTGATAAATCAACTATTCAGTATCTTGCTGTTTGGGAACTGTAAGAAAATCTTTAATATTCTTGCTTCAGTCGGTTTTTATTCAGCTAAACCCCATAATTTAATAATTCAATCACACTAAATTGGTGAATCTGTAGTTAAAAACCACATAGCTAATAAAATCAACCAAATTACAACTATCACTATAACTAAACGTTTCATACTCAAGCCCCCTTTCAAACCATATCTCCACTAATCAGTTCTGTTATTTTAATTATACCTCTTACAAAAAAGTATTTGGATATAATTCCATATCTTTCATTCGCTCCAGCTGATTTTGTATGTTTGTTCCCTATTCATTTTCAGTTATTCATCTAACAGAACAGTTTAGTTAGACAAACAATTGTAATTTTATTCCACTTTCTTCGTCTAAATTATTATGAAGTTTGATTGTACCAATCTTATTGAATTCATAGGAGGGTAATAGTTTGAAAACTTTTTATCATAGTTTTATAATGTGGATCCCTTTTGGATTGTTATTTTCCTTTGCAGCATTTGGATTAGACATAGTAGAAGGAAATAAAAATATAACGTCAGCATATGCACTTATTTATTTGTTCATCGCGGCATCTTTTACGTTTATTTTATATCCTATTTCATTTTTACCACTAACATTCGTCGTCAGTAAGTTTGTAGAATCCTTACTGTTTAGAGTAGTAATATTCACCTTTTCAAGTGGAGTAATAGGGCCGTTTGCTTTTAAAAAAATATATGATTTTCTTTTTATTGAGGAATATAATTTAAGCATTATTACTTCGATTCTCATTTTTGGTATTGCAGGTTTACTCTATGCTTTAGTAGAAAATTCCTTCAAGAAAAATATAAAATTTGTTTAAACTAAAGTAGGCTTTATTTAAGATTAGGACTTTTGTATATGATTAATTTCCATATATGAAAGTCCTTTTTTATGCTTCCTAAACTCAAGCAAGTGTCCCTTTCGATGAATTTGCAGTAAATTAAAAGCCCATTAGGCTCTGAGTTATTCAGTCACCTAACAGGCAATTAATATAAGACTTTAAATGTTAGTCCCTTTGAAATTTATTCCAAACTTCAAATCAGATAAGACTACTCTTGAATAGCCGTTTCAAGTGCAACAACGATTATGTCAATGATTTACGTGTACTTTTTATAACAACAAGATACTTCAATAGCATTGATTTAACAACGTTTTACTCATTATTAATTGCATCTTAATGTGTTTACCTTTTTATAAAGTTATTCAAATTTACGATGTTCGTCGCTTCTTGGTCGCCCAAAGTCGCCTCTTTTCTTTTATAAATAACAAATAGGAATCCCCTTCACGGAGTGGTCTTTCTTTACTTATCTTTAGGACTTGATAATTCGCTAACATAATCAGCTAATTACAAGCCTGAATAAAATGAGTGTAAGAAAGGAGGTGTTATTATGAATTCAAATAATAATGGATGTCATCAGTCAGGATGTACTTGTCAAGGGTGCAGTAACGGAAAATTCAATTGTACTAGAGTTAGACCTTTCAGGGCTCTTGACGCAGCATGTATACAACCTAATATTCCTGAACCACCAAAAAAGGAGACTTTGATGGCATATGGATCATTTTACAATCCTTCTGTATTTTTTGTCGCCGTAACAACTCCAGTTTTGACACCTACTTCAGGGCAAAAAGTTATTTTCACCACTCCTGGTCCGTCATTGGATGTAGCTCCCGCTCCTATTCCTAATAATAATACTGATCTTCAGGTTGCCACCAGTGGTATATATGAAATCAGTATGAACATCGCAGTTAATCTTGTGAACGCTACCAGCAATAATTTCGATTCGGTTGTGTCGTTTGCATTGTTCATCAATGATACAATCGAGACGACTGAAAGTATTTTTGAATCCGAAAATACTATTACAACTGAAATCGGAAATCCAGTTGTAAACTTACGAATAGCTAACACTATAGGAAATACAATACAACTACGATTAAACAAAGATGATAGACTTAGTATGAGGGTCATATTTGCCACAGGAATAGTCCGTTATAGATTCGCATCATTGGTCATTAAAAAAATTGCTGATTGAAAATAAAAATATACAGGCTGACTGTAAGACGTCAGCTTGTTTTCCATTTAACTATATAATTAAATAGCCTTACCAATCGCTCTAAGCATTTTTAGAAATAACGAAGACATTTGGATTAATACATATCCTAATCCCAGCTTCGGGTATTAAAGTGAGCATAAAAATCACCATTCCAACCAGTTATCGTTCTTTAAGAACATCAAAAACAATAGTAAATCCAATTAAGCTGATTAGGTTAAATCTCAGTAAACATGGTTTATAGCCTTTGTTCCCCTACTCTTTACCACATAGGATAAAGACAAAAAGGAGATAACCATCCTATGAATAATTGTGGATGTAATAATGAATCACCAACATCTAGAACATGTGATAAATTTGGAACATTTACGGCTAATGATGTCAACTGTATTAACACGTTTCAAGTTGACAACGGATCAATTATTCCATTCTCTTCAGGAAGGAACGTTGTTGTAGCTAATTTTTTTGGAGGTGATAGAATTTCTGGTCAAGTTGGATTCGGTACAGCGAGAAATGGTTCACTTATTATAGATAATACTATTGACTTAGCCGGAAACTTAAGTGAAGCTTTCACTGTTCCACGTAAAGGTAATATTATAGCTATCTCAGCAACATATATTCTTTTCCTTACATCGCCACCATTCCAATTTAGTTTATCGACTATCCGTGCTCAAATTTTTCATGCTCCCCAAGAAAGTAATATCTTCACCGGTACAACTGCAAGTGTTGATTTAACTCCACCACCTGTAGGAGGACGAATTGCTTTTGCTTCAGCTAATACCCAACCTGTACCATTATCAGCAGGCGATCGTTTAGTAATGGTATTTTACGTTTCGTCACCATCAACAGACCCCTTGATAATTAATGGTCGTGCAAGTGCAGGAATTAATATTGTTTAAAAAAAATATCCTTTTTTCTAACCAATTGTAAGAAAGGCACTGGGCGTTCTTTCCCTGATCGCATGAGTAAGCAATGGCAAGATAATATATGTCAATATTCGCTACCTTCAATTACGTTTAATGGCTTGCGACATACATTTGCTTCTTACATGCTTACTAAGGGCGTTAACATCAAAAGAAAGGCGCTACGGAGTTTTTTAACTCTTTATAAACAAAAAACCCTCAACAGGCTCTCATTTATCGAGTCACCCATTGAGGATTAAAAATCTAATTAATTTTTAGTGTAGTCCCTTTTAGTCCCTTTGAAATTTATTCCAAACTTCAAACCTGATAAGACTACTCTTGAATAGCCGCTTCAAGTGCTACAACGATCATGTCATTGAATGTAGTTTGACGTTCTTCAGATGTTGTTACTTCACCAGTTAGAATGTGGTCACTTACTGTTAAGATAGAAAGTGCTTTACGGCCGTATTTTGCAGCTAATGTGTAAAGTGCTGCTGATTCCATTTCTACAGCAAGTACGCCGTATTTAGCTAATTTTTCATTTTGGTGCTCATCAGAATAGAATAAATCTGCTGTAAAGATATTACCCACTTGTAAGTTTAAACCAGCATCTTTACCTGCATTGTATGCTTTTAATAATAAATCAAAGTCAGAGATCGGTGCGAAATCGATAGCGCCACCCCAAATGATTTGGTTCATACGTGTATCAGATGTTGCTGCTTGCGCTAAAATAACGTCACGTACTTTTACATCTTTTTGAATTGCACCACAAGTACCTACGCGGATTAATTTTTGAACATCATATTCTTGCATTAATTCTGTAGCGTAAATCGAAATTGAAGGCACACCCATACCAGTTCCTTGAACAGAAATACGTTTACCTTTATACGTACCTGTATAACCAAACATGTTACGAACTTCGTTATAGCAAGTAACATCTTCTAAAAATGTTTCAGCAATGTACTTTGCACGTAATGGATCTCCTGGAAGTAAAATTGTGTCAGCGATTTCGCCTTTTTTTGCATTAATATGAATACTCATACTGCAATCCCTCTTTTCTGTCAGTTATCACTATAAATAATACTGTGTTTCTCGTATTTTCGCAACGCTAGACGTCTAGCAACTTGAAATAAATTTTATTGTTTTCACTTATATCACGCGAGATCTACGTATAATGACCACAACTCATCAAATACTTCTATTTTTAAGTTATCTGTGGCGTAAGATTCAATATATGAAGAAAGCTCATCAAAGTCCATGCTCTGCTTCGGAAAATTATGCTCATTGAACACTTCCTCTGCAAATCGCACCTTCGGATCTGACCAATCTCCACCTCTGAATGTTAGTACATACAAATAAAAGCTCTTTTTCATACTTAAATCCCCTTTTTACTCATCTGCTTTCCGCTAGTTTATCAAAAAATACCTTCTTAGTCACAATAATATCGATTAAGTATTATATCCACTATAACTAGTGGCACAAATCGGACTTTCCTCACAGAAAAATAATACGCACAACTTATCTGAAAAATGAAAATTATTAGAAAAAAGGGATAGGAATACCTACAAAAATAAGGTAAAATTTAAACCAACCACTCAAAAGTTGGAAGGTGATGACAATCAAAAACTCTCACAAACACAGTAAACTCGTAAAGAAACGCCCATCTTTCTTTAAAAATATCTTTTCAAAAAAGAAAAAAGATGATTTAGAAAATGATAGGCATAATATCCCTCCTATCAAAGAAAAACGACAACGTTATTACCATTTAATTCGAGGCAAAGTACTTATTATATTTTCTCTCCTCATTATTATAAATGGAACAATGGGTTTATTATCGTATATCAATATTGAAAATCTGCAAGGACAAATGAAGGATTTTACTGAGAAAAATGTTCAAGAACAATTAACTGTTAACCAACTTGCGTATGAAATTGCGAGGCTCACCAATTTAGAACAAGCCTATTTAATTACCGGGAACGGGAACTTCGCTACTTCTTATAAAATGAAAATTGATACCATCGATAAAAAAATGAAGACCTTAGAAAAACAGTTTACAGAAAGAGAGCTAGAGTTAGGTCATATACAGGCGATCAATCAATATTATAAAAATTACCTTGAGTATTCTAGTAAGGTTATGACAATGCGTGATGAACTCGGTCTTGAACAAGCTCGTAAACTTATGATGGATGGTGCTGGAGAATCGATGAAGGCGTATATTGATAAAAATATCGAGTCCATTAATGAGGTTATGGATGCTGCAAATAAAGCGAAACTAGATAAGCTTAACAAGCAAGTTACACTATCTATTACTTCTTTCTTCATCATTTCAATACTTGGACTTATTGTCATTATTATTTTTGGTTATATGTTATTTAAATCATTAAGAAACAATACACAAGCTATTAACGATTCCATTCTCGATATTGCACGGGCTGGCGGAGACTTGACACGACGAGTTAAAGTTCGTAATCATGACGAGTTTTCAACGATTGCCACTTCAACTAATACACTAATTGAATCAATATCTAATTTGATGAAACGTGTCAGTAATCTAGCGGACCATGTTTCAAGTAGTAGCCAAGAGCTAATGTCTTTAGCCGACGAAAACGCCCGTACTATACAAAATATTGCAGATGCTACGGCTGATATCGCATCTGATAGCGAAAACACGATTTCAAGTATGACGAACGCGCAACAAAAAATGAGTGATCTTGAGCATTCTGTGCAACAGTTAAATGAGCAAGCAACTGCTGTTCAGCGTGCATCATTGGCTATGCAGCAAGCTGCTAATGACGGCAGTCGCTCCGTTCAACAATCTTCGTTTGTCATGCAAGCTATAGAAGAAACGATGGCCAGCACGACTACCACTGTTGAAGCGCTTGGTCGAAAATCCGCCGATATCACATCAATTATCGGCACGATTACTGCTATTTCAGAGCAAACAAATTTACTTGCCTTAAATGCTGCGATTGAGGCAGCCCGCGCTGGTGAGCACGGTCGAGGCTTCGCTATAGTCGCTGATGAAGTTCGAAAGCTAGCAGCGCAATCTCAAAATGCTGCAAAAGAAATAACATCCATTGTAACGTCCATTCAAAATGAAGTAACATCCATCATCTCTCAAAACCACGAGGGTGTATCTTCCGTTATTCGCGGCGTTGAAGTAACGAATGAAACAAATCAATCTTTAGCCAATATTTTGACCCATACTAAAGAAACATCGACAATTATCACGACTATGGTAGAAAAAATTGCATTAACACTTGATTATAGTCATAATGTTGCGAATGATTTTGTACAGGTAAATGCATACGCTGAACAATCAGCTACCAACACCGTCACTTCTGCCGCTGCGGCAACTCAAGGATCTGCATCCATGCAGGAAATTAATGCCGCTGCCACAGAGCTTGCACAACAAGCAGATAGTCTACGAAATCTTGTCAGTGAATTTAAAGTTTAAAGTGACCTAGAATGGTGTCAATTTCACATGAAGCTACTAGCTCCGAAGTTTGTAGATATAGTTCAATAAACGGCATTTTATAATGGGGAAAATCGTACTATGAAAGTAGTGTCCAAAAACAATAGTTTACGATTTGGAGAGGACTATATTGACTAACTTAAATCATTACTTAAAAGAATTAATGGTGTATATTCCTGAAGGAGAAATTTGCCTACGAGATTTTCAAAACGAACAAAAATGGATTAGTTCAAACTATAAATTTGGAATGCCTGGTATAAGAAAAAATTTAAAGGAAGTTATTTGGAATGTTGAGATAAAGCCATTTTATCTTGCCAAATATACTGTGACAGAAGATCTTTATGCGATTATTATGGGGAAGAAATTTTCAATAACAACAATGGATCAAAAACCCATTGTTAATGTGTCATGGATAGATGCCGTGAAATTTTGTAATTCATTGTCCGATGTCCTAGGTTATGACAAGTATTATGATTGTGATCAGAATAGTAAATCCGTTGTATGCAATCATAGTTCTAATGGTTTTCGATTACCAACAGATGCTGAATGGCAATATGCATGTAAAGCAAAATCAAAAGGATATCGGTATGGTGAAATTAATGAAATTGCTTGGTATAAAGATAATTCTAACGAACATGTACACAATGTTGGTGAAAAAGCGCCTAATGACTGGGGTTTGCACGACATGATAGGAAATGTTTGGGAGTGGTGCTGGGACTTATACGATGAAAAGATATTTGGAAATTACCGAATAATTCGAGGAGGAAGTTGGGCTGAAGAAGAACGAGGATGTGGAGCCACTTGTCGCCGTAAAAGTATGCCCGACTTCTTTATTGACGATATCGGATTTAGAATTGCCAGATCAATCATTTAATATTTCTAAGCAATTCTGACTTTTGATAGCTCTTTCCGTCGGTCTGATGTCTCTATATGTTCCCAATAAAAAAACTCCTAGCATGATATATCCCTGCTAGGAGTTGTTGTTATTTAAATAATGAAAGGTATTCTGTATAGCCTTCTTTTTCTAAATCCTCTTTCGGTACAAAGCGGAGTGCTGCGGAGTTAATGCAATAGCGTAAGCCTCCAAGCTCACTTGGGCCATCCGGAAAGACATGTCCTAGATGGGAATCGGCATTTTTACTGCGAACCTCTACGCGACGCATTCCATGAGATGTATCGAAATGCTCCGTTACTTCTTCTTTTTCAACCGGCTTTGCAAATGCAGGCCAGCCGCAACCTGAATCGAATTTATCAAGCGAGCTAAATAATGGTTTCCCTGACACGATATCTACATAAATACCCTCTTCAAAGTGCTTATCAAATTCATTACGGAACGGTGGCTCTGTACCATTTTCCTGCGTTACGTAATATTGCATGTCCGTTAACTGTTGTAAACGTTGTTCTTTATTCATTTTTCAGCCCCCCAGTGTTTCTCCTGAAACGCTTTGCGACCAGATCCTACAGCATAGCGCTCGTAGTGCATTGGATTTTTCTTATAATAATATTGATGATATGTTTCAGCTGGGTAAAACGAACTTGCCGGTAAAATTTTTACTGCGATAGGTTTATCGAATTTACCGGATGCCTGTAAATCAGCTTTAGAACGTTCAGCCAATTCACGTTGCTCATCATTGTGATAAAAAATCGCGGTTGTGTAGGACTCTCCACGATCATAAAATTGGCCTCCAGCGTCTGTTGGATCAATTAATGTCCAAAATGTCTCGAGTAATTGCTCATAAGAATAAAGCTCATCATCAAACTGTATTTGCACCGCTTCTAAATGCCCTGTCGTTTCAGAGCATACTTGTTCATATGTTGGATTGACAACATGTCCACCCGTATAACCGGAAATTACTGATTCAATGCCAAGTGTTTCGTCAAAAGGCTTGACCATACACCAGAAACAACCACCTGCAAATGTTGCGTATTGCTTTGCCATTTATCTCACTCCTTATGCACCAGGAACAATAATTTCTAGTAAAATTTTATCCTTTGGCAAGTCTAATTCTTTTGCTTTGATACGAGATCCTGAAGCAATGTTAACACGCGATAAATCAATATAGATTTCAGCCTTATCTGGATTGACTGTAATCCATGAAGGGAAATCCACCGTATCTCGCATAATTTTCATCGTTGTCTCAGGTGGAATATTTAACAGCCCAACATTCATTCCTGTCTGTTTTAAAATAATATTCCCTTTCTCATCCACTATCGGATCGAAGTTCATAGAAATATCGATTTCTGTATAGAAAACCTTTAATGTACTTTTCAATTGAATATCTTCACCAATCGTAAAGTCCAACGGTAATGGTGAGCCCGCATCCTTTAAATACTTTTTCGATATAGATTCTAATTCCTTCCTTGTTGTTTGCACAACGAGTACATTTCCTTTTACTTCACTTTCAGCTTTTGTACTTTCCGCTAAATTTACTCCATCTACTGGTCTAGTTGCTAAAAAAACGACGAGGAGGATTGCAAAAAGCAGTGTGCCCGCTAAAGCAAAAAATGCAAATTTCCACTTATTCATTTTGTCACTCCTCGTACCCTATTTCCTTGTTAACAATTTGTTCCATGTTACATTTCTCCATTGCCTTTATTATTCGCTCATTCATTTTGTCATAGCCTTTAGCATTCGGATGGAAGAAATCCGTATGATAAACGAGCTCTTTATTGGAATCAAACAGGTCTTCCACTGATACATAGCACGCATTTTTATCTTTCTTTGCTATGTTTTCAATGACTTTATTCCACTCCGTAATAATCGAATCAAATTCATTTGCTTCATTTGTCACGATGGAGAATGGATTATAAAAACCGATAAGTAATAAAGGTACTGTTGGATTTTTCTCTCGTATGCCTTCAATAATTTTACTATAACGTTTCTTATATGACCGCAATTCTTTATCAAAAGCATCTCGTTTCAAATTAAACAGATCGTTTTTAACGATCTTCATGACATCGTTTCCACCCATTGTAATTGAAATGAGCTGTGCTTTTTGCAACTCTTCATCATAATGCCCTTTTTCCACTAATTTTAATAACTGATCACTACGTCTTCCTCTTTTTCCTCGATTATCGACTTCAACATCAGAAATTGAGGGCCAAGCTATTAATGAATCTGTTAATCTTCCAACGTAACCGTCTTTACTATACTCATCACCAACCCCGGCAGTTAAAGAATCTCCGAGTGCTAAGTAATGTAGTTGCTTCGCTTTATTATCATCAATCTTCCCTAAATCCTCTGGTGATGGCTCAAAAAAATGTTCATAAATTTGCGTCAATACATTCTTTGAGGTCTTCTCCTCATTTTCTGTTTGTTGCTCATCCTGTTTCATATCTTGCTCCGTCCTTGCCTGCTCACCTTCTGGGTCTGCTTGCGGATCCGGTTCATCTATTGATATTGCACAACCACTTAGTACTAAGACGGTCAAACATGACAAAACCATTATTCGCCAAATGCCCATTTGACCACCTTCCATCATTTTCTTCTATTATAGAATAGTTCATAGTGCAATGAAAAGTCACTATACCTAGTTATTGAGTAAAAATGTGCGTATGCACCTTTTTTTCGAATAAAGTACTATGCAATTTTCAACAGCTACATAAAAAAAGCCACTACAATTATTTATGTAGTAGCTCTTATATATTATTCTGCAAAATAAATAAAACCAATGGCACCTGGGCCAGTATGTGTGGAAATGATTGGTGAAGTAAAGGCAACTTCTACTTCATTAAAACCTGTTCCTTCAACTAATTCTTTTAGTGGTCCACCCATCGTTGTTAAACCCTCTGCGTGAGAAATCCCAACTGATTTTACTGTTTTTCCAGCAGTGTCTGCTTGGAATTGTTTAAATAAGTAGTTCACAACCTGTTTATGGCTACGTACTTTCGATACTGGATTGTAAGCGCCACCTTCTAAGTTTGCAATTACTTTTATGTTCAATAAAGAACCGATAAAACCTGTCCCTTTTCCAATTCGTCCGCCTTTAATAAGATTTTCAAGTGTATCAACAATAACATACAAATACGTATTTTCGCGCACTTTCTCAAGACGCTCAACAATTTCCTCAACCGTAGCGCCAGCGTCGCGCATTTTAATAGCCTCACGAATTTGAATTGCTAAACCTATAGCAATGAAACGTGAATCGATCACAGTTACATCAGAATCCGTCATTTGTGCTGCCTGACGAGCCGATTCCACTGTTCCACTCATACCACCAGTCATATGAAGAGAAATAATTTGATCTCCGTCTTTACCAAGCTCATCATACAATTCTTTAAATTTCCCCGGTGCAGGCTGTGAGCTTTTCGGTAAATTTTTAGCATTTTTCATTAAGCTTAAAAAAGATTGGGGTTCTAAATCAACACCATCTATATATGTTTTATCGTCAATTTGAATTGTTAAAGGCACAATATGTATACCATGCTGTGCTACTTCTTCTTTTGTTAAATCACAAGTTGAGTCCGTTACTATATGAATTCGTCCCACTTCGACACATCCTTTTACTTCATTAAAATTATTATATAGACTAATGAATCATTATGTAAACATGACATTTGTCATTAGGTTTCACTCGTTTTAGTCCATTTTGAATCCGCTACCTTGGATACTATAGCGCTTTGTTCAGTCCTTGTCTAACAATGTCCTCATGCATTTCGAAATTTATATGACACTTTTGATGTTGAATACATGACAAATGTAAATACCAGGATGAAAATTATTGGGGTATAGTAAGTGTATGCACGAAAGGAGTGTTCGATATGATTGATTCTTTTGACTACAAAACATGGAAGGAAGAATTGTGGAATGCCATTACACATGGCATTGGATTTATCGCAAGTATTCCAGCTCTAGTTGTTCTAATTTTAGCAGCAGTTCAAACCGGAAGTGCGCTCCAAATTACTACGTTCACTATTTTTGGCACTTCTGTGATCATTTTATTTTTAATGTCAACTTTGCTACATAGCATGCCTGAAAAATACAAGCACTTTTTCGCTATTCTTGACCATTCCTCTATATATATTTTAATTGCTGGAACGTATACACCTTTCCTTTTAATCGCAATTGGTGGCACATTAGGTATTACGTTATTATGTATAATTTGGTCCCTTGCGATACTAGGTGTTATTTTTAAATGCTTTTTTATTAATCGATTCGAGAAGCTTTCTTTAATTTTTTACATCGGTATGGGCTGGCTAATTATTTTTGCCGTTAAACCTGTCTATCTTTTCTTAGGCTTTCATGGCTTTGCCTTACTATTAGCAGGTGGGCTTTTCTATACGATTGGCGCTCTCTTTTACGCATGGCGTTCACTTCCCTACAATCATACAATTTGGCATCTTTTTGTGTTAGCTGGTTGTGGCGCGATGTATGCTTGTGTTTATTTTTACTTATAAATAACAAAAGTCGCTTCCGTAAAAAAGAAGCGATTTTTGTTATTTATTATTACCTTTTAATTCTTTCGTTAATGCCTTTATTGTCCACTTTGTAATGTTCAGTAAACGGGTCGGCAAATAAATTCCCTCGTTCATCAAAGCTCAAATAAAAATGTGAAATAGCTAATGGTTCCACTTGCCCCCTGCTTGTCTCAATTAAGTTTTTTCCCACAACACCTCTCAAAATTAGCTCGTCGCTTGATTCTTCTTCCGTCGTTTCGATGGCTCTTTCCGTCACTTCGACGACTCTTTCCGTCGCTCCAAGGTTTCTATCCGTCGCTCAATTCATCTTCCGTCACTGCGGTGAACTTATCGAATTTAAAACGCCCCGGTCGGAAGGTAACTCACCCCCACTTCACGTTAATAAGCTAATAATCTTTTATTCAGTAACGACAAAAAGCACGGTCATTCATAACCGTGCTTCCGTAGTACTTATTATCTTTAGTTTTTACGTTCAAAAATCTGATATTGGAATGTGTAGCCCTCTGGTGCAGTTTCTGGTTCCTCTGAGGATACTTCTGTAAAATCCTCATATTTTGGGAAGTATGTATCCCCATTAAACGAATGATTAATTTTTGTAATGTATAGGCGATCTGCGATATCCATGGATAGGCGAAAAATTTGCTCGCCGCCAATAATCATAATTTCTGGAACATCCCCAGCAAGGGCGAGGGCACCCTCTAAGCTTGTCACCACTTCAATCCCGTCCGCATGATAACTTGCGTCACGCGTAATGACAATATTGCGTCGACCAGGAAGCGGTCTACCGATGGATTCAAATGTTTTACGCCCCATAATCATCGGCTTCCCCATCGTTTTATCCTTAAAATATTTTAAATCCCCAGGCAAATGCCATGGCATGCCATTTTCATAACCAATCACATAATTATTATCATGTGCCACAATTAAAGAAATCATATTGTCCCTCCAAATACTATCGTTCATTATATTATAAACATAATTTAACGTTACAATCAGATTATTTCTGCATAGAAATTAAATTATTTTCATTTCCGATATTAAATCCTAGTATTTTTATAAGAATAGTTTATAATAGAGTTATCAAAGTAATTAAAAGGATTGATGAAGATGACGAAGTTAAGAGATGAAGCGATCCGTTATATTAAAGCAAGTGATTCTTCCAAACAATACTATGAACTAACACCACAAGAAGCGAGAGCCATTCGAGCTGTGCCAAAATGGACGTCACCACATAGCCCACAGCTTGCGGCAATTGACAATAGAAACATAACTGTTCGAGATGGAGCACAAATAAATGTGCGCATTTATAAGCCTGTTTTAGACAAAAAACTTCCTGTCATCGTTTATTATCATGGAGGCGGTTGGGTATTTGGAAATATAGACTCTACCGATGCAGGCTGTCAGCTACTAGCAGAAAAAGCCCAAGCCATCGTTGTCTCGGTTGATTATCGCCTAGCTCCAGAATACCCATTCCCTACACCGCTCTATGATGCCTATGACACTTTAGTGTGGGTTAGCGAAAACATCCAAACTTTTGGTGGAGATGCAACAAATCTGACAGTCGCTGGTGATAGTGCGGGCGGAAACTTAGCAACAGTAGCTGCCTATTTAGCTGCAACATTTAATGGACCAAAGATTAAAGCGCAGGCACTTATTTATCCTGTAGTCAATGTTGATTTTACAACGGCTTCTTACAATGCGTACGGCGAACACTTCGGCTTAGACAAACATGGAATGCAATGGTTTGCGGGGCATTACACAGATGAACAAAACTATATGAATCCACTTGTCTCTCCACTACAGATTGAAGATTTAAGTGTTTTACCGAAAACGATCATTATTGCTGCTGAGGCAGATGTCCTCTACGATGAAGGTCTTGCATACGCGCAAAAGCTTACAGATGCCGGAGTGACTGTTGAACATGTCAATATGACTGGTTTAATCCATAGTTACTTTAGTAAAATGAACTTTTTTGAAGAAGCTACGATTGAAACTACTGAAAAAATTGCTAATTTCGTGAAATAAATTTGTCTATCTGCATAAAATAGTGCGATAATAGAGCAAAACGTTTTTTAAAGGATGACAACATGACACAATCTATTGCTTTACAAATTAACAATCCATTTTCTGTTCAATTAAAAAAAGGCTACCCTCTTATTTCGAAAGATGCAGTTGATGCACGTCATCTTCCAAAAGAGGAAGGTGCTCTACTGAGACTTATGGATAATCATAACCATTTTATTGGTACAGGATACTATGGCATACAAAATAAAGGTGTTGGTTGGGTGCTAACGACCGATGCTAACGAAACAATAGACAAAGCCTTTTTTATGAAAAAATTTAAAAAGGCTATACAAAATCGAGAAGCATTTTTCAACAATCCTCACACAACAGCCTTCCGAGTCTTTAATGGTGAGGGTGATGGCATTGGCGGTTTAACGATTGACTTTTTCGATTCTTACTATATGGTGAGCTGGTATAGCGCCGGCATTTATTCATTTAAAGAAGAAGTATATGAAGCCCTTGCAGAAACAGTAAACTACAAGGCTATTTATGAGAAAAAACGTTTCGATACGAAAGGCCAGTATATGGAACAGGACGATTTTGTCATGGGAACACCCGGCGAATTCCCAATTATCGTATCGGAAAATAATATGAACTACGCTGTTAATTTAAATGATGGCGCCATGACAGGTATTTTCCTTGATCAACGAGAAGTGAGACTTGCCATTCGTGAACGTTATGCAGAAGGTAAACATATGCTTAATACGTTCTCCTATACGGGGGCATTTTCTGTCGCAGCGGCACTTGGAGGAGCAGTAAAAACAACAAGTGTAGATGTTGCAAAACGTAGTTTAGCCAAAACAATTGAGCAGTTTAGCGTGAATAGCATAGACTACGAATCACAGGACATTAAAGTGATGGATGTCTTTAACTATTTTAAATATGCTCAGCGTCACAATTTAAAATTTGACCTTGTAGTATTAGATCCACCAAGCTTTGCACGTACGAAGGAAAGAACGTTCTCAACTGCGAAAGACTACCCTAAATTACTAGTAGATACAATTGCTATTACGGAGAAAAACGGTATCATCGTTGCCTCAACGAACAATGCAAGCTTTGGGATGAAAAAGTTCAAGAGCTTTATTGACCAAGCATTTAAAGAAACTAAAACAGCCTATAAAATTGTTGAAGAATTTAACTTACCAAAGGATTTCCGTGCCACACGTGAATATCCAGAATTCAATTACTTAAAAGTTGTTTTTATTCAAAAACTTAACTAAATGAAATTAGACAGAATCACGCCCAAATGATTCTGTCTTTTTGTTTTGGAGAAAAAAGATAATCCTTTTTACAATTGTTCAAATTTTACAATTATCTTATAATGTAATTTACAAATTATAGTTCTATCACCACCCAAGGGGTCGCCCAGTCTTAACGAAGATCAACTTATTCACATGACATACGTTTAAACAAATGCGTTCTCAACTTTTGGTGATGAGCTAAACTATAAATTAACGGAGATGATTGAATGGGATATGTTCATGAAAAATTATTGATTACAACAGAAAGGCTCGTTCTTAGATTATTTGAAACAACTGATGCAGAAACGGTTGCAAAGCTCTGCAATAACTATAATATTTACAAAAGCACCATGTACCTACCTTATCCATATAGTTTAGATGATGCATTATCATGGATGGAACATCATTACAATAATTTTACGCAGGATATTTCGTACGAGTTTGCAGTTACAGATAAGGAAACCGGCGAATTATATGGAGCCATTGCATTATCGAATAATAAACGTTTTAAGCATGGAGAAATCGCCTATTGGATTGGCGAGGAGTATTGGGAAAGAGGCTATGCCACGGAGGCGGCGCAGTCTATTGTACAATTCGCTTTTGAAGAAAAGAAATTGCATAAAGTATTTGCTCGATATTTTTCAACGAACCCCGCTTCTGGAACAGTAATGGACAAGATCGGCATGAAACAAAAAGGAATTTTAAAGGATCACATCATTAAAGACGGAAAATATGAGGATTTGGTATTTTACGGAATTATTAATGAATAGATAAATAGTATTTCAATCATCTATTTCCTTCCTCAAGATGAAAAGGTTTTTCCCTCCCTATAAAAAAGGTGGCCAAAGAAGTACTTCCACTTCTTAAGCCACCAATATTTCTCTTATAGATAGTCCACAAACCAATCTCTAATATATTCTAGTCGATTAATTCGTAATGTTGGTTTTCCGCTTCTTGAAAGTTCATGATTGGCTTCAGGGAAGCGCACAAATTTCGTTTCTTTTTTACGATGTTTTAAGGCGATAAACAATTGCTCTGCTTGTTCAATCGGACAGCGATAATCTTTTTCGCTGTGTAAAATTAAAAGTGGCGTCTCCACATTGTCCACATACTTAAGTGGTGAATGTTGCCATAGCTTCTCTATATCATTTAGTCCCCCCTGAATTTGCCAGTCTGTAAAGTAATAGCCGATATCACTTACGCCATAAAAGCTTATCCAGTTAGATATGGAACGTTGCGTAACAGCTGCTTTAAAGCGATTTGTCTGTCCGACAATCCAGTTTGTCATGAAGCCCCCATAGCTTCCACCTGTAACGCCGAGACGGTTTTGGTCAATAAAATCATATTGCTCCAAGGCATAATCAACAGCAGCCATTAGATCATTATAATCATTGCCCCCGTAATCACCACGTACTGCATCTACAAATTTTTGACCATAACCATGGCTTCCGCGAGGATTCGTATACAAAACCGCAAAGCCTTGTGCAGCAAGGATTTGGAATTCGTTAAAATAGCAGTTAGCATACATTGCATGCGGACCACCATGGATTTCTAGAATAAGTGGATATTTCTCCCCTTCTTCATATCCAATAGGCTTCATCATCCAGCCGTTAACTTTCCAGCCATCTGCCCCTTCAAATTCAATTGCTTCTGGAACAGATACTGCTCGCGTCTTTAAAAATTCTTCATTAACTGTAGTAAGCTGTTCTTTTTCACCAGTATTTAAATTTACGTAAAATAGATCCCCAGGATTTGTAGTCGTGCCGATCGCGACTACCGCTCTATCATTTTTAGGATCAAGCGAAAAACCATATACATATTGATCATCATGAATAGCTGGATATAATTCTCCCGATAGATTGCCAAAATAAATCGATGTATTTCCTTGATCTGTAAATTGGAAGTAAAAGCTTTTATTATCCTCTAACCATTGAACGCGCGGAGGAACAACACCTTGAAGGAAATCACCAATAGCAAAATCACCGACAGGCGCGTCAAATTCACTCGTTACACATGTCTGATTATCATTGTCCAAATCATAAATCCATAGCTTTGGTTGTGTTGCATTTTCAAATTCTCTTTCACCTCCAACATAAGCTATGAAGCGGCTGTTCGGAGACCATGAAGTTTGGTAGAACACCCCTGACCCATCTGTTAGCTTGCGACCATGTTTCGTTTCTAAATCTAATAAGTAAATATCACTTATGAATGAAAAGTCTAGATCCTCTGTTAAGTCCGCAATGTACGAAAGATATTTTCCATTCGGAGACCATGTACCAAGCTGTAAATTATGTTTCCCTTCCGTCAGTAGCTCTAATTCTCCTGATGCAAGATGAACGATCGCAATTTGATAAAATTGCTCCATATCCATAAATCCAGCACCATCTGATTTATGTTTCATCTTATCTATTACAAGTGGTTTTAGCTCTTTTTCTTCCTTTTGATTGTTCTCAACTTTATCATCAATGTTTTCATCTTTACCAAGCTGTACAGAGAAGGCGATTTTCTCTCCACAAGGAGACCAAGTAGGCGATGTCACACCATTTTTACAATTCGTAACTTGTTTCGCTTCCCCGCCTGCTTTAGAAAGAACAAAAATTTGTGGCTTGCCATTTCTCGATGACACAAACGCGATTTTACTGCCATCCGGAGACCAAACAGGTGAATGCGTTTTATCTTCCCCAAATGTCCATTGTTGCGGTTTTTTATCATTCAAGTTTATGTAAAATAAATTAGATACATAGTCCTTTTTCTTCTCATCAATATGAGTCTGTACATACACCACTTCTGTTCCATCAGGTGATACTTGTGGATCTGCCACTGCTTTTAATTCATATAAATCTTCTGGTTTTATCCCTTGTTTCAATGTCATAACTTCCCTATCCCCTTTGTATGAAAATTTGGTTACTTAGTACAATATTTCGATACACTAAGTATTATTCCTGCTTTTTTGGAGAAATTGTTTTTTATCCTAAAGAGGATTTCGAATATCAACTAATGACTTACTTATAAAAAAACGTAGCTGCTTCGTAATAATTACAAAGAGCTACGGCTATCATTTATTTCAAGAGTGAATCCGGGATTGACGGTTGTGCCCCCATTTGTGTAACGACATAAGCGGCAACTTTCGTGGCAAAATCGATCGAACTTCGAAGCGAATCTCCCCGGCATAGTCCTACTGCCAAAGCGCCATTAAATGCATCTCCGGCACCAGTTGTATCTATTGTGTCAACGCTCAACGCTGGAACCCACCCACTTTCTTCATGATTCATATAAAAAGAGCCTTTTGATCCAAGTGTAACGACCACTGTTCCAACCCCTTTTTCTAGCAATAAACGACATGCGGAGCGAATATTTTCTTCCGTTGTCGTTTCAATTCCTGTTAATTGAGCAAGTTCTGTTTCATTCGGCGTTAAAAATGTAATTTTCTCCAATAATGAATCTGGAAATTGACGAGTTGGCGCTGGATTTAGGATAACGATTTTTCTATGTTGAGATGCGATTTCCACGGTCCTTTCAACTGTATCAAGCGGTATTTCAAGCTGAAGAAGGAGTACCTTACTTGAAGAAATGTTATGTGTTTCTTGTTCAATTTGTTTAGGAGTAACTAAAAAGTTTGCACCGGAAAATAAAATAATCGCATTATCACCGGCATCTGTCACTTGAATAATCGCTTGCCCAGTTGCTCCTTCCTTTTGAACGGAATCCACATAAACTCCTTTATTTCTTAAATTGTCTATAGCCTGTTCCCCTAAATCATCTTTGCCTACTTTTCCAACGAAATGAACGTTTGCTCCTAGCTGGCTTGCAGTTACAGCTTGGTTCGCACCCTTTCCACCGAAATGAACAATATGAGACGTACTATGAAGCGTTTCACCATTATTAACGATATAAGGAACATGATAAACAAGATCTATGTTAATGCTCCCAACTAATAAAATATCCATACCAGTTATCGCCCTCTCACAAAAACTCTTTCCTTTAATACGGATAATAATTGGTCTTTTGTCAAAATACCTTTCTCCAAGCCCATTAAATTGGCCATTTTAGCAACTGCAGGCGGTTTCAGCATACTTTCTTCTAATATCGCAGGATTATAGAAAATGTTTTCTGAATCATCATCGGCAATAATCTTTCGATTTGCCATTACAACAATTCGAGAGAAATAATCAGTGACAAATTCCATATCGTGCGTAATCGCAATAACAGTTTTTCCCTTTCCCTCTAATTCGTCTAAAAGCTTACTTAATAAATCTAATCCGACCCGATCCTGCCCAGCTGTCGGCTCATCTAAAATAATCACATCGGAATCCATTGCCAAAACGGACGCAATGGTTACAAATTTACGGACCGAATAAGGCAGATTATAAGGATTTTCGTGAGAAACATTATAAATTCCACATAATTTCATCGCCCAATCTGTTAGAAGCGATACACGTTCTGAATCAAAGCCCATATTTTTAGGACCAAACTGGACTTCTAATGCCACATTATTATGGAAAATTTGATCGTCCGGGTTTTGAAATACATAGCCAACCTTTCGAGAAACTTGAGCTGTCGTATAATCTTTTGTATGCCAATCTCCAACAGTTACCTCGCCTTCAGTTGGTTTTAAAAGACCGTTCATTAATTTAACTGCCGTTGTCTTTCCAGCCCCATTTTGTCCTATAATGGCTAAGCGTTGGCCGGCAGGAACAGTAAGTGTCAAGTTTTCTAATGCTTTTGTTCCATCGGGATAAGCGAAACTGACATTTTTCAATTGAAGTTCAGTCATAAGCACTCTCCCCTACGCTTGCCCAACTTATGCTTTCAGGTAATTCCTCGTCACGAATCGGGACATATTTTAACTTTACACCATTTTTCTTTAAATTAAGAGCGACCTCGGTTACATGAGGATATTGGATGTTAAATTCTCCAAATCTTGTATCGGCAAAAACATCTCGGGTCGGACCTTGTAAAACAATTTCTCCCTCGTGGAGGACAATTAAATTGTCTGCATATTCAGCAATTAAGTCCATTTTATGTTCTACTAAGATAATTGTTTTTCCCTTATCTTTCATAAGACGAATGATATTAAATACATGCTCCGTTCCAATTGGATCTAACTGAGATGTTGGCTCGTCAATAACAAGGATATCAGGATTCATTACGATAATTGAAGCAAGTGCAACACGTTGGCGTTGACCACCCGATAGCTCCATTGGATGTTTTTCTCGTAAATGCTCGATTTTAATAAGCTTTAATATTTCATTTACTCTCTCTATTATTGCATTTTCTTCTACACCTAAATTTTCGAGCCCATACGCTACTTCGTCAAAGACAGTATCTTTTACTCCTGATACTTGGATGAAAGGGTTTTGAAAGACATATCCAATTTTTTCTCCTAATTGACCTAATTGGTATTCTTCTATTCTTTTATTATCGATAATAACGTCCCCTTCAAGGTTGCCTTTATAAAAGTGTGGAATGAATCCACGTATGATATTACAAAGAGTCGTTTTCCCCGATCCATTGTTGCCAATAATCGCTGTGAATTTCCCCTTTTCAATTGCAAAAGATACATTTTTTATATTCCAATCATCACTAACTGGATATCGATAGGAGACATTTTTCATTTCAATGATTTTATTCATGTAAGTATCCTCCATAACACTAATCCTACTAAAATGAGAATATAGACGAATGGTAAAATTCGATCAGCTGTACTTTTTGTTAGCTTATGCAAACTAGTCTTCTTTGTTGGAGCAGAGAATGCTCTCGATTCTAAAGTAATTGCTCGTTCCTCGGTACTTGAAATAGATGATAATATAAGAGGAGTTAAGGTTGGAATGAACGCTTTAGCTCTTGTGAGCATTGACCCTTCCGTTTCTACTCCACGTGTTTTTTGCGCATCCATAATTGTGTTAGCATGGCGTCGCATTTCAGGAATAATTTGTAATGTGGATAACACAACATACCCTCCCATTGGAGGTAGGCCAGCATCCTCTAGCGATTTTACAAAGTCACGAACCTCTGTCAAACGGAAAAATAATATGAAGGCGGAACCCATCGCAAGAATACGAGAAGTAAGCGTTAATCCATAATTCAAGCCTTCCTCAGTCCATTTGAATATTCCCCATTGTCCTATCAGATGATCACCTGGATAGAAAAAGAGCTGCATGAAGAAAACGATAATTAGTAAAAATAACAAAGCCTTCACAACAGTTCCAAAAAATTCTTTCAAAACGCTTGCAGCGGCAGCGATCAGAAGTAAAATTGGAAAAACTAGAAATGAAAATTTAAACCCGGGAATTATAAGAACGGCAGCTGATACAAGTAATGCAAAGAAAAATTTAGTCAATGGATGCAGTTGCTGAATGAAATTTTTCTGCACTGTGAACCCTCCTCAGAAAAAGTAGATCTTTCCGCTCAAGCAGAACGGAAAGAATTCATGAAACTACTATCGGTCTTCACGTTTCATGTATAGAGTCCCGTAATTCATTTTTGATAAATAGCGATCAGACATTTTTCTTACAATAAAGTAAACGATTAGAACGGATACTACTTTGTCAGCAATTTCAAAAATAAAGGATGAGGCAAACACGGCACTCCAAATTTTTTGTCCTGAAGCAAGGAATGTAGCTGTAAGGAGAGATCCTGTACTCCCTGTTGCTCCTCCAAATACTAACACTGTAATCGGAGCAGAAACTATAACAGCAATGAATGTAATCACAATACCGGAAATAATCGTTTTAGGAATATTTTTAAACATCCCACCTTTAGACAAGTATCCTACTCCTAACCCAATCGCCACCGATGTAACGGCATATGGAAAATACGTAGGATTGAAAATACCATTTATAAGGTTAGTAATTAATCCAGCAAGTAATGCAACCCAAGGACCAGCAACGACTCCGATTAAAATGGTTCCAATCGTATCAAGAAAAATAGGGAGCCTTAAAACGTTAGCAATTTGAAAACCGACAATATTAACTGCTACACCAATTGGAATAAGAAGCATAGACATCATATTAAAATCATCTTTAAAATTACGTTTCATCTTGGATTCCCACCTTTTTTTATTATTGATTGATTTGACGGCCCATTTTTGCAACCGCTTCCATAAATTGATTGACAAAACCTTCACGATTGACAGAATGCAAAACTTTTACATTATGAGGTTTGCCGGAACGGTGCATGTAATCTACAACCGTCGCACCAGCAGTATGACGCCCTTCTGTTTCAACCGCTACAAAGCAATCTTTCCCTTCAAAAAGTTCCGGAGTGACAACATAGGACACAGCACAAAGATCATGCAAACGAAAACTATTTTCAAAATCTGTTTCTTGAAAATCATTATTTTTTGCATTTTGAATATAGAAGCGCAGCATTGCCCCAATCTTTTGAGATAAATCTGTACCCATTCTTTCAATTTGATTCAATTCATCCATATTGATATACGCTTTATGAGTAACATCAAGTCCGCTCATAATGATAGGAATTCCAGAACGAAAAACGATATCGGCTGCATGTGGATCAACATATACATTAAATTCTGCAAAAGGACTCATATTGCCAGATACAGCTGCACCACCCATATACGAAATATAGCTGATTTTTTCTTTTACTTCTGGATGAGCAAGCAGTAATGCTCCGATATTTGTAAGTGGGCCAGTTGCGATTAAAACGATAGGTTCCTCACTCTCAGTTAAAACAGCAATTAAAGCATTTATGGCTGTTCTATCGCTTTCAAGTAAATCCGGCTCCGGAAAAATAACTTCTCCTAACCCACACTCCCCGTGAACATCATCCGCAACCTCAAGTTCGCGGAATAAAGGATCCTTTAACCCTCTTGCTATTTCAATATTTTGTTTCATATAACTTGTAAAAGCTCTAGCATTGTAGATCGTTTTATCTTGAGTTTGATTTCCTGGTTCCGTTGTAATTAATTTTATGTCCAGATCATCTCGAGAAAAAGCTAATAATAGCGCCATTACATCGTCAATTCCCGGGTCACAATCAATAATTACTGGTATTTTTTCCATCAAATTCACTCCTATAGTTAATCTATAATTTTTACTGTTTTATGATGATAAATTACAGTAATAAATTAGGTGATGTACTACTTTCTCGTACTACTAGAGTCGGATTAAACATAATAGATTGCGTTTCATTATTCTCAAGTTTTTGTATTAAAAGCTTCACAGCCTCCCGTCCCATTAGATAAGTATCTTGACGAATAGTAGTAAGCATTGGTATTAATGCCGATACTAACGGAATGTCATCAAAACCTACGATGGATAAATCCCTTGGTATATGAATACTAAGCTCGTGAGCCATACGATAAACACCGAATGCCATCACATCATTAAAGGCGAATATAGCCGTTACTTCTTTTTTCAAAAGGAGGTCCTTGGACTTTTGGTACGCCATTTCCATCTGAAAATCCCCTTCAATAATATGCGATGGCAATAGTTCAACACCTGATTCCGCCAACGCTCTTTTGAAACCCTCTAAACGTTCATTAGTCAAAGAAATAGACTTTGGTCCAATAATGCACGCTATCTTTCTATGTCCCAGTTCTGTTAAATGTTTTCCTGCTAAATATCCACCTTTATCATTATCTAAAAAAACACTGGCATGATTTTTTTCATTTTTTCCCCTATCAACGAGAACGAAAGGAATTTTTGCACGCGATAATTGCTCTTCATCCAAAGACTCCAAAGAATCTTTTGCAGAAAAAATGATTCCATCTACCTGTTGTTCTTCTAATAGTCGCAAATATCGCTTCTCTTTATCAGAATGATCATCGGAATTACAGATGATTAAACTATATTCTCTTTCATTCGCTTCATCTTCCACCCCCCGACATAATTCCGGAAAATAAGGGTTAGAAATGTTCGGAATAATTAACCCAAATATTTTCGATCGCTTCGTAACAAGACCACGAGCAAATTGGTTAGGCTGGAAATCTACCTCCTCCATAACTTTTAGTACCTTTTCACGTGTCTTTGGAGACATTCCCTCTTCTTTTTCATTCAACACTCGAGAAACAGTAGTAATGGAAACACCTGCTTGTTTCGCAATGTCTTTAATGGTCCATCGTCTCACAATCTTCACCTACTATTACTATAAAATCACATTTTAAGAAAACGTTTTACGAAAACGTTTTCTCAACTACCATATCATGACATAGTCAAATTGTCATTATTATTTCTGAATAATCAGAAAATAACAAACACAAGCCTTGTTATGATTTTTTCCTAAACGCTCCCTACTGGAATACATGGTCTGAAATGATAAAGTTATCCAATACTATGTAGAACGAGTAACACTATCTCTATGAAATCGAAACAACTCAACAATATTTTTTGTAAATAAAGAAGTTGGGGCGAAACTTAAACAGCGCAAGAAATCAATTTTTATAATGATAATTTCTTGCGCTTTTAAAAATTTTAGTTTTCTTATGCCCTAGCCTCTTAAGTAAGTCAATTTGATATGTTAATGATAAAATGCTTCTAGCTTTCTATCATCACGCGAAACGGCTTAGCAGACGCAATCAGTCGCTACGAGCCCACATTACGATAATTAGTCAGCTTAAATCCTTCCAATAATCAGCAGAATTTGTTCTGCGATGAAATTTATAAAAAGGTTCATTCGGACGAGCATGTTCCTTATAAAGTTCAATGATTTGCTTTAAAAAGCCTTCAATAAGCTCTACTCCTACCTTTTTCGCAAAGAGTGTCCCGGCTGTTGCATTCGCTCCCATCGGTACTGCTCCTAAATAGACATCAAAGCTATCCTTTTGATAAACAAGCCCAATATCATCATATACCGCATTATAACAGGCAGAGGCACAGCCATTAACGTTTACACGTAACCTTGTAGGGACAGTGATTCCTTCTAATGAATGATATAGCTTTTCTGTAATTGGTGCTGCCTCCATCTTGTCACCATCACAAAAATCACACGCTTTCATCGCTACAATTGGCCCTTGCTTTGCCACGTAAAGGCCAGCATCTTCTAGCTCCTCAATCTTCTTTTCAACTTCTACTGTTGAGATAGATAATAATATGCTATAAGAGGCAGAGTATTTTATGGCACCAGTTTCCCCTATAACCTTTGCCATTGTTTGGAATTGTGCAGGGGTATAATGTTTATTAATAATGCCTGGGCTTACGGCAAGGCGAGTAAAATCCCCATTATTGTTTAACTTTTCGAAGGTTTTGTCCGGTATATTCGAACGGAATGCATTCATAAATACTTCTCCTTATGAAAAAGGAGCTAGCCAATTGCTAGCCCCCAATTTATTGGATAGCTTAAAAGTTCTCAGGATAGAAGCCTTTCGCCAAAATTTGAATGGCTTCTGCAGCACGTACTCCTTCAGACGCGGCAGAAAGTGGTAGGATCACAAAGCGTTCGTTTTTGACCGCTTCCATTTCCTTCAAGGCTGGATCATTTTTCAAAAAATTTATTTTTGCTTTCGCTGATGTTTCTCCGTAATCTATGACAACTACGACTGCTGGATTACGTTCTACCGCATCTTCTTTGGACACCGTAGTCCAGCCTGATTCTACATCACCAAAAATATTTTTACCGCCGGCCATCGTAACAAGTTCATTCATAATGTTTTGTCCTGCAGTGAAGACTTCTTTATCACCACTATCAAACACTAGAACAGGCAGGTCTTCTCCATCTTGCGGTAATTTTGCACGGATATCCTCTACATCCTTTGTCATTTTTTCTATTAGTGCTTCTCCATGATCTTCAACACGGAAAATTTTTGCGATATTTCGAATATCTGCGAAAATATCGTCTAAAGTTGGTTTCGTCATGATTGAGGCTGTATGTAAATAAGTGTGAATGCCTAATGTTTCAAGCTCTTCTTGTGTACCAACACCTTTCTCTCCAAAGGCGCTTTTCCAACCACCAAATAAAAAATCTGCTTCTGCATCAATAACCTGCTCTTTTGTAGGATACTGTTTTGCTAACACAGGCACTTTATCGTAGGCCACTTGTAGGGGCTCATAAATTTTGTCATCTAAGTACGCCGTCCCTACCATTGAATCTTCTAGCTCTAAAGCCAACATAATTTCTGTCACGTGCTGATTTAAGCTAATCGCTTTTTTGGGGGCTTCCTTATATACTTGCGTCGTTCCATTATTTTCTATCGTTATGTCTGACTTTTCAGCTTGTGAAGGCTCTACCTTCTCAGCTTGTGTAGCAGATTCTTGTTTGTCCTTTTCACTACATGCACCCAATATAGCTACCAATGCGATCGCAAAGACTAGCCATAAGCTTTTCCATTTCTTCATGTCCTCTTCTCCTTTGATGTTAAATATATAGTAAGAAATCGTTTAGACTCCTTTGCTACCTGGTAGCGATTCTAGAAAAGGGCATAAAAAAACCCCCTTGTTTCCAAGAGGTTAGCATAGCAAAAGAAAGGTTTTTCAACCTGTTCACTATCCCCATCCTCGTGGATTCAGTAATAAATAAATAAATAAATATTGGCAGGTATCCTGGCTTAGGTTCATCATCTATACGCCTTCCCATAGCGTGGCTACAGTGGCATCTTGTATAGACTCCCCATTTACAGTTGCGGGACAGCATCGGATTTGCACCGATTTCCCTTTTAAGCAAATAACAAAGGTCATTTACACCAATACGTCGTTTTTATTTTGTTGAATATATTGATTGACAGTAGATTCACAATCATACATATATTAACACTATTGCGACATAAACACTATATGAAATATTTTTTATACCAATTCTGTTACAATGTTGTTAAATGAATGAATAGAAACGAGGATCTTTTTATGCATGTAACAATTGGAGTACTTGCTCACGTGGATGCCGGTAAAACAACATTTTCTGAGCAGTTACTATTTCATACAAACAGTATTCAAGCCCGTGGACGAGTGGATCACCAGGACACATTTCTAGATAATCATGAGCTGGAGCGTCAGCGAGGCATTACAATTTTTGCGGAGCAAGGCCGCATGACGCTTGGAAATGATACATATACGTTAATCGATACACCTGGGCACGTCGATTTCTCTCCAGAGATGGAGCGTGCCATTCGGGTTATGGATTATGCCATCATTATTGTTAGTGCTGTCGAAGGAATACAAGGTCATACTGAAACAGTGTGGCAACTTTTACGCCAATATCACGTTCCAACCTTCTTTTTTATTAACAAAATTGATCGTGAAGGAGCAAATGTTGAAGCCGTAATGGCTGCGCTTCAAAAGGATTGCTCTGCAGATGTTCTATTCGTAGACGAACCGCTCTGTTCCGACTATGTTTCAAACGACATAATGGAGTGGCTTGCCGAACGTGATGAACATCTTCTCGATGCTTTTCTCAATGAAACATTAGATAGCTCTAGCTGCCTTATTCATTTATCTCAGATGATTAAACAGGAAAAGGCCTTTTTGTGCTTTTCTGGCTCTGCCTTAAAAGATAGTGGAATAAAGGAATTCCTAACACAGTTCCCCCTCCTAACAGAGACACAATTTAATAACAATGCTCCGTTTCAAGGTGAGGTGTTTAAAATTCGTCATGATGGACATCAACGCTTAACTTTTATCAAAGCTTTGCAAGGAACGTTACATGTCCGTGATGAACTTTCATTTGGAGACGTGACTGAAAAAGTGACCGAGATTCGACTATACAATGGCAGCCGGTATGAAACTTCTCAAGAGGTAGAGGCTGGGGAGATTTTCGCAGTAAAAGGGATTAGTCAAGCAAACATCGGCGATATCATTGGTTGTTCGAGTAATTCTCAGCCCTTTGAGTTAGTACCAACTTTACAGGCAAAAGTACATTATGAAGGCGCTCAGCATATAAAGGACGTGTTAAAAACTTTCCGTATTCTTGAAGCAGAAGAACCTTCATTACGTGTACTATGGCATGAAAAATTTCAAGAAATTCATGTACATATTATGGGTGTCATCCAACTCGAGGTTCTTATCGAAGTGCTTCATGATCGATTCTCGCTAGATATTTCATTTAGCGAACCACAGATTTTATATATGGAAACGATCGCCACAACGGTGACAGGTTACGGCCATTTCGAGCCCTTAAAGCATTACGCAGAAGTCCATTTATTGATGGAGCCAAATACTCGCGGCACCGGCAATACATTTATCAATGCATGCCATGCCGATGATTTATCAATTGGACATCAACGACTCATTGAAAAACATTTATTCGAGCGCGATCACCATGGTCTCTTAACCGGTTTTCCAGTTACAGATATTCGCTTCACACTCTTAACAGGACGCGCACATAATAAACATACTGAAGGTGGCGATTTCCGTGAAGCAACATTCCGTGCATTACGACAAGGGCTCGAACAAGCAGAAAATGTATTACTAGAACCGTACTACCGCTTTAAACTTAAAGCTCCTAGTGATTTCATCGGCCGCATGATGACCGACATTCAGCAAGTTGCCGGTACATTTGACACACCAATAATAACTGAACATGATGCGATTGTAACCGGCCGAGCCCCTGTCTCAACATTTATGAGCTACAGTACAACCTTTGCCGCCTACACCAATGGGAAGGGCGTACTTTCCCTACAATTTGATGGCTACGATATGTGTCACAATACAGAAGACATTATTGCACAAATCAACTACGATAAAAACGCCGATCCCGACTATACATCCTCTAGTATTTTTTGTGCAAAAGGCAAAGGCTACTCCGTTCCTTGGCATGAGGCACAAGCAGCGATGCATTGTATTGACTAAATTCATAAAAACAGGACATGATTTGTTAGAACAATGTCCTGTTTTCTTATGTTTCGCGGAGAGTTACTATGCTTTTGTGGGTTATCTTGCTTCGCGCGGGTATTTGTCTTCCTTCCGCGGGTATTCTTGCTTCGCGCGGGTATTTGACCTGCTTCCGCGGGTATTCGCCTTCCTTCCGCGGGTATTTGACCTGCTTCCGCGGGTATTCGCCTTCCTTCCGCGGGTATTCTTGCCTCGCGCGAGAATTTGCCTTCCTTCCGCGGGTATCTATCCTATACTGACAACTCCATTCTACTACCTTGCCAGGCATATACCTTTCTCCTGAGTGCATTGAGATCCATCCCGCACATTTTTAATTTTTAAGCTTGTATCGTTTTCTGCCTCTTTTTATAAATAGGATATGAAGATTCCACGACAACATAGCTATGGGAATGTGAGAAATCCATTAAAACTTTGCCAGGGCGACTTTTCAAAAGTTGTAAATTATCAATCAGTTCAAGCAATAGTTCATGACCTTTTCCACGTGGGTGCCAGTTTAAACGATTATCATTTAGTTCCTTCACAGCATTTAGAAATTGATGATACTCTCGCTCTACAAAATTGATCAGTTGTTTATTTTTATGAACTACTCGTGATAAATCCTCTAAATATACTTCATAAAAGCGCATCACTATCGAGCACAATAAATCATTGACCCGAGCGGCACTTAGTATTGCCTTTGGGGCTTGGGAAAGTCGCTCTAAATTTGGTTTTGCACGAGTCGAATCGATACGTGTAATTAATTGATAATGTTCACCATTCACATCGTACACAATTGGATTTGTCGGCATATACATCATAAAATCATTTGTTTTTGTTTTAAGCTGATCCGTAATATTCGCTTTTGCAAAAAGGTGGCCATTAAAATTTTCATTTTGAATCCAAATAATATCTTTGTTATATAAAATTTGATCAAACAATCGTTCATTACTAATAAGATTGCTAGCTATTAATTGATCGACAAGGGATTCTACAACCATTCTTGTTGTAACTTTCTTGGCAACTTCAGTGCGTGGCTGCTTACAAATCTTCATTTCTACATATTGCGATTCCTGTGCTGTACTTACATGAATATTCGTCATCATTGCATCCTCTTTTCGTACATATTTTTCAAAACGGAAGTCTTCTTTTACATAAAAAAAGGATTTCCTACAACTAGAGGAAATCCTTCATTCTATCTTTTTCATTCATCACATAATGTCAAATTATACCCAACCATAAAAGAATTGCCTTGAAAGCGATTACCTTCTTTTATTTTGGGTGTTTGACGTACGGTGACGAACAGAGCATTCTGTTTTGTCAACATGCCACCTCCTATTCCTCGTAGGGTTATGGTGTGTACTCATAATAGGCAGGTATCCTGACTCATGATCATCGCTACTTTTCCCCTTCCCATCGTTAAACAGTGGTCTTGAAAAGTCGCTCACATTTACAGTTGCGGGACAGTGTCGGATTTGCACCGACTTCCCTTTTAAGTAAATTGCACGCAATTTACACCTATTATTTATAAATATTAAATTGTAATTTAACACACTAATTCATGTAGAGTAGATATTCCTTTTGTATTTCTGGTTTAAATTGTAATATGTATTCTAGTATTTGTCAAAAGTCAAAAAAGGGCTATCCCAAATTAGTGAGATAACCCTATTAATTATTCTAATTTTCCTAAACCTGACCGCTATAATGTAAGGGTGAGGTTATTTTTTTGTAAGGTAAAAATTAATGTGGTTGTGAATCTGCGTACCTGTTTTGGGTACGGCTATTGCATTCTACCAATGATAGAACAAAATGCGGAACTCCCTTCCTCAATAAGTCGTTTACATGCATACCCACATTGAACTTGTGAAGTGTAATGTCCCGACTGAATACGGTAACCATCCTTATCATTACCGAACACCTCACCATTATGTTTAATTTTGTTATTGATTGTATTTGAACCATTACCTAGTTCATTTTTACAATAAGATAAATATAATCGTAGTGTATTCGTAGAGACCTCTTCTATATCTTGAACGTTATTCTCCCTCAACCATTCTAGCCATCCTTTAAAGAAACTTCTGTAATTTGTGAGAGTGTGTTTACTAACATTCATCAATTCTCTTTCATCCATAAAATCTTGTACAGCAAATTTAACTAATGTCATAGCGATTCCTCCTAATGTGGAATCTACTACTACATATTCCTATAAGTGATTCAAACCGTTGGTATATCTGACTTACACAATCAGTAACTTAGGTGATTCCTCGTAGGATTATGGTGTGTACTCATAATAGGCAGGTATCCTGACTCATGATCATCGCTACTTTTCCCCTTCCCATCGTTAAACAGTGGTATATGAAAAGTCGCTCACATTTACAGTTGCGGGACAGTGTCGGATTTGCACCGACTTCCCTTTTAAGTAAATTGCACGCAATTTACACCTATTACTCCACGCTATTCAGTTGTGAGTTATTTAAAATACTCCACATTCCTTATAGATTATTAAAATCAATTGTAAAGGCATGTGGATTAAAAGTTAATTAATGTTAGTTTTAAAGTAACTTTTCACTTTTATGAAAATTTTTACAAATAAAAAAAGAGGGAAGATTCCCCCTCCCTCCAAAACTTTACTAAGGGTCGCTATCCTCCGGGTGATCCTTTTAAATTTTCCTCTTTCAATTTCATACTCAACCTCTCAAGGCATAATAAAAAGCACCTCAATTGAGATGCATCACTAATAATAATAATTCTTATTAAAACTTCATACTACATTCATTTACTTTGGTTTTTATTAAACAACTCATGTTTAAATTTCTAACTACAAACAGCTGCATCAATATACTGTGTATCTATGGCAAAATAAACCCACTGATATCCATCATAATAATACCCCCCTACAGAGTTAGCTCCTAAATTAGTTGGAAAATACCAAAATTCACTTCCATCGGTCATCCAAACATACGTATATTTATAAAGGCAATTTGACATAACGCCCGAATCTATTTGGTAATTAAATCCTTGAGGCTTTTGAGGCGTATATTGAGGTGGTGGTGATGTTGGATATCCACTTCCTGGTACTGGATAGACTCCTCCTCCTGGTACTGGTACTGGTATTACTATCGGTATTACTCTTGGGAACCTTCCTGGGAATCTTCCTGGGAATCTTCCTGGCGTTCCTCCTGGGAATCTTCCTGGCATTCCTCCTGGGAATCTTCCTGGCATTCCTCCTGGCATTCCTCCTGGGAATCTTCCTGGCATTCCTCCTGGCATTCCTCCTGGGAATCTTCCTGGCATTCCTCCTGGCATTCCTCCTGGCATTCCTCCTGGCGTTCCTCCTGGCATTCCTCCTGGCATTCTACTTGGCATCATCGGAAATCACCTTCACCAGGTACTTGAGCAAAAGCATTTTGAGTATCTGCAGTCCAATTTGGGTAATAACCAAAATTCACTTCATCATTCTCCTTTATGATTTAATATGCAAATGAAATCAAATACTTTTTAATCAACAATCATTCTCATTATATTAGTCATAATATGTGAAGCACGGGCTTTAATCTCGTATAAGTAAGACAAATATCACAATTCCTTTTAACAACTGTACATATAATAAATTATAGAGAGGAGGTGATACTATGTCTGAATATTACGGAAGTGGAACTGGTTCAGCATTTGCGCTAATCGTAGTTCTATTCATTCTTTTGATTATTGTCGGTGCTACTTTCATGATGAAAGGTTATTAATACTAATTACCACCTATAATGCTCATAACTGTTGTAAGGGAATACTTTTTTAAACCTTACACCTTCAAAACTTTACTAAGGATCGCTATCCTCCGGGTGATCCTTTTAAATTTCATACTCAACCTCCTGAGGTATAATAAAAAGCCACACCTCGTTGATGTGACCTTTATGAATGAAGTCTATTCTATTTCCTTTTTCACTTCTTCAACTTTAGTTTCTTCTTTTTATGCTTCTTTTTTCTTAATGCTTTCTTCTCTCAATATCTTATCATTTCTTTTTCTCTGATTAATAATTGCCTGTTGTTGTCCAGTTAAATGACTTGTTCCATAATCAAATTTCATATCAATACCACCTTTCACATTAATCATAGCGTTAATAGGAAATGATTGTTATTAATATTATTCTGCTATATGTACCACTTATTCGTCTTCATTCCTTGTACGGCTAATGCTCCAGCAATAACTAGATCATCGTGATTCTTTTCAGTATTACCTCGCTTATTACCTAATCGTCCATTTGTCTCTACAAACATTTGCATCTGCTGTAATGTATGGTTACATTCAATATTGATTAAACCTTTTTCAAACGACTCTTTAAAATCACTTATCATGATTGCTTTTGTTTTATCTGTAGTCATGTAACCTAGTTGTAACTTTTTCTTACCACGTTCATCAAAAATCTTTTGCTTATACATATTTTCATATCCACATTCTTTGCGTAACCTTTCGATTACAGATAAGCCGTAACTATTTTTCTCGACAACTAAAAAAGCGTAGTTATACCAACGTCCAAGAACGTCAATTAACTCCGCAAATTCATAAACTGCAATCTTATTTGATTCAAACGTTAATACTTGCTGCCCACCTTCATCAAATCCAACAATAGTAGATGAATCGGCATTTCCCCACTCCCTGATGCAGTATCCACACCAAAGTAATATTTTTTGCCCACTTGTGGCGAATCAAACAATACAATACCCTTACTAGCCCATTGTCGAATGCTCTCAGGTAGCTTCTCACGTACCTCATTCTTAGGAATTGGCTCTTTTGTATAGGATAATCTGTTTAATACTTTAGTTTGATTAAACACTGCATTACCTGTCGAAATTACTCTCTTCTAAACATTACGACATCACCTAGACTTGTGATAGTAACGGTGTTTAATCCGAAAGGCGAAGACTATTCAATCGACTCTGGATTTACCAGGAACTGCTTAAAAACGTTATGACGATCCTATTAGCCTCTACGGTTTTTTTGAGTAATATTCATGCGTCCTGGTGCGAGCGTAAAACCCGATTAGTAATAAAAACCGCAACTCTTTTTAAGAGCACGGTATTAATCGATACACGATTCTGCTAATTCAACCAAATTGGATAACACATTATCCGGATATTTTTCATCTAGTCTTTTAAGACATTCTGCATATTCCTTACTCTGAAATTTAAAGGCCAAATCATCGAAAACCGATGATAACCAACCAATTTCTTCTTCTGTGCAATCGTCTAAAAAACGTATAGTATCGTTCACGTCATTAAATTCTAAAATCAATTGATCCCAATAAATCGTAATGGAAGGATCATTTATATGCAACTTTTTCATTTTTTCAATAATACTTGTTACGTTTTGTCCATTAATCACCTTTATCACCCTCCTTTATGTTAAATATAAACTAATCAAAACATTTTTTACATATAAAAAGGCACAACGTTTGATTAAAAAAACGTCATGCCTTGCGTAAATATTGCGTTATATTCAATTTACTCTGTTTCATGCCCTTGTTGTACTGCTCGTTTAACGTTTGCGTATAAAACACGAGAACTTAACGAACCAATTGCACTCGCGACTTGTAATGCGATTGATACGTCCTGTTGTTGAATTGTACCTTCTTGCCTTATGTATACCTAGGTGAAAAAATATCTATTATTGCACCTATTATTCCAGGCACAAGAGGTACTATTCAAAAAAAGACCGTAAATAAATTAAAGTGTAATGTGTCATAGAAAGCAAACCACTCAATGAAAATTGGTGATTCTGCAATTCTTCCGAATAGAGTGCCATCAATGTCTTTCAAATTAGGTATCCACCCTGTTACTTCAAATGATATAAATAATATCTGTGACAATAAGAATGAACCAATAAGGGCTACCCATGATTTTTTCCAAAATGGAATTGTATTTTTTTGTTCATTTACCAAGTTTATTCCCCTCTAATTGTTATACTTAAAACAGTTTCGTATTTGCCCAGAGAATCTTAATACAACTCCGGCGGTTTTCGTAATTTACTTGCTTGTTCATATGAAAATGCGAGTTTTATTAAAATATCCTCACTAAATGCAGTGCCTGCGAAAGTTATGCCAAATGGTCTGCCATTTTTCATATAGCCTGCAGGGACGGCAATAGACGGATATCCGGCTTTCGCGCTAATTGTCGAGCCTATATATGATGGAAACATTATCGCATCTAAATTATATTTTTTTAATGTATAATCGATTCCTTGTTCTTGAGAAAAATACAAGTCCTCTAGTTTTGCATTTAGATAGTCAGGATCTCTTAACGTGTTCGGTAAATTATCTCTCATTTCCAATTTGTCCTGCCCATATTTCAACGTTTTTTCTTGTGAACATTTATTAAATTGGATTAAATCAGAGAGAGAATGTACTGGCATGTGCGAAGGTAAATTTACAAGGAAATTATTTAAACTATGCTTTAGTTCATGTTGCGGTACTCCCCATTTCCAGTCTCTATGAAAAGAAGGAATATCGATGTCTTCTATAATAACGGCTCCTTGCTCCCTTAAAACATGAATTACGTTATTAAAAAGGGTTTCATCATATTCCTCTGACTCATAATAAGTTGTGGAGGCATTCGTATAAACCCCGATTCTAGCACCCTTTAATCCTGTACCATCTAAAAAGATTGAGTAGTCTTGATGAATCCTTCTTTCACTTTTATATGTAGATACGTCGTCTTTATCTACTCCTGTTAATACGCCCAATAAAATAGCTGCATCTGTAACCGTTCTTGCCATTGGCCCTGCTGTGTCTTGACTGTATGTAAAAGGGATAAGACCTCTACGGCTAATTAACCCAACAGTCGGTTTTATACCAACTACTGAATTTTGAATAGCGGGACTTAAAATCGAGGCGTCCGTTTCAGTTCCAATTGATAAAACAGCAAAATTCGATGCCACTGCTACTGCCGACCCCGAACTGGATCCTCCTACAAAAAGTTCTGGATCACCATAAGGATTAAGTGTTTGTCCACCTCGAGAACTATACCCTGCCCACATTGTACTCGACATACCGTTTGCTAATTCAGTCATGTTTGCTTTCCCTAAAATAACAGCCCCCGCTTCACGGAGTTTTTTCACTAGAAATGCATCCTGCTCAGCTACATAGTTTTCTAATGCTGTTACGCCTGCACTAGTATGCATAAAATCTTTCGTTTCGATATTGTCTTTTAAAACAACCGGAATTCCGTGTAGAGGCCCTCTAGCCCCTTTTGCTTGTCTTTCTTCATCTAATGCCTCAGCAATAAAAATCGCTTCAGGATTAATTTCAAGCATGGAATTAATCCTCTGTCCATCTTGATCATACTTAGCAATCCTGTGTAAATAATACATAGTTAATTCTTTTGATGTGATCTCACCATGTTCCATAGCTATCTGAATATCAATTACTGACAATTCTTCTCTCAGAAAGCTTTTAAACTTTATCTCCATTCAAGTTCCCCACCCTTCATTTCTAAATTATACCAAATAAATCAAATTATCCTCAAAATATTATTCCTACTTTAGTATTTTAAACATAATGCTCTCATTTGTTCGTATTTAACAACGAGCTAGTCCATTCGTTTCCTATTATCCAATTAACTACCAAATAATTATTTACTGTGCTACACTCTGAATACAGATACAATTTCCAGTTATTTTATAAAAGGACGGGATGGGAATCATAGAAGATGCTTAAATGTATTTGGGGTGCTTTAATGTGTATATATGGTGTGTCTTTATATATCAAATATTTTCAAAAACTAAGTGAAGGATGGAATATTACTCTTCATTTTTTATCAGGAAGTCTATGTATTATAGGAATTTCATTAATTATTCAGGCAAGAAGAACGCTTAAGTAATCTGGACCTATTAAGCAACATTTGTAATGTTATCGTTTCACACATGCCTGTATAACAAGATTAGCTATCATCTTATTCTTTTAGAAATAAAAAGCAGGCTTAAGAGGTGAACGAAATGAATATTATTAATTTTGATTTAGGAACTCTAATACTTTTTCTAATGGTATTACTTTTAATTATTAGTATTTTTGGATTTGTCATTAGAAAGTTGCTAGGTGTCGAGAGAAAGAAATGGTTTTCTTATGATTACGTTAACGAAAGACATAAAAAACTAGATTTATCAGTACGAATAATTTATTTGAGTCTAGTATTTATTAGTTCGTATTATAAATTTAACAATGATAATGTTAGAATTACTTGGTATTTTGAGTTATGGTTCATCATAATTGTCTTTTTAGTAACCTCTGAAATGTTACGAGCATTTATGGAATGGAAATACGCGGAAAATAAAAAAGATGCTGTTGCTACTATTGCAGAAATGATGTTTATGATTAGCATAGTATTTTTGACGATAAAGACTGATTTTTTTGGCTTATTTAATAGTTAATTCGGAAGAAATTGAAAACAAACAAGGCTATTTCGCAGATAATCTATCCCTGCAAAATAGCCTTTTTTCTTTAGTTACTAAATCTCTGTGTAAGCTTTTGTAAATCTTCTGCTTGTACACATAGGTCTTGTGACACTACTGTGTTGATTGCTTGCATTGAGGCACTTTGTTCATCAACGGAGTGTAAAATGACTTCTGTGGAATTGGTTAAACTTTCCATTCCATTTGCGATTGTCGAAACTAATTTTGTAACTTCATTCGCACTACTTGAAAGCTCTTCAGCTGTTGCGGAAATATCCTCTAGCTGATTCGTCATTTTGCTAACATGCTGAGAGATCGTGCCAAATGACTTTGTAGCCTCATCAATGACATAGACGCCCTGCTGAACGTTTTTTAAGTCTTCTTCGACAGAGGTTGCTACTTGTTTTGTATCGCTTTCAATGCCAACTACTAGATCGACAATTTGAATAGCCGAATGCTTAGATTGCTCCGCTAGTTTTCGAACTTCCTCTGCTACTACTGCAAAGCCTTTACCATGCTCTCCTGCGCGCGCCGCTTCTATCGCTGCATTTAATGCAAGTAAATTCGTTTGATCTGTAATAGCCGTAATCATGTCTGTCATAGATTTTATATCTGTCATTTTGCCTGATAATTGCTGCATTAAGTTACTTGTTTTTTCAGTAGAATCTGAAATGAATTCCATTTGATTTTTAGCTACATGTAAAATTTCCGCACCATTGCCTGCAATATCGTTTGCTTCTTTCGCATGATCAAATACATCTTGTGTAGCCACGGTAATACGCTCAATGCCATCAGCTGTTTCTTGCATAGCTATAGCGCTTTCATTTGCAGAATGTGCTGCTTTTTTAAGGCCCTCAGTCGTATTCTCCATTTGTGAGTCTACTTCGTTTATCGCATCTGCAATTTCATTTGTACTTGCTGATAGCTCCTCTATGCTCGCTGATAAATCGGTAGAACTACTAGCAATTTTTTGTGTCATCATATGTAATTGTTCTTTCATCTCAATAAATGCTTTACCTAAAGCTGCAACCTCATCTTTGGATTTTATCTCGATAGGAGAAGTGGTCAAATTTCCTTCAGCTATAGCTTGAGCGGATACTGCTAATTGTTTAATTGGATTAATAATTTTGTATTTCACATAGAAAATACACGATATTGTCATAGTAAATCCTATTACTGTTAATAAAGTGGACATCCACTCTAATGACTTTAAATTTGCTAAGTCAATAATTAAAATAAGACCCATGATAACATTTAAAAATGAAAAGCCAATTATACTTTTTTGTCGTAAACTCATACTAAATTCCCCTAACTATAATAGTATTCCTTAGTATTCCCATAATCAATTATAGTTTAAAATCCCTAAAATTCCTAGAAAAAAACACCAACTTTTGTAAGAAAAAAGAATTATAAAACAGGAAGTTTTTTCGTATTGTTCAAAACTATTGTGTCGAAGTTGTGATATAAAAGTTCGACTCTTCGTCAAGGGAGATTTCCGTAAAGACTGGGCGTTCTCTAGAGGAGGTGTTGGTTGGGTTTTGAACAACTAAAAAAGCACTTTGCTCTAGACAAAGTGCTTTCAACATAAATTATTTTAATTTCATAATACTTGAACCCGCAATACCTGGATGAGTCATCTCATATGGATCTAGAATTAAATCTAATTGTTCTTTCGTTAGTACACCCTCTTCAAGGCAAAGCTCACGAATTGAACGACCAGATAGAATTGCTTCGCGTGCAAGGCGTGCAGCTACTTCATAGCCAATATGTGGGTTCACTGCTGTTAGTACGCCAACACTTTTTTCCACATATTCTTTCATGCGGTCTTCGTTTGCTTCAATATCCTTCAAGCAATTTTGTGTAAATGCTCGGAACACGTTATTCATAATACTAATAGATTGAATTAAGTTAAAGACAAGTACAGGCTCCATTACGTTTAATTCTAATTGTCCTGCTTCAGATGCTAAAGAAATCGTATGGTCATTACCAATTACTTGGAATGCTACTTGGTTAAGTACCTCTGGCATAACAGGATTTACTTTACCTGGCATAATAGAAGATCCAGGTTGACGCGCTGGTAAAATGATTTCCCCTAATCCAGCACGTGGACCAGAAGCCATTAAACGAAGGTCATTAGCAATTTTCGACATATTAATCATACAGATTTTTAATGCGCCTGATACTTCTGTATAAGCATCCGTATTTTGTGTTGCATCTACTAAATGTGTAGCGCCTTTAAGCGGTAATCCTGAAATTTCAGCAAGATGAAGATCAACTGCTTGAATATAGTCAGGGAATGCATTTAAGCCTGTTCCAACAGCTGTTGCTCCCATATTTACATCATATAGATTTGGGCGAGTTTGGCGAATACGCGCAATATCACGAGTGATCACACGGCAATACGCTTCAAATTCTTGCCCTAATCGAATCGGTACAGCGTCTTGTAAATGCGTACGACCCATTTTAATTACATGCGCAAATTGCTCCGCTTTTTGGTGGAACACTGCTTGCATGTTTTCCATTGTAAGAAGTAGTTCATCTATCAAATTCAACACAGCAATATGAATAGCTGTTGGGAAAGCATCATTTGTTGATTGAGACATATTTACATGGCTGTTAGGGCTAATTGTATGGTAGTCCCCTTTTTCTTTGCCTAAAATCTCTAAAGCACGGTTAGCAATAACTTCGTTGGCATTCATATTAATCGATGTGCCAGCACCACCTTGGATTGGGTCTACGATAAATTCAGCATCCCACTCACCATCAATAACTTCTTGTGAAGCTTCGACAATTGCATCTCCGATTTCTTTTGAAAGTAGGTGTACCTCCATATTACTCAAAGCAGCTGCTTTTTTAACAATACCCATTGCTTTAATAAGTGCAGAATGAATTGTATACCCTGTAATCGGGAAATTTTCAGTTGCACGAAGCGTTTGGATTCCGTAATAAGCATTGCTTGGTAAGGCGCGTTCACCTAAAAAGTCTTTTTCTATACGTTGTGTGGACATAATTGTCGTCTCCTTTTATGTAATCCTCACACTTGATAGTAGCTAATAACTGACGTATTGTAAACAGTCATTTGTCTGTAAAATGAAAAATACTCATTTTTAGCTTTTCGTTATTGTGTCCAGAGGCTTTATTTTCATTCATTTCACCACCTTTAGCCGCTTCGCTTTCGAAAAAAAATAAAACCGAGCGCAATTTTTACGCTCGGTTTATCATTATTTATTAGAAGTCACTGTAAAACGACTGTTTACATGCTTTGGATTTTCAATTTCATCCAACACTGCAACGGCATAATCTGCATAGCTAACATAACTTTCGCCAGAAGCATTCACTAATAAATGATCTTCTCCAGCAGTATAGCTACCTGTACGTGGACCTTCTGGATCAAAGAAAGCTGATGGACTTAAAAATGTCCAAGTAATAGTAGATTGTTGTAGGTCGTGTAGATTTTCACCTTGATTTTTAGCTGTTGCGTAAAACATTTCTGGAAAATCAGGTGTATCCATTACGAGTACATTTTTCTCTGGGTCTACAAACAGACTACCCGCTCCACCGACAACAAATAATTTTGTATTAATACCCTTGAATATATCTATTAAATGACGACCAGCTTTCACATGTAATTCTTCCTGACCAGCAAGTGCACCAAACGCATTTACGACTACGTCAAAGCCTTTCACATCTTCTTGAGTTAATGCAAAAACTTCCTTTTCAATTACTGAAATATTTGCTGTTACTTTTGAAGCTGAACGTACTATTGCAGTTACATCATGATCACGTTGCAGTGCCTCCTCCACAATCTTTTTTCCTGCTTTCCCTGTTGCACCAATTACTGCGATTTTCATCATTCTAATTCCTCCTATTTTTCAATTGTAACTAATTTAGTTACAGGTTAGATACAAAAGATCGACTTCGTTTATTTACGAAGTTGATCTAACACATCCTGTAAAGTCTGTGCTTGAAGTTGTTCTTCCATTGCATGCCAAACAGATGTATAAACACCTTCCAATGTCCGTTGGATTTTTTGACCAACTGAACATGCTGGATTTGGCTCATCATGAATCGCAAATAGCTGCTCTGGCCCATCAATCGCATGGTAAATAGCTAAAAGCGTTAAATCTTTTGGCTCTACTAAAAGATCATAGCCTGGAATACCTGTTTGCGAGGTAAGCAAACCCGCTTTTTTTAGCACACCAATCATACGTCGCACAACAACTGGATTTGTATTCACACTTCCAGCAATGTACTCAGACGTCAGCTGATTTTTATCAGATGTTGTAGCAATAAGCGAAAGAATATGGATCGCTACCGAAAACCGACTGTTCACCATATGTATCACCACCTGTTGTAACTATTATAGTTACAGGTTTGAATAAAAGCAAACAAATTGCTTTATTTGTACCTGCATTTATTTTTTTCATATTACGGAGTATTATACTTTCTTAACGTAAATGACTAATTCTTGTCGTATTTCTCCATCTTCCTCATAAAAATCTAAGTTATGAAATTCATACTTAAAATGGCCAACCGGAAACGTCACACTTTCCCCCTGTGCCGCAGCTAATGTACCTGCCACATCATGTGACACCATATGCAAAAGCTCTGTACCTAAAACTGAATCTACAAATACCACGTTCATAAAAAAACACCTCCTCAGCTATTATAGCTTAGAAGGCGCTTACAATTACAGTCTTTCTTCATAACGTTTCAAGCGAATTTCCTCAATGACTTCCATCATTATTTGAATTTGCTCCAATGTTAATTTTGTAGAGATGTGTGGTAGCTCAGATTCCACTGTTGCTTGAGGAGTATTCGTCAGCACCTTTGTCCTTAAACGCTGCTCACGCTCTCTTCCATCTATTTGAAAAATCAATGATCTCCTCACACCATCACCTCTAGATTTTTATTTTAACTTCCATATTAAAACTTATATCGGAAAAAACTTGAAATATTTAAATATCCTTTATATTTTTTAGAAAGTTTTGTTCTTTTATATGTATTAAAGGGTTTCTCTCTTTTGGTGTTTTATTCGTCGGTTTAGCGGTTTTAGTCACGATTTTGATGGTTCTTTCCATCGCTGGGGTGATTCTTTCCGTCGCTTTGATGGTTCTATCCATCATTTTGGCTTTCATCCTTCACTTTGCCGTTTCTTTCCGTCGCTCAGACTTCTTTCCGTCGCTTTGGCTCTTCTATCCATCATTTTGGACATTCTATCCACGATTTTGCATGTTCTATCCATCATTTTGGCCACTCTATCCACGATTTTGATGGTTCTATCCATCATTTTGGCTTTCATCCTTCACTTTGCCGTTTCTTCCGTCGCTTTGACTGTCCTTTCCGTCACTCCAGCTCTTCATTCCGTCACTCTGACTTCTTTCCGTCACTTTGGCTCTTCCTTCCGTCGCTCTGACTTCTTTCCGTCGCTCTGACTTCTTTCCGTCGCTTCGGCTCTTTCATCCGTCGCTCTGCCTGTTCTTTCCACCGCTTCTGCTCTTCCTTCCGTCGCTCTGACTTCTTTCCGTCACTTCGGCTCTTCCTTCCGTCTCTCTGCCTGTCCTTTCCGTCACTTCGGTTCTTCCTTCCGTCACTTTGGCTCTTCTTTCCGTCGCTTTGGCTCTTCTTTCCGTCGCTCTGACTGTTTCTTCCGTCACTTTGTCTCTTCCTTCCGTCGCTCTGACTTCTTTCCGTCGCTCTGCCTGTTCTTTCCGCCGCTTCTGCTCTTCCTTCCGTCGCTCTGCCTGTCCTTTCCGTCACTTCTGCTCTTCCTTCCGTCGCTTTGACTCTTCTATCCATCATTTTGGCCTCTCTATCCACGATTTAGCCGGTTCTATCCATTCTTTCCGTCGCTCCGATCTATCTATCTCCCACTTCAATGTTTGTTTACATAAAAAAACAGCAGCCAAAACGGCTGCTGCTTTAGGTTAAACGGCAATTGGTGCTTTAATTGTTGGGTGTGGATCGTAGCCCTCAATTGAAAGATCTTCGAGTTCAATGTCGAAAATCGACGTTTTATTTGGATTGATTTTTAAGGCTGGTAGGTCCTTAGGCTCGCGTGAAAGCTGTTCTTTTACTTGCTCCACGTGATTTGAATATATATGAGCATCCCCAATGCTGTGAATAAATTCGCCTACTTCTAAACCGCATTCGTGTGCAATTAAATGTGTCAGTAATGCATATGAGGCAATGTTAAATGGACAGCCGAGTAATGTATCGAGACTTCTTTGCATTAGCTGGCAGCTCAATTTTCCATTTGCGACATAAAATTGGAACATTACGTGACATGGAGGTAGTGCAGCTTTACTGCCTTTTGCTCCTGCATTGATAACGTCTTCTGGATTCCATGCATTGACAATAATGCGTCGTGAATCTGGATTGTGCTTAATTTGATGGATTACATCTTGCAATTGATCGATGCTTTCCCCTGTTGATGTTGTCCAATTACGCCATTGCTTGCCGTAAACATTTCCTAGCTCGCCGTATTTATTTGCAAATTCATCATCTGTTAATATGCGCTCACAAAATGAAGCTAACTCTTTTTGGTAGTCAGCGTTGAATGATTCGTCCACTAAGCAACGACGACCAAAATCTGTCATATCGGGACCTGAATATTCATCAGACTCAACCCATTTTTTAAAAGCCCATTCATCCCAAATATGATTGTTGTTTTGTAGTAGATAGCGAATATTTGTATCCCCTTTAATAAACCAAAGTAGCTCACTTGCTACAAGTTTGAATGGTACACGTTTCGTCGTTAATAGAGGAAAACCTTTGCTTAAATCAAATCGCATTTGATAGCCAAATACACTATATGTACCGGTCCCTGTTCGATCTTCCTTTTTAACGCCACTCTCTAATATATGTTGTAGTAAATTTAAGTACGCGATTTCTGGATGCGCCATGTTCATCAACAGCTCCTTCAAGTATGCTGTTGACCATTATATCATCTAATAACTCCATGTGAATGCCCAAAAATAAAAACAATATTTACCTGACTGAGCCAAAGGAATCGTATTCTAGCTCCCTTGCGATTTCACTCTCCATCGTGACAAAAAACATTGGCATCAAAATAATATTAAATAAAACTGGGACAATAATAAACAAAAGGTCAACCCCTGGGTCAAAATAGATACCAAACGCGGTCAATAAGCCTGAACTGATTAGAAAAACAATTTGCATACCGATAATTATTATCGGTATGATTTGATACAAATAATTTAGCTTTCGGAATTGATGCATATTTTCTGGGTCTTTAATAATTCTCTTTTTTAAGCGCCTCGATAAAATGAAACAGGCAATAAGCTGCGCCAAAATAAAGCTAAAATAAATAACAATATGTAGTAGCATTTGCCCTTTCATAACAGAGCCAATAAAATGTCCTACCCGCTGATGTAGTAGGTCGTTAACCTCTCCCTCATAAACATATTCCTGTTCACTAAAATAAGTAGACGGTTCTACAAAGCCGAGATTTGCCAAATCATTTGAGTTAGCTTGCCAGTCGATTAGTTTGCTAGACAAAATTTTTAATTGAATGGGATCATTTTCGCCAAACATTCCTATTAAAAAAGTATATGGAATCGCTATCTTTATTTTCCCATCTTGTTTTTCATGAATTAAATCTTTAATCGAAAAAGTATACGCTACATCCGTCTGGAGGACTTCATAACGAGGATCCTCGACCTTCCAATGACTTGCTAACGAGGATTCTATGTTATTCTTCATTTCAACATACGGCGTATCATTATGTAAACTCTTTGGAATCTTATAGACAAAACGATTATCACTCCCAATAATGCAAATATCTACTTTCACCGCATCACTTTCTACGTTTTTAGCGTTTGTTGTCATCGGGTACGACATTATGACGACTAGAAAAAGGACTATTAACAATCCTTTCTTTGTCATGCAACGCTCCCCCTTTTCGTCACACATGATAGTTTTACACTATCACACGCTACACCGAAAAAACTACTTCGTTATTCCGAAAAAGGAATAGTGGTTTTCCGAAACAACTTTTTCGGTATTCCAAAATTACCAAAAATTGTGGATAATATAGTAGTACTTAAGATTGAAATGGGGCATTACTATCATGCAAATAAATGAGAGAAAACAATGAGTAAATGGACATATAGTATTTTCATAACCTACCTACTCCTCGGTATTTATGTACTTGTAGTTGCATCACAAATACCTTTTATTGCTATTTCAGTAGACACAACTGGCGAACAACCAGTTATGACCGAGTTCTACTATCCAAATTGGGCACAGCAGCATAATATTGAAAAGGGCGATATACTACTGACAATTGATGACAAACCTGTTCTTTCTAATCAACTCGATTCTTTGGTACGTTGTGCAAAAAAACTGATATTTATGAAGCCGAATGGTGATGTTCATACTGTTTTAGTTAAGATTAAAGATATTCCGGAAGAATTATATTTGCATATTATTTTTCCACTTTTTTATTTCGTTCTATCATTTGGCGTTGCTATCTATTTATGGCGAAGAAATACTGATAATCTACTAACTAGTCTACTAACTTTATTTTTATTAACCTGTTCTTTGGCTTATATAAGTTCAGGAGCCTCAAGTAGAGGAAATCTAATTGGAGGATTTGTAATAAGTATTGGTATAATTTTATGCATAGTGCTTTTTATTCACTTCTTACAATGTTATTTCCGCTACCTATGTATAGAATGGCCATACCTCAATTCGAAATGGCTTTATTTAGCACTACTATTTATACCTTGCTTGGATTTCATACGAATTGTTAATCCTGACTTTTATTCAATCACATCCTTAATTAAATTAGGAATGTTTGCTGTACTTGTTCTCTATGCAATTTATATTTTACTAACGAGTTATTTACGAACTAAACAGGAAAAAATCCGTTTAATCACTATTGCATTTATTACGCCTTTTTTGCCGTTTTTACTGTTTTTCGTCATACCCGAATTATTAGGACAAAAGCCTATTTTAATTTCTGAAGTAGCTGCATTATTTTTATTGTTTATTCCTTTTTCTTTTATTTTCATTCAAGTGAATGAACGTTTATTCGATATTGAATATCAATTATCTCGTTTACGTTATTATTCAACACTTACCTTTTTTTGTGCATTACTATTAACTACGGGTATTACCCTCCTGTTTATAGACAAATTATCGATTGTTAAAATTATAGGTGTCTTTACACTAATATTCCTTGTCATCATTGCTAGTTTCTATTTAAAAGAGCAGCTTGATTTTAAATATCGAAAGATTATATTTTCATCCACAGGCGATTATGTACATAATTTATATGCTGCGGTTAATCGTATGGGGAAAGCGAAAAACCAGCAAGAATTACTGGATCAATTCAAGTATGAAATAACAGAAAAGCTTGGTACTACTGCCTTTACAATTACAACAATTACGGAAAGCACTCGTGATGAAGTTAATATGGGGAATCACCTACTATTACATGATACAGGTGAAGAAAAAATCATGTTACACATTAGACATGTATTACAAAAAGAAGAGCTTCTTTGGCTAGAGTTACTAGCCCTCTATGTTTCAATGTTTATTGATAATTTAAAGCTCATTGAAGATTTAGTGTATGAAATAAAGCTTATGAAGGATCGCAATGATACACAGCTTCCTTGGCTCGACAAATTATTATGGAATATCATTGAAAAGGAGAAAAGTATTTTAGCACAGGAATTACATGACACTATTTTGCAAGAGCAACTTCATTTAGCGAGAGAGTTAGATGTACTTACTAGCTCTCCTATTATTAATAAAGAAAAGGTATTAGATATTCGTGAGCAGTTGCTGAATGCATCGAAGGACTTACGTGAGTATTGTGAGAATTTAAGCCCTCCTTTGCTGGACACATTTGGGCTACAAATCGCCTTAAAAAAACTAATTCAAAAGGTGAAAATACGAGCAGATTTTTTGTTAAAAACTCAAATAGAACGTGTCCAATTTGAGGATGTAACTTTACACTTAGTCGTCTATCGCCTTGTGCAGGAGCTCTTAAATAATGCCATTAAACATGCTGAGGCAACCGAAGTTTCACTAAGACTACAAGCGATAAATCGCGGCTTCATCCTCCAATACGATGATAATGGTATTGGCTGTAATATTGAAAGTTTAATGCAATCTTCAAATTCTATGGGCATTAATGGTATTCGAGAGCGAGTCCGTGCTTTTAATGGGAACATCACGATAACCTCCGATTTAAATGAAGGAATGCATATTGTTATTCAAATACAAGAGGACGTGGATTCAGATGATTAATATTCTTATTATAGATGACCATCCTGTCGTTTTAGATGGTACGAAAACATTATTACAGGATTTAGCAAATGTCCATATAGATACGGAACAAGATAGCTCCGCTGTTCTGTCGCGAATGGATGATCAATCTTTTCAATTATTTTTGATTGATATTAATATGAAGCCAATCAATGGCATCCAGCTTTCAGAAATGATTAAGAAAAAGCAACCAGAAGCACTTATTTTACTCTATACAGGATATGAACTTTCCGATTATTACGAACTACTGATTGAGAAGAAGGTCGATGGACTATTATCAAAGCTCGCCACGAAACAGCAAGTGATTCAAACCATTGAAGCCGCACTAAGGGGCGAGATTTTACTAGCAGCTGATTTTTTAGACTTTGTACAGCAGCGTACCAATCTTCCAAACGCGCAGCAAGATGTTTTACTAAGTGACAAGGAGCAAGAGATTTTACAGCTTGTCGCACAAGGATGTACAAATAAAGCAATTGCTTCAGCCATCGGGGTCACGCAACGCACTGTTGAAAATTATTTATCCAAGCTTTTTGTCAAACTAAACGTAGAATCTCGTGCAGAGGCCGTAATTGTCGCGAAAGAGAAAGAATGGTTAAAATAATGGAAATGTAAATTTTACATTACAAATTCGGAATATACTGGATAAATATTCGGAATTGTTATATAATCAGAACAATAATTACATTACTTCATCTTATCCGCTAAAATCACGTATTCAAAAGTAATACGAGCTTTTGAAAATGTGTTTTTTTTGCAAGCGATCGAAGCAATATGATTGTTTAATTTTTTTGGGAGGTTGTTCACATGACACAAGGTACAGTTAAATGGTTTAACGCAGAAAAAGGTTTTGGATTTATCGAGGTAGAAGGTGGAAATGATGTATTTGTACATTTCTCTGCTATTCAATCAGATGGCTTTAAAACTTTAGAAGAAGGCCAAAAAGTAGAGTTCGGCGTTGAAGAAGGTAACCGCGGACCTCAGGCTACTAATGTTGTAAAGCTTTAATTTATAGCTTTAACATGTAGAGTGCAAAATACAAGAGACATCCAAATTAATGGATGTCTCTTTTTTACGGTTATTTAAAATAAAGTTCCTATATAAAACGGATAAAATAAGAGCATCGCAAAAAATGAACCCTTGAACTAGCCCTGTCATATCCCCCCGATAACATCCTTACGCGTAAGAATGTAAACCTGCAATAACTAAATTTACAAATACTTGATTGAACACGATAATTCCAAATCCAATAATCGCTAACCAAGCTGTCTTTTCCCCTTCCCAGCCTTTTGAAAGGCGGAAATGAAGGAAAGCGGCATAAAATAAAAATGTGATCAGTGCCCACACTTCCTTAGGGTCCCAACCCCAATACCTACTCCAAGCAATCTGTGCCCAAATCATGGCAAACAATAGACCTCCTAAGGCAAACAATGGGAAACCTATGACAACTGCTCGATATGTAATTTCATCTATTAATACTGGCTGTACACGGTTTGTTAATGGCTTTAATAACACAATTAATCGTCTTCTCGTAATGAGTACAATCACCCCATATAAAATCGTTCCAACGATAAATGACCAGACAATCGTATTCAATTTCTTCGCATCTAGCTTATTCGTAATCTGTAAAACGCCAACCTGATCTCCACTATCTGTTACTGCACCTTTATTGACAATTAGAGGCGTCATCGTATACTCGGCTGTTTCTTTCTTCTCTAACTTATTTTCAAATTGAACCTCTATTTTATCTCCTGCTACGTTAAAGTAAGTTGCCACTCCAATAAAGCCAATCACAACAATTAAGCAATACATAACAAATTCCAAGGCAACTGTACTCATCGAAAATTTAGAAACATCTAATGTTCGTAACAAATAAATAATACCTGTTGCAAATGAAACCGATAAAACAGCACTTGAAAAGGCAACTGTCATAACATGAATCGTTAACCAATTACTTTGCAGCGATGGAACAAGTGGTGAAACTGTTTTTGTAAAAACGCTTCCATAACCGAGAATAATTAATGACACAGGGATCGTAAACAAACCTACAACAATTTGCTTATATAAAAAATGAATGATCAAATAACTACCAGTAAGCATAATGCCAAAGAACGTCATAAACTCATACATATTACTTACAGGTGCATGATCAACAGCAATCCACCTTAAAATGAAATAAACTAACTGTAAAGCAAATGCAATATATGTAAGTAGAAGCCCGATTTTTCCAAAAATCTTTCCTTTTGATTTCACGGCAAGTCCAATCGGTATAATGGCGATCAGAAGTAAAATAAATGCCACGAAAAATGAATTACTACTTAAACTTAATAATGTTTCGTTACTCAATATGAAATCCTCCAAAGTATTTTTTTGCTCATCTCCATAATGTGAGGTTGATTTTCGTTCCGACTGGGCGCTGTGTTGCTGCCGCTTCGCTTTCGCACAGAGCCAGCCTCCACTCCAACTTATATCAATGGTATTACCGTTCCCTCCTTGTTGTGATGTCCATTTTTTGAGGAAACTATATAGTAGCTTCCAATAAAAATAACGTCATTCATCAAAGTAAGTGCCATCATTTCCCTTTAAATAGCTTTATTTTTTCAGAATTGTTACAATCTTGTGGCTTAAAGTAGAGAACAAATCTCTAAAAAATGCCCTCATATCAAAAAAATAAACCATCTATAAAGGCGAATAGATGGCGAATTTCAAAAAGATAGCATGACTCTAACTACATCCTACTAAAATATGAAATAAAAGTCTATTTTAAAAATTATTTCTATACTAAATCTTGAAGGACAAATTAAAAGACCTAAGCCCAGTGGAGTACCAAACTAAGGTCTTAGAAGTTGCTTTTCTATAGATATCTAATTTTGGGGGTCAGGTCAATAGAAATCAACTGTGCTTTTTATAATCGAATCTTCTACTAAGGTAGTCCTATAGTTTAAGTAGAGACCTTTACAATCTTTTCTTTACTCTAACAAAGGTCTAATCTTTTATCTAAGTTGAGCCACTCCAAAGGACGCCCTCTTATTCAAGAAAAGTACCCGTTTGTCGAATAAGGAGAAGTTGTTCATAAACCTTTTGATTTTTTTCCCATTTCCACAACAAAATTTCATTAGCAACAGTTTCAGGATAGTCCCAATGAATGTTATGCATGGTATTATCAATACCTATTACCTTTATATTCTTAATATCCTCTTTAATTTTTTGTATTCCTTTATTTCGGGATGTATCAGTCGCTGGAATTGTTGCATGAAACAGTAGGACAGGGCATTCAAGACTATCATAAGTAGTTGAACAAGGTTCTTTATAAAACGCTTTAATGGTTGATAAAATGCTAAACCTGTCAGCCTTTAATACATAGTTATCGTTAACCTTTTTAAAGTTAGAGGTTATTGTTGAATCAAGCTGTGTGTCCCATTGCTTCGTTGTGTAATTTTGGTACTCTTTAACTACTTCATCCCATGAATTATATTTACTTGAATCCATATATTCCTGCCAACCTACTAAAGCTTTTACTTCCGTCATCCCATCAACATGTTCAGGAAATACATATCCTCCATCTATTAAAATGACTCCTCTTATCTTATTAGGAAATATTTTTGTGAAATGTAAGGCAAGGTCAGCCCCCCAAGAATGTCCTAACAAATAAATAGAATCATTAGTAATCTTCTGTATCACTCTATAAATACGCCTTGCTAAAGAGGAAAACATATAATCCTGCTCTACATCTAGTAATTGAGATTCTCCATGGCCTGGATTATCTAAAAGAATAAGGTGAAAGTCATTTATCAAGTATTTAATTAACCCCAAAAAACTTTTTGAATCTCCTGTCAATCCATGAAGGCAAACAAGTGAAGGAAGACCGTTATTACCAAATTCATATCCGTGAAAAGTATAGTTATCTACTGTTTTTTTAAATTCCTTCAATTCAATCCCCCTTCTAAAGTGAATGAGGTTATTCCTAAAATAAAAACTATTTCAGTTCTTAGACTAAACTCCCCCATTAGTTTGAGTACAACCTTTCACAAACACCTTACATTACCATAAGCATTCTATTTTTTTGATATTTTTGCCCGTTTGTTAAATAAAGATTTCTTTTACAATACCTTTCCCACATCAAATGAGAAAACAGCCATTTTCTTTTAAGGAGCTATGGTTTACCAATGCAGGTAGTTAGCCGTTATCGCTTCGTCACCTCTCCTTTTTAGTCATGCAAGCACGGAAATAACTTTTCATAGTTGCAACTCTCGCAGCAGAAACCTTACCGCGAGACATGCCTTACTCCTATTTATATTTCACATAAATAATTTCCGGATCACCTTCATCTAAGTTTTCAATACACCCACTTTTTATAAAGCCTGCCGTTTCAAATACCTTATGCATACTAGTATTGGATTGGTTAGTAGAAGAAAAGATTTTTGGAGTTGCTGCCATTTCTACATAAAAAGCTAGTAACGCTGTGGCAATGCCCATTCTTCTCTCAGATGGCTTCACAATAACTAATGAGATGAAGCAGTTTCCAAAGAAGTCATTCGTAAAAATAAGAAAACCACCAATCCCTTTTTCAGTTTGTTGAATGATACAACGTTTTTCGTTAATGGCTGTACGCAAATATTCGCTTCTTGAATAATCTCCAATTACTTCTTGATCAATCGCACATATTTCATCGAGATGCTCCATACGTGCTTCCAGCAATTGCGTCATTTTGTTCACCTCATTCTTTATATGCGAGAAGACTTTTGTGCAAAATTAAGTTGGTTCATCAATGTTTTTCTAATCAAGCATTCAACTGTTAATTTTACTTATGTAATAACTCATCACTTTAATCTTAGCCCTAAACCCTTTTGCCAACTTTCCTTCATCGACAAATCCGCATTTTTTATAAAGTGACTGTGCGGCAGTATTCGGTAGATTAACCCCTAACACAAGCTCATTAATAGTTGGAAAATGCTCCAAAACAAAGTCTGGCAAAAGCTGTAATGCCGCTTTCGCATAGCCCTTCCCCTGTTCATAAAAGTCTGTTGAAAAGGCGCGAATTAGAATAGCCTGTTCATTAGAGCTATATGGCGTAACGCCCTCTTTTTCATGTAACACAAAGAATGTCACAAGCTTATCTTCATCTAAAACAAGAACGGCATGGCGATTTTTGTCCTGCTTTACTAGTTCAATACTCTCTTTCGGAGACATCGTATAGCGAAGCTGCTCCTCTGTAATCGTATATCGTTTAATTAAGTGATCATCTTTATTTTCATAAAATTTCAATCTCATCAAAGCTCCCCTTTTATCTTGAGTCGTCGTTCCACCTTGGCGTAATTGTAACTGTCACATTGCTTTCGCTACACAAAACATTCGCCACTGACGAATCCAAAGCACACATTTTGTATCGTTTATTTCTGTTGTAATATATTGAAAAAACAGAAAATATAATGTATTCTAACATATTTTAGAATATTACATTAGAGAAGGTGTTCATATTGAAACTATTAGAAAGAGCTCAAAAACGAAAAGAAACGGCCATGCTCATTTTAGAAGAATTGAAGCTGCTAGATAAATGGAATACTATTGGGCAAGCTTTTGTGGTCGGCGCTACAGCATATGATTTACTAGTGGATCACGATATTGATATCGAAACATTTTGTACTCACCCTAATGCAGCAGAAGCTATGGCGATATTAGCTGATTTAACTAGCAATACGAAAGTTTTAGAATTAAAGTATCGTAATTACTTGAAAACACCATTTAATGGTATCTATTTTAAAATACAATATGAGCAAATGCCATCAGAAATTTGGAATATTGATATGTGGCTGTTTTCAGAAACACGAGATGGCCCTCTATCAAGAGATTTAGTATCGTTAATGAACGATGCCTTAACAAATGAAAGTCAAAATATTATTTTAACTATTAAAGAAGAACTTCTTAAGAAATCCCTAGTACTTCCTTCAATTTATGTATATGAAGCAGTGTTAGACTATGATATTCAATGCACAGAGGAATTTCTTAATTGGATAGAGCAACAAGATGTAGACATTCAGACAAATTGGCGTCCTTCAAAAAAATAAATAAAATCAAGCGTTTCCTTAACATTTTTATGTGGCTCATCACCATATGGAGTTGTCATAAGCAGCAATTAGCAAAGCGGGCATCAACAAATACCATTCTTCCAGTCACAGATAACCTTTTATTTCCCTATTCAACAGACTTGAACAAAAAATATTTCCACTAATCACCAAAAATGCTACTATTAAGTTATCTATATATAAGGAGTTGAGTGAATGAGTGCGAAAAGTGCAGTAGATGTTTGGTTAAACAACAAATAATCCAAGGGTTGTAAACTCTAACTGCAGCTCTTGAACAAGGGAGAAAACAAATGGAAAACTATTTTAAAGAATTTCTTAAAGGGCAAGCTATTACATTACAGCAAATGACTTCCTCCGACCTAGAAGCATTTGTAAAGATTGACAGTGAACTGAAGACGTTGTTACTGGCTAATGACGACATTCCCTTTCCAAATACCTTTGAGGATCATTCTTCATTCTTTCAAAGTATTAGTGGAAAAAAAGAAGAATTTTTCTTCGGTATATTCGAAAAGTCGTCAAATGAGCTTATCGGTTCCTGTGCTGTCTATGGAATCAACTGGAAGAACAGTACTTGCTCTGTAGGCATTTCAATTGGCGAACAATGGCATGGTAAAGGCCTTGGAACGGATGCAATGAAAACTCTTATTCACTTTATTTTTAATTATATTTCCATTAATAAAATCAAGCTTCAGGTTTTCAGCTTTAATAAAGGAGCTATTCGTTCTTATGAAAAGTGTGGCTTTACAAAAGAAGGGATTTTACGAAATGAACTTTTCCGTTTCGGACAATTTCATGATGTAGTTTTATTTGGCCTTTTACGAGAAGAATGGAATCAAATAAAATAAAATAAGCTTTTTTCCTCCGTGTGGAAATATTTCAGCATTCTCGATATACCCACGAGCTACAATTTTTCATCGATTAATTCTAGCTCGTGGGTAAAAACGTATGATCATCAGCAATTGAGTGATGATCATACGTTTTATTCACTATGGTTGTTCGTTGCATGAAAAGCTTCTCAACATCAAAGACAAAGTATTCTTCCATTTCCTTCTTTAAAAAGTGTTGTCTATACGTTCAATTTCCCTACAAAAGACGTTCCCCCCCATCGCCTTCCTGAGTTGCCATCTGCTCTAATTATGCCAAGACGAAAAAGATAGCCCAATAGTAATCATTTCCATTTCATAACTTAGAATATGATATAACCCCAAAATAGAAATGAACACTTTTTTACATGAAAAATGCTGAATAAGACTGAACACATTTTTTATAAAGTGTTCAAAGTTATCTAATGGTTATATATGTTTTAAAAAAATAAAAGGAAGTGACTTTTATGACTTGGCAATATGGTTCTTTTCCTAATGATATAGGCCCATGTCAACAAGAAGGGGCCAGAACTTGTGTTGGTGATATGTATTTTGTATGTAGAAATGGTCATTGGAGACCTACCTACCAATATTGTCAGAGTGATAATACACCGACATGGCTACCATATGGTTATGGTTCACACCTATCGCCAAAATTTGGTTCTTTTGAAGATATGGGGCCATGTCAACAAGAGGGGGCCAGAACTTGTTTTGGTGATATGTATTTTGTATGTAGAAATGGTCATTGGAGACCTACCCACCAATACTGTCAGAGTGATAATACACCAACATGGCCACAATATCGTTATAGTCCACAGCTATCGCCACAATATCGTTCTATTGAAGATATGGGACCATGTCAACAAGAAGGGACCACAACTTGTATTGGTGATATGAGGTATTATTGTAGAAATGGTCGTTGGAAACCTACCTACCAATATTGTCAGAGTGATATGTATCCCTATGACTAAATGTTTATACTTTAAGTCAACAACAGACATTTCATTCATAGCCTCAATGATTTCCTCGGTTTCGTCAGGCAGATACTTCTTCTCGATAAAATGAAGCAAGGGGCTGTCAGTAGACAGCTCCTTCTCTTATTCTTCCCAAACTCTTCGAATATCACTTAACACAAAATGCTGAAATGTAAGTTGATAAACATCAGGCATTGAAAGTCCATTCCAAAACGAGTAATCATATTGTGCATCAAAATATTGCATCATTAAAACCATTATATTGCCGTGTGTACCAATCACTATATTGTCATTTGGGTGTGCAAGGATAATTTTTTGCAACGTAGTAATAGCTCGTTCCTTGGCAGCTTCATTTGATTCTCCACCTTCGAATGCGAAATTCGGATGACTCCATACTTGTTGCATGGCAGTGTTAAAATCCATACTTTTTCCATTAGATAGGATTCTTTCTTTCAAAGAATCTATCGTATTTATTTCTAATTTATGCCCTTGTGCTATGCCTCCCACCGTCTGAATAGCTCTTTTATATGGACTTGAATATATAGCATGGATTATTTAATTGGTAAATAATCTAGTAACACGATCCCGATCCTCCAATCCTTTATCAGAAAGCGGGCGATTGTACTCATCAGTAGAATATTGCGAATGCGCGTGTCTTATAAAGTATATTATGGTCATAATCGTTTCCTCTATTTCCCTTCAGATTTTGCCTTCTTTTCTTTCACATAATGATATATATCTACCTTCCATATATCATCCTCTTTTAGTAAAGAAAATATCTTTCGATAGTGAGAGCTTCCGAAAATTATATCCAATTGTACAACTGCTATACTTTCTGTGCTAGTTTCTTTATCCAATGAAATAGTATCGTAATATCTGTACATTAAATAATTCTGTATATCCTCATCAAATAAATAATCTATATACTCTGCTATAAAGGTTTCTTTATCTGGAAGTTCATTGTTGTTGTAGGTAATTGCATATAATTTATCGAACTTATTTTCAAATATTAAATTCATCATAATTAACACCATTTCCTCTGGTGTAAAAGTCTTTAAACTATTCATATTCCCATTGCTTAAAAATTGTTCATATAAAGCTCTTTTTTCCTCTGGCAATTCCTCTAAATATGTAAAATCATAGTCTCTATCAATAATAGGAAGTTTCTCTTGAGTTTCTTCTTCATGTTGAACGGAACGGCTAGTAACTACGGTTGATTTTGGAAACTCTCCTGTTTTTGTTTTCACTTCTGAACATGCGATTAATATTAAACAAGAAACGATCATAACACTTAATAATAGCGACCTTACATTCAATATCGTATCCCCCCTATTTTCAATAGATTTAAAACTCACATTTCCACCGTTCAATATATTTCGAAAATTCTCAACATTTTCAACCAAAGTATAATCCCTTCAATTACAAACAACAAAGAAGTTTATTTGATAAATTGTGACAAGATATGAAACCTATGAAATTTCAAGTCTATGATACAAAATATTTTTATAGTAAAAAAGATACAAATCTATTAAACATCACCCTGTCCCTTTTCTAAAATCTAGCCAAAAAAAAACCCTAATATTTTAGTGTGAAGGGTAATAAAATATATAAATAATACAATAAAAGTAATTTAAGTAGTTCAAAATATTCATCGTAAGTTTTTTTAATTTACTACCCAATATAAGAATAAAAAATTTTTTCTATGACTAAATTACGAATTTCTCAACCTATACACAATGTGACATATTTTTCATTTCAGGTGAGATACAATGAAAAAGTTGAATCGAGGTCAATGTATTTCAAGAATATATGGAGAAAAAATAATAGGGGGAAAAGATTTTGGTTAATTATTTAACGCATAAACAATTCTTGAAGATGGAGATTGAAATTAAAAGAAAAATTATGTATAGAAAGGCTATGGCTTTAGGTTTCACCCATCCAAGTGTGGTAGATTGTAGCCAAGAATTAGATGTCCTACTAAATAAATATTCAAAAGCGATCAATAAAGCCAGCTAAAACTATTTTCGAAAAGTCGTCTAGTTTTACCCTGTATTAGTTTTTGGTTATAAAACCTATTGCTGTTGTTAAGATACGTATAAATAACATAGAAATGGGCTATCTTCTATATGACAGGAAAAAGGAGGCCAAATAATGCAGGTATTTATTTTATCACTGGTCGCTTCTAGCTTTTTACTACAGCAACCTCAAGATTCAGTAGAAAACACAACACCGGTTCTTTGCATACCTTCTAGAACTACATCTTATAAATACCCAAATAATCAATATCAAGCATTTCGTACTGAGAATGATTTTTATTATAAATTAAATAGGACAATCTATGAGGAATATAACAATGCTACCTTGAACATTCGTCAAAGAATAGCCTTTAAGGACGTATCGAAGGCTGAGGAAACATTTAATCTAAAAACAAATTTTATACGTAAAAAAACAGACCTCTCTCAACATACTTTTATTCATCCCAATCGACAAGTATATTTTTTAGCATCCTTCAAGCACTTGGATCAGGAGACTTATCATAAATACCTGGTCATTGACGCTGAGACACAAACTATCCTTTTAGGAAATAGTTATTATCAAAGTAATACCATTAAATAATTGTATTTCGTTTGTTGTTTAATTTATTGTATGCTTGAAAATTGATTAATAGTAGCAAATTCAAAGAAAAAATTAACATTTTTAAGCAAATCCCGAAATTACCATTTATTCCATCGCTGTTATAGCTCGACTCTTGGGAGTGACTTCCCCTTGAGTCGAGCTAAATTGTTTTATAGGGTTCACTTAATAGTTAAAGCTTTTTGCTGTATTTCTTGCTTAATTTCCTCAATAAATTGCTGCAATGTTTTTTCAATTAATGCTTGCTCGCCATATTTACGAACAGTGACATGTTGAGTATCCATTTCTTGATCACCAAGTACTACAATATAAGGTATTTTTTTCATTTGTGCTTCTCGAATTTTTTTACCCAGCTTTTCTTGTCGATCGTCAATGCTAACACGGATTTGTTCATTTTTTAAAGCATCAACAACTTGCTGTACATATGCTCGATGCTTATCTGCCACCCCAATAACTTTTACTTGTTGAGGTGCAAGCCACGTTGGGAACGCCCCTCCAAAATGCTCAATCAATATGCCTAAGAAGCGATCAATTGAACCGAATACCGCTCGATGAATAACGACAGGTCTTACTTTTTCATTCTGTTCATTGACATATGTTAAGTCGAATTTCTCAGGTAGTTGGAAATCGAGCTGCACCGTTGCACATTGATGACTGCGATGAATAGCATCTTTAATATGAATATCAATTTTTGGTCCATAAAACGCTCCGTCACCTTCATTTATTGTAAAAGGAAAGCCTAGATTCGTTAGTACGTTTTCTAACGCCGCTTCGGCTCGATTCCAAAGTTCAAGTTCACCCATAAAATCAGCGGGACGTGTTGATAATTCAATATCGTATTGGAAGCCAAAAACCTGATAAACCTCATCAATAATCTTTAGTGCAAGCGCAATTTCATCTTCAATTTGCTGTGGCGTAACAAAAATATGTGCATCATCCTGGCAAAAAGTACGAACCCGTAAAAGACCATTTAATGCGCCACTAAATTCATGTCGATGAACTTGACCAAATTCAGCCATACGAATCGGTAAATCTCTATATGAATGGAAATCATTTTTAAAAATCAGCATATGTCCAGGGCAATTCATAGGTTTTAATGCAAAGCTTTGGTCGTCTACATGAGTAAAGTACATATTTTCTTTATAGTGATCCCAATGCCCTGACTGCTCCCATAAACGCTGGTTCATCATCGATGGTGTCCGTACTTCTTGGTAATCAAATTTTGCTTGTAAATGACGTAAATAAGACTCTAATTCGTTACGAATAATTTGACCATTTGCTAAATAAAACGGCATCCCTGGTGCTTCCTCTGAAAACATAAATAACTCTAGTTCTTTTCCTAGCTTTCGGTGATTGCGCTTCTCCGCCTCTTCTAGGAAAACAAAATGTTCCTCAAGCTCTTTTTTTGAGGCAAACGCTACACCGTATATACGCTGAAGCATTTGATTATTGCTATCCCCTCGCCAGTAAGCACCTGACACATTCATTAATTTAAAGTGTTGTAATTTTCCTGTGGAAGGTACATGAGGTCCACGACAAAGATCATAAAAATCTCCTTGCTCATAAACCGTCACCACTTCATGCTCAGGAATATCTTGTAATAACTCTAGCTTCAGCGCGTCATGAGCAAATAGTTGTTGCGCTTCTGCTCTTGTTACTTCTTTGCGCTGTATTTGTCTATTTTCTTGAACAATTTGCTGCATCATTTTTTCAATTTGTTGTAAATCACTAGGCGCAAAGGAATGCGCAATGTCGATATCATAGTAAAACCCATTTTCTATAACTGGTCCGACCCCAAATTGAGCATCAGGGTATAAACGCTTAATTGCTTGCGCTAATAAATGGGCTGTTGAATGACGAATCACCTGAATTCCTTCTTTTGTGCTAGCATCGTACAGGGAAATTTGTGAATCCTCCACTATCGGGCGCGTCAAATCAATGATGGTTCCGTTCACACTCCCTACGATTGCCTTTTTACGTAAAGCGGGACTAATCGCTTGTGCAATGTCGGTTAATGTAACACCTTTTGAAAATACTTGTTGTTTACCATCTGGAAATTGAATGTTAATAACTTGATTTGACATGTTCTCTACTCCTTTATTATAAATTATGCCTCGGCATAATTGCGTCTGGAATCGGCTTTGTGCTTGCACAAAGCCGATTCCGTGACATCCGCCGGAGGCTTTAACTTCTTTCAGTTGATGTTTGGACAGACTCTGAAAAGTGACTTAAAACCGCACTCCTCTTTAACCTATCAAGGCGGTAGTCCTCTACTGAAAGAAGTTACAAATAAAAAAACACATGCTCGCGCCCCATAAAGGGACGAGCATGTGTTGATTACCCGTGGTTCCACCCAAATTCCCACTAGATGCTCTAGTGGCTCATTGTTATGCAGTAACGTTGCAAGTACGGTGCAAGTTTCCAAGCACTGCTCAAAGGTAGTAAGTTTTCCAGCTGCATTAGGAAGCTTTCAGCCCATGCCTCCCTCTCTGTAAATCGCTTATGAAAATTCGTGTCCTTCTCATCGCCAATTTCATTGCTTTGTGAAATTGTTTCTTACTATAACGAATGTTTCATTACTTGTCAATATTTGAAAATTTTTCAAAGAACAATTTCGACTCTAACTCGACTTGCACATTCTAGCAAAGATATGTATCAAAATCTTACTGATCACTTCGACCATATAATCCCTTATACTAAGGTTCTTATTTCTAAAGTCTCTTTGTAAGACTGCCACTGAATATGAATCATTGGGGCAGCATCCTTTTTAAAAATTTTCGTACTTTCTTTTTTCGTTAAGATAAACTGTTTATTGGTATTTACTCGAACGTCATCGAAAGTTATTGATTGTTTTGAACCTTCTATCGTTATTTGTAAATCACCTAAGTCTTTCTCTTCCCCTAAATAGAAAATTCGTAATCCCTCTTCTGTATTACTATGATATACAGCCTTCCAGTGCTCGCTTTTCGCTATATAATGTGCCTCCTCTTGTTGATTCGTACTACAAGCAACTAACACAAACATCATCATCAAAATCAGAAAACATAATTTTTTCATTAAATATCAATTTTCCTTTCTAGAAAGTTAACTACTTCAAACTATCCTTTGAAAACTGTTACTCGGCTTCCCGTGTAAACCCTCCTTACGTCATATATTGTGTAAACCAGGCAATATATTTTGCCCCTGGAATAAACAAAAGCTGTGCTAAACATGTGCCTAGTAGCCTTGAAGCCATCATCATCACAGACGCTTGTTTCAGACTTAAATAGCTACCTCTTTGATTAATAACATCGTCTGCAAGAACGGAAATTTTAGGGTCAATAAATATAATTAGTAACATCGTTGCTACCCCATTAATAAGTCCTGATGCCATTACAGCAGTTGTCGCTCTTTCTGGAACTAATAAAGAGGCGTAAAGTGCAGACAGGACACCAATTGTATAGATGGCCGTTATCACGATATTGACGATAAATAATTTAAGAGGGATATCACGCCAGTTAACCCCCTTTAAGTATGAAAAGCTTGGCAAATGGATATGTTTTATTCCACGTTTAAAATACTCTATACTAAAACCTTTTTTGAATAATGCTGGAATGGAACCTTTTTCCTCAGATAAATGAATAATGGCTCTTGAAAATATCGCTATAAAAGTCGGCAATAGTAGAATGCCTACTAAAGTACCTATTGAAGCGGCCCCAATAAGCACTCGGAATTGCTGCTCCACAAACGCTAATGTGTTCTCTTTCGGTGCTGTATCAGCCAAACTTCCAGTAAAAGGCTGCTGCATCATATTTGCCAATCTTGAAACCATAACCATCACATTGAACAAGGATAGTGCAGAGGCTAGTAATTTTACACGTGCACCTGATAATCGAACTGCATACGCAAGTGTTTCTATCGAATGAATGATGAGAATAAATAAAGCAATCATGATCAATTTATTTGTTAAAATATCCAAAGTCTTGTACCTTCTTTTCGATTATTGATTTGACATCGTTTGATCCAAGGTTGCACTCATATCGTAATGAATACAACCGAGTCATTCCTTCCCTTAAATATTCTACGAAATTCACCTTAATAGGTTCCGTTATTTCCTACCAAATAGAAAAGCTATTCATCAGGCTTTTCCCCCTAACGAATAGCTTATTCTGTATTTATTGATTTACTGCAAAGTCATTATTCCAGCTAGTTGAATCCGATAGCTGATAGGTCACCATATTAGCAGTAACAGCAAGAATCACACCAGCTCTAGATTTATCAGTAGAAATTGGATTCTCTAATACTAACACAACATATCCCTCCCCTCGTCCCAGATGATCAATATCATTTGTAGCGTTTATTTCGAAGGTTGTATAGGTTGTCTCATTTACAGCACGGAGTAATCGTTGCTCCTGATAGACCCCATTTCCCTTTAAATTATAGCAAACAGGCATCCATCCTTGTGACCAATCAATACTGCCTATTATTTCTTTTTTACGATGTGCTAGTTTGCCAATTGAAAATGTAAAATATATTTTCATAATAGCTTGACCTATTTCATTTACCCCTTCACATACAGCTGTTACTTCTAACTTAATATCCTCCTTCGAGTGCTTCTGAATAACCACTAAAGTCACAGTGAAAATACAGATAACAAGTACTACACTAACGATTATTAATCCCATTTAGTCCCTCCCGATATCGCCATAGCTATTACTATTAGATTACCATGTTTTAGGAGTAACAGTATTTTTTCACCAAACAATCTTATGAAATGACATAGGCATAAAGGATAAGACAAATAACGAGTATATACTGACTTAGCCATTGGTGAAGACAAAAAAATCAGTGGGTAAAAAAACCCCACTGATGATAGTTTCACTTCACTTTTTCGCTTGTAACTCGGCTGTTAAAGTAAATGGTATTTTTAAATACTTGTACTTAATCGTTATTTTATTAATAGTAGGCGCTTCAACCTTTACTGCATAATGCTGAGGCTGCTTCCCAATGGCCTGGCGATCTATGTATTGACTAGGAAAAATGGTTATTTGCCTTAATTTATGATAGGTAATATTCGGATTACCAACCAACTTCGTCTCCGCTTCAAACGGTTCAGACTTACTCACGACAAGCTCGGCACTTTCAGGCATTTTATCATTGACGAGTATTTGTTGAAGCTCTATCTCATGCAGTCCTTTATTTTCTATTTCTACGATTCTTATAGTTGAATCATCTACTGGATTCGTATAGCTGTTCATGACGAGTGGTGGATTGCTCTTTAAATAAATGATGAAGGCAGCTCCCACTACTAGAACACTAAATAATAAAACAAATAGTAATTTTTTCATGTCATTCCTCACTTTCTTTCTACCTATCAAGTATAGCGAGAAATCGTAGGTGATGAAACCTTGAATAGTAAATGAGGATTTTCTTCTTCTCCACCTAACTTCTTTAAACCAACTAAAAACAACCTGACTCATTATAAGCCAGATTGCTTTGCTAATCGTATTTCATCACGTATTGGAATTCCATCATTGCCGATTAAAGGGATTTCAGGTTTATATGCTCTTGCTTGTTCGACCGCGTTTTGTATGATTTCGTCTAAGTGATAGCCTCTTTTTTGATAAAATTTTAACTTCTTTCAGCAGAAGTCTCCCACCTCTATAGGGGTGAGATGAATGAGGATTTAAGTTACTTTTCATCAGGTGTCCAAACATCCGCTGGAAGAAGTTAAAGCCTCCGGCGGATGTCACAGAATCGGAAAGGAGTTCTTTGCGCAAGCACAAAGCCGATTCAGGACGCAATTATGCCGAGGCATAATTGATCGGTGTGCAAATTATCATTTGTCGTTATAAGAGTAATTATCGTACAGCCTTGTCCGAAAGCAATTTCTTCAACCGCATGTACTAACAATGAACCTATCCCTCTTCCTTCTTCAATACTATCAAGGGAAATAATTTCACATTCTTCCTCACGAATGATATACGTTACAAGACCCAAAATCGTATTTTGTTCATCTACATAGACGAACCCCTCTAATTTACTACAGTCATATACCCCACTGGAAATAACCATTTCTGTACTTCCCCAATGCTCTTTAAAAAATTGCAAAACATCAATTTGGGGTAATTGTTGAATAGGAATTATTGTCATTTATCATTCTCCTAAATAGAAAAATTAAACATACTAGCTATGGCTTTTTGAACACCTAGAAATACTGCCCACGAAATGACACCAAGTCCAATGGCAAAAACGATATGGATCGATGATTTCATCGCCATATAAATAACAAATAGCATCACCATTGTTGCTGGTAATCCAACGATTACACCAACCGTAAATCGCTGAATATGCTCACTCGATTCACTTTGCACAGTAAGCCAAATGATGCTTAAAATACTGACAAGTGGCAGTGCTGCGATAATGCCACCATAGCTAGGAAATCTTCTAGCAATCTCCGTCACAATACCAATAACGGCTGCCGAGCATAAAATTTTTACAAATGTGTACATTATTTAGCCACCTCGCTTAATAAACGAAATGCCTGTAAGATTAATTGTTGCTCTTCTTCCGTAAGCTGGTTTAGTGCATGTTGCAGTTTCTTATCATTTAATTCTGTGTTTTTCTTTAAAACAAGAAGCCCTTCAGTTGTTAAATGAATATGTACTTTACGCTGATCATCACTGTCCCGCTCCTTTTTTACCCAACCATTACGCTCCAGCTTTTTGATATGCTCAGACGCGGTATTATGAGAAATATTCAATAACTCTGCAATATCACGCACTGTTACTTCAGCTTCCTTTTGAATCATCTGTAAAATACGCACGCTCTGATGCGAAATTGAATCTTCATGTGTTGAATGTAGATGGTAATAAATCGATGTAAAATAGTTATTTATATCTTTAATCATCAAACTTGCCCCTTTATTATATCGTTATAAACGATTATATCGTAACGGACGATATATCAAAAGAGAATTACCCTATATTTAAAAAGTTGTAATTTTCGCACTCTTCAACACGCAAATAGTTTGGTAGCCATTTAAAGGCAATTCAACATAAGGAAGTTTTCCACATACTAAATAAATGGGCTGTCTATTGGCAGCCCATTTACTAGTTTTATCGAGAGTTTAAAATTAAAGAATCTTCACAAATAAACCCTTCTGAAATTATTCTATCGCATCTACCTACGCAAAATTTGAAAGAACAAAAACCCCACCACAATGCGAGATCGGGTAAAATTCTAATTGGCATACTCCTTTTAATAAGGATCTCATTTCCCCATGGACAAAGTAAATTTCATCATCATCCCAATAGCCAATACTTTCTTCACTGCATTTTTCAAGGTCCGCTCTTGTATTAAACGCAATATCGCCAATAAAAATTTTGCCTTCAGGTGTTAGATGTTGTAATAATTCTATAATGTAATGCACCTTCATTTCATCGGTAAAATGATGCAACGCATAGGTGCTTATAATAGCTTCATATTTTTGATGAAGTAGTGCTGTTGGCAGCCCTTTTGACAAATCCCACTCCATTAAGTTTGCATCAGGCATTTTTTCTTTGGCAATTTCGATCATTTTTGAAGAAAAATCGAATCCATTGATCATATGCCCATTGTCATATAGCTTTGCCGTTAACACCCCTGTGCCAAATCCAATGTCTAATACAGTGGACTTAGGACTGTGCATGACCTCATTAAAAATCGTATTTAATACTTCTTTATATCCTGCAAATGGATATTGGTTGCTTTCTTCACTTAGCTGAACCGTTTTATCGTAACCATCAGCCCATAAATTAAATCCTTGTTGACTTAGCATAATAGTCCTCCTAGAGTTTCAATAGTTTAAGAATTCGGAGGGTCTATTAGCACTAAACATCCCATGTTAGTTACTAACAATCCCTCTCCATACATATAAATTTTCATAACCTATAACCTGTTTCATAAAAACTCCCCCTTTCAAATTCAAGTTCATCACCTTATCGTGTAGGGTGTTTTCCGTTCCGACTGGGCACTTTTTGTAGGCGTCCAATCTCCACTCCAATCAAACTATACACACGACATGCTTCTTTCAAAATGTCATCCACAACTATTAGCAATGAACAAATATTAAACTATTATACCATTTTTTATCATTTGAATAAATTAAATTTTCTAACTTTATATAATTCCTAAAAAATGTTATAATTAGGGTAGCTTCTTTTCAAGGAGGAATCGAAATGGACGCATTCTTTTGTAATGCTTGCTCTAGACCAAACACTTTACAGGTCAAAGAGGTCTAGAAAAGTTAACGCAAATAACATAAATTGAAGGATCTCTTTAGGCCAGTAACCTTTATTAAAAGCCTACTATTTAGGAGTGAATTCAGATGGAAAAACAAACAATTCAGCCGTTCTTAACGGTCGCAAACTATCATTTACTTGAGCAACAAATGAATAAAATTATACAAACACTTGCAACGACAAAGGATAAGAACGTTATCTTAGCAGTTCATGGTATTGTTGAAAGCGAAATTACAGCAAAATTAGCGCTATCCACTGCGGAAACTCAGCTAATTGAACAGCTTTTTAATGTGACAGATCGCGCTCATGGCGAAGCGTATTTAGAGCAATTAAAACCGTACGTTATCGCATTCAAAGCAGTCACTGCAAGCACACTAAAGAGCCTATTTAAAAAGGAAAAAAAGCTCAAGCTACCGAAGCTTGAAGAAATGGACTTTCAGCAGATTTGTTATTTAGCTTGGGATGATCCCGGTACACATCGAAAATATGTCCTACTAGAACAAAATGAACAGCTAAAAGCGATTAAAGGAACTTTCTCTAACAATACAATTAAAGGAATATGTGCACTATGTAACCGCCATTCTGATGTTGGCCTATTTACAACGTCTGTAAAAGGGCAAGTCGTTGGAACGTTCACGAATTATAGTAATTACATTTGCGCAGATAGCCAAACATGCAATCGACATGTAACGGATATAGAAAAAACAAATGCCTTTTTCGAGCGTATTACTCAAAAATAAAAATAAGCCTTCTCCATAACGGAGAAGGCTTTTTGTTGGTCTTTATTACAATCGAAGCGGATTGTGATTTACTTTTATTATCGTCGAGGCAATAATAACAAAGCCAAACATTAAAACAATGATTAAATCGAGTAAGGATGTATACACCACACTATAGACTTATTATCTTTTCCATATTTCATTGCAAATGATAAGAAAGCTTCCATGTGAGCACGGGTTAATGCATTTTGTGTTTTAAATTTTTCATCAGAATATCCATTTGCGATAACAGCTCTTACATTACTTTGAATTGGAGCTAGTTCAACGTGATTGCAATTTCCGAGTTCGGCGCGCCAGCAAATACAACCGTTCCATTCTTCGGCAGTTTTACTTTGTTATTGCCGCTCACAACGGTAAAGTTGATATTTACTCCCTTCTCATCATACACTGCGAACGAACTCTTCTCTGGCAACGTCACAGTCATCGTTTTCCCTGCTACCGCTTGTGGAATCTTAAACCATTTCGCGTGCCCATTTGCTTGTAGCGTAACTTTGGATGATTGGCTTGCATCAAGCTGTTTCACGTTTGTTCCACTTACGTATAACAATCCGGACATCTCCATATATTCATTACCGCCTTCTGTATAGAAACGAGATTCCGTTGTATCACGACCTGTCATCACGGGAATCTGGAGCTGATGCGCAGCCGTGTTTGGGCCTGTAATTTTTCTGCCGTCCCAATAGCCCTCTAGACCTTCACTGCGATTAATTTGTGTTGTAAGCATCATTGGTAAGAGATATTGAGCAGAACTATATTTCTCGTTTACGAGATAGAACTTAACGCCTTCCCGCTTCGCCCATGCGGCAGTGGTTTCCTTAGATAGCACATTGTCTTCTAGTTTCTCAGCTAAATATTGAGTAGCCGCTGCTTGCCCTAAACCTGGCACCGATATAAATGTGCTCTCCCTCAAATATGTTCGTCTATTCTTCTCTGTGACGAAGTTGAGCTTGGAGGTACCTGTCTCATTAATAAAGCTTCCATCCGCAGTATATACATATTTTTCTTCTGGATTAGATGGTAAGATCAGTTCTCCATTCTTCGTAATTTCTATTTTGAAATGACTGAAACTATTGCCGTAAAAACCCGCTTTCTTTGCTATGTCTTGAGGCATTTTGGCTTTGAACCGGCTTGCCAAAGGATTTGTTCGGCTTGATATCCTTAATTGTGCCCTTCTCTTTAAGGGCTGCGAGCAGTAATTCAGTCGCCATCAGTTGATTTG
>NZ_JBNNUW010000023.1:0-86663 GCF_050280125.1 Lysinibacillus sp. NPDC093692
AGCTGCCCGACCTATTCTTCACCTCTACTATATAAAAAAATAGTAGTACGAACCAATGCCTTGGTCTGCACTACTAATCTTAGTATGTTTTTCTTTATTGAACTAACGGTGCAGGTTAGTGCAAGTAGGGATAAGATGAGAATATGCGTGTAAAAATATTTATTAAAGGGCTGTTTGTATGCTTCATATGAATGTAATCAAAAAATTTAAAACCTCTTATCAAATTAAATTTTCGAATGCCTATCGTTTTTTATGCCATACAATGGGCAGTAAAACAATTATTTATGATACAGGTTCTTGGGAAAAAATAAAGGAGCTTAGTAAACCCAATAATCCAGGAGATATTCATTTTTCAGACAATGATGATTATTTATATATAAAAAACACAATCGGTACTGTATGTGTGTATGAAACGGTTGGATTTCAGTTAATCAAAAGCATTAAATCAAATAAAAAATATCAACTTGTTGAAGGGGACTTTGTTTTAACTAATACTTCATTCATTATCCTTGATACATTGAAAACGAAAGACGGACATCAACTGGCATTAATCAACATTGAGAAGGGTGAGTTTAGAGTACTAACGCAATTTAAAGATTCAATTCCCCTAATTTATTTTAATCACTTTATCCAGGCTGAAAGTGCCTATTTATTTACTTTGAGTTATGTAAATAATGAAGATTACCGAGTCGAAAAAATAGTAAAAGTTAAAGAACCAATAAATAAAGAGTCCATAGAAATATTAGATAACTTAGAAATTCGGAATTGGGATTCCATCATCTTTAACTCTATTAAAACGTATATATTGTGGTTCAAGATTATGACATAGTTATACTTGATGGACAGTTTAAAGAAATTTTAAAGAAAGTCTGTTTATCAGAACAAGATTATCCTGACCACTTCGGTTATTTTCAACATATGCACCAGTCAAACGATGGACGATATATTATCCTTACATATAGTGAGACAGTTTTAATCCTGCGATACGATGATTTAGAACCCATTTTAGTTGAAGAACTACAATATGCTTGTTTTGGGGAATTCAGCAACGATGATCGATTTATACTTATAGGAACGTGGGAGAATGGTTACATCCTTGAAAACACCCTACGTTAGTGTCTTTGGAGAGGTGAAGGTCACCGTTCTTCTCTTTCTAATAAGGGTTGTGAAATTCTTCACTTAAAGTAATGGGGTGCTTTAATTGAATATTCTCATCCCGAAATAATCAAACTTTTTTATAAAAACCAAACTAGATAAATAAAGAACCAACTGTTTTGATCAAACCTTGTTTCAAAACAGTTGTTCTTTCTGTAGAAAATCAGCGTTTGCAACTTACTTTTAATTGAACTTTATTAAAAAGCTACATCTATATAAAAATAAAAGCAGAATTAGTCCTTCAACTAATTCTGCAAAAAACTATTATAATGTGTAACATTCTATTTGTCATATTGTTAAATCTTTAACAGTAGAAAATAACTTGACTTTTAATAAAAGATATCCCAACTGTTTTTCTTTTGCATTATAAACGACCATATCCAGCAAAATGCTTTTTCCAATAAGTGCTATTGATGTTAGCAGTGGAAACACCATTGTTACTCGCGCTAATCATTTGGTTATTTCCAATATAAATGCCTACATGTGAGATACCAGCTTTATACGTATTAGAGAAAAATACTAAATCGCCTGCTTTGGGTGAACTTACTTTTTTAGCTGTACTATAAAAGCCTGCTGCTGACTTACGAGCAGTCGAAATACCAGCATTATTAAAAACGTAAGTAACATAGCCTGAACAATCAAAACCTGTACTTGGTTTACTCCCGCCAAATGTATATCTTACGCCTAATTGTTGTTTAGCAATTTGTACTAGACTAGCAGTTGGTTTAGGTGTAGATATTGGTTTTGGTTTAACTGTTGATGTTGATGTAGTATTAACGTTTAACTTTTGTCCAACGCGAATGGTTGAAGAAGATAAGTTATTCCATTTCATTAAAGTTTGATAGGAAACACCGTACTGATTGGCAATCTTCCATAAAGAATCACCAGATTTTACTGTATAAGTTGCCGCCGATGCTGTGTCAATTGTTGAAAAAAGTACAGATGAACTTAAAACCAATGTAGCTAATTTCATACCCCATCTATACTTTTTATTCTTTTTCATAATATGTATCCTCCTAAATATTCAAAAACTTAATACATAAATGATATTAACATTGTAATATTACAATAGTATGTCAATAAAATAACATTAAAGATACAAATTTTACTAATAATAATTAGGAAATCATCCAATTTATGGCTCGTTATCTAAAGTCAGGGATAATAGAAGGTAAACGTATTTCTTATGGAAGGGGAATGACATTTATAGGAACGCAGTTTTATAGAAGAATGTATTTGAAGATGATAAAAATGAAATATTGGGGGATATTAAGTATCTAAATAAAGTGAATGTGGATAAAGGGAGAGACCGGCTCTTGGTTTAAGACAAGGGACAGTCCCCGAAGTTTAATTTTTTTCCTTTTGAATGGCTTTACGTGCAAGTGCATCTGCAGCTTTATTTTGCGTATCTGGAACCCATTTGATAAAAAATAAATCGAAGTTACTTACAAGTGTAAGTGCCTGCTCAAGATAAGGTTTAAATTCCTCATTTTTCACATATTCTTTTTCCATAGAGGCTACAACAATTTTTGAATCAGAGCGCACTGATATTAGGTTTGAACTAATCTTGAGTGCTTCCTCAAGTCCGCGAACTAATGCAGTAAACTCGGCAATGTGGTTATTAGTCTGTCCTATATACTCACTTATTTGTATATGGTGGCCCTCACCTTTAATAAATATTCCAATACCACTGGGGCCAGGGTTTCCTGCACTAGCAGCATCAATGTAAACTTCTAACATAAAATCCCCACTTTTTGATTTAGATTTTACATTAATTGTACATCAATAGTGCTTTTTCACAATATTTTAGTTGAAGATAAATATGGATAAACAAAATAGTTGCTTGTTCAAAATGTTCACTTCATAATAGTAAGAAGCGAAATTTGGACGTGAAAGGAGCGAGAGTTCAAATTGGATAAAGTGACGGTTATGAAAGATATTGATGAACTACATGATATGTATTGTGCTGATTGCTTAGTGATCAAGCAATTACGAAAAGAGCGTGGAAAATCTGGAGCTCATCGCTTCTGTATTGAAGCCTGCACAATAGGCGAGCGACTACAATTTCTTGGAGAAGAGCTCATGAAGGTATATAGTAAATAATGTTTTCACATATTGCAAAAATATCTTTGAAGTAATCATAGTACTAAACGGTCTATGTTTATATAAAGTAAAGCTTAATGATAAAAAAATTTTAACTCAATTCGATGCATAAATAACAATATGTTCGAAAGAATTACCGTAAAATAAGCTACTTTGTTGTTGGTTCACTACCGATAACAAATGTAGCTTTTCTATGGTGAAAAAATGCGCCACACACTCTAAGATCTGTTTAGAGCGTGTAGCGCAATATAATTTTAAGTATTATTTAGTTTCAACGTAGGTACTTAAGTCTTGGTAGTATTTTGTGAGAGAGGAAGCTGAAATATCGAACGTCGCCGCAATTTCTTTTACTGTCATTGATAGCGGCTCGAACAGCTCTTTCTCTTGACCATATCGAATCGCACCAGCAGCGATCGCAGCCTCTTTGCGCGCAGATGGTTGTCCTTCAATTAAGTAGTCTTCTAAAAGCTCTAACATAGGAGCTGTTTCACGATCATTTTGCTCAAGGAAATCTTTTACTTGTGTGATTACATTGCTCTCAAAATTCGTGAATTCCTCGCCTTTATAACCGTTTGACACAAGTAACTCCCAGAAGGATAAATGCTCTTCTTTTAAGAATGCGCCAATCTTCTTCTCAGAAGCCTCGAAATTTTTATTAAATTGCTCAAACACTTTAGCGTGATCTTCCGGGAAGAAGATTAGCGTTGAAACAGCTAAATAATGCTCTGATTTTTTTGTACCATCCGGTAAGATGAATGCAAAGACATGCATACCTTCAGGGATTGGTTTATCATTTTCACGACGAATATAAATTTCTTCTTTTGATAACACATGTGTAGCCTTGAAATATTTTTCTTCTACAACAGACACAGAACCAATAAATAGACGAGGTTGTGACCAGCCTTCTAACACTTTTACTGTAGAAGGTCTTACCGCTTTTTTCTTTGTTTTCTTTAAGTAACCTTTCCAAATAGATGGTTCTTGATGGAAGAAGAAGTCGTCTAACGCGATTGCTTCAATTAGCTCTCTTTGTAGTACGCTCTCTAATTTAGGCTGCCATGTACCTACATGCTCGATATAAGCACGAACATCTTTGCGTTCTGGATATTCTAAGTAAAATGTTTGTAGTACACGTTCTAATTCTTCGATTGCTACAGTTTCTACTGTAACCTGCTGTTTGCCTTCACAACATTTTTTGTATTTTTTGCCGCTACCGCAAGGGCATGGATCATTACGTTTTACCATAATTAGAAACACTTCCTTTGAAAATTGTTAGTCGAATTTTGCTAAATAAATTGCATCTACTTAATAATAACGGTACATTTGTATGAAGAAAAATGATTGTCTATTTAGAAATATCAAAAAAAGGACGCCCTGATTCTATTATATGAACATATTTTCCAACTTAGAACTAGAAAAAGAAAACCATCTACGCTTTAGAAATAGCATAGATGGTTCTAAGCTTTGTTTAACTTTTGATAGCTTCCATTTCAGTCGTTAATCGTTCAAGCTCATCAACGAGGTGACCAATGTAAGCTATCGTATCTCGAAGCGGCTGGTCTGTTGTAACATCGACACCCGCCATTTGAGCTAGCTCTACAGGTGATTTCGTACCGCCAGCTTGAAGGACTGCTAACCACTCATCTACCGCCGGCTTACCTTCTTTTAAGATACGCTTGGATACTTGTGTAGAAATTGTTAAGCCAGCACTGTATGTGTATGGATATAAGCCCATATAATAGTGTGGCTGACGCATCCATGTAAGTTCTGCACCTTCAGAAATGTCGACAGCTTCGCCCCAGAAATCTTCAAGGACAGAACGTTTTAATTGATTTAAAACTGAAGCATTAACAGCTTCACCTGCGTCAATTAATTCATATACTTTTCGTTGGTATGCTGCCTCTAGTAAGTGTGTGACGAAATTATGATAGTATGTTTTGGACACAATGTTTGAAATAACCCAACGTTTGAAACGAGGATCTTCGTTATGGGTTAATAAATAATTGGCTAGAAGCATTTCATTCATTGTTGATGGTGCCTCGATAAAGTATAACGAAGGACGACTATTAAAATAAGATTGATGGGCATGTGCATTCACAAAGTGACCTGCATGTCCTAGCTCATGAATTAGCGTAAATACTTCATTCATACGTTCATTCCAAGACATTAAAATATAAGGATGATTACCATATGGACTTGAACAGAATGCCCCAGTAGATTTTCCTTTGTTTGTTGCATAATCAATCCAGCGCTCGTTAAATGCCTTTTCAATCATGTTCTTGTAATCCTCGCCCATAACCGATAATGCATTTTCAACATATTCTTTTGCTTCCGACATTGTTAATTTTGGATCATACTCTGGATCTAACGCTATTTTTAAGTCTGCAAAAGTCATGTTCTCGATGCCGTTCGCTTGTTGAATAAGCTTTGTGTAACGGCGCATATGAGGCGCAAGCTCTTTTGTAATAAGATCTATTTGACGGTTATAAAGTGAGCGATCAACATCCTGATCAAACAATAAATAATCAATGATAGAGTCAAAGCCTCGTAATTCCGCCATTGTTTTTTCCTGTTGAATATGTGTGTTATAAATTTTGGCAGTTGTGTACTGATAATCTCGTAACTTACTAGAAAATGCTTCAAATGCAGCACGACGTACGTTTGTATCAGCCTCAAACTCCCAGTTGTTTTCGTATAATACAAAACTTAATGGATGCTTTTCACCATTTGCCTCAAACTGTCCAAAATGCATATCAACAAGCTTTGTCGTATTATATGTTTCATAAGGTGTCTTAAAAGTTGAACTAAATGCAGCTAATGCTTTTTCCACTTCAGGGTGCAGCTGATAAGGCTTTTGCTTTAACAATTCCTCTAAGTAAACTTTGTAAATAGGACTCAACTCAGTGGCCTCTTGTAAAATCGCTTCGTCCAGTGCTAGTAATTCACTGCGTACGAAAGAAAATGCACTACTTATTTTACCCACCGCAGTACTGTATTTGGCAGAACGCATTTGCGCTACATTATCTGTAAGATCTGTTTGACTATTTAAATTTGCATATGTGCCAATAGGGACAATGCTTTTTTGTAATGCTTCAAAAGCTGTTAAAACTTCAATTACTTTTTGCGCATCCGTAATTGTACCTTGATACTTGCGTTCAAAGCTTAGTGCATCCTCTACAAGCTGAGCTAAAATAGGCTCAAAATCCGCATCATTTTCAAATAAATCTTTTAAATTCCACGTTTCTTCTAATGGTACATCTTTTCGTAATACTTCCATCAATCAACACCCCTTATGTGTAAGTGTCTCCATTATAACGAAACTATTTCGGAAAGTGAAATAATTATAGAGAATAGTTTAAATATTTTTAAAAATAGAATAATAGCGTAGAAACTTATGTTCGTGTTTAGTATAATGGATGTAAAGAAAGGAGGAGGAATGAAGTTATAATGCAGTTAGTTTGGGAAAAACCAGACGTATATAAACTTAGCCAAGTGAATCAAGATAATTTATGGAAGAAGTTAATTGCGGATTTGTTTGAAGATTTTTTGTTGTTCTTTTTGCCAGAGTTACATGCAGAAGTGAATTTTTCAAAGCAAGTGGAGTTTTTACAACAGGAGCTTTTCAAAGAAATTATTGAGCAACGTCAAGGGCGCAAAATAGCTGACCAAATTGCGAAGGTTCATCTGAAAAGTGGGAAAGAGCAATGGATCCTTATGGTAAGAAGATTGTGGCTATTGCTATTTTTACGAATAAGAGTACTAATAGCACGAACCGGTATCATGAAAAGTATTATGGTACAGAATTAATGTACACTTTTAATAAATTTGTTGTATCTGATTTTGATGAAGAAGAATTGAAAAAGTCAACGAAGCTACTTAGTAAAGCATTACTAGCATCTCTTTATTTGAATCGTACAAAAAATGAAATGAGTCTTCGTAGTACGTACAAAAGAACTTTACTAAGAGAAGTATGGTCATTAAAAAATGTTGAACGAGCAGAAGTAAATGACGTTGCTTTATTTTATTGATTATTTATTGAAACTACCAAGAGCTATGTCTGAGCAACTTGTAAGAGATGTAAAAGAGGAAATTAGAGGGGAGGAAGAAATGTTGCATCAATATAAAGAAGATTTACCACCGACACTTGCTGGAGTATTGGAATTAGAAAGGCAGGAGGGCATTGAGCTGGGAATTGAACGTGGCATGAAACAAATAATTTTTGGTTTATTTGAAAAGGGTGCTGAAGACGAATGGATTGCAGAGGTTTCGAAGCTTCCAGTGACAAAAATTAAGGAAATTCGTAAGGAACTTAAATAGTCTAATTGTGTAGTGAGACAAATTGCCAATCAAATGACCTTTAAAAATGTGTTAATGGAAAAAAATGTGTGTATAGCAAATACACTTTGCTACGCATACTAATGGCTAGAACAACTGGCACATTGGAGGAGAAACAATGACACAAAACTTAAACAAACAATTAAATAAACTTGTCGCTACATGGTCTGTACTTTATACGAAATTGCACAATTATCATTGGTATGTTAAAGGAAATGCCTTCTTTACACTACATGCAAAATTTGAAGAATTATATAATGAAACAACATTAAATCTAGATGAAATTGCAGAGCGCATTCTTTCGAAGGATGGACAACCAGTCGCTACGTTAAAAGAACATCTTGAACTGTCCTTTATTGAGGAAGCGACTGGGAATGAGACGACGGAGGAAATGGTGGTTACAACCATTGCAGATTTCCAAAAAATTATGAAATCTTTACATTCAACAATGGGACTTGCAGGAGAAGAAGGGGACGATCGAACAGAGGATTTACTGAATGCTATGTACCAGTCCCTTGAAAAGCATACATGGATGTTAAAGGCCTTCCTTGGGCACTAAAACCACAAATAAATGATAGGCAATGGAAACTCGTTCATGCATTTCCATTGTCTGTTTTTTTGTTGTTTCAAAAGATAGACATATTTCACAAAGAAATAACATATATTACAGTTCGGAAAAGAATGGGCAAAATATGTTTGTTTTTGAATAGGAAGGGTAGATAGTTAGTAAGCCATACAAGTTAGGAGGAATTGAACATGATAAATGAACAAAGCCCACAAATTGAAGTGGCCCATACAAGGGAAGAAATGCTTCATATTTTAGAAAGTATGCGATTAGAAGCATATCAAATAGAGGACATTCATGTTATTGCAAAGGATCCAAGCCAATTTGAGGATGTAGAATGGGGTATTAATGTTAAAACCCATGAGGCAGGGAATTGGGTAGATCAATTTAAGTCTTGGTTTACCGGTGAATCGGCTGTGACGGAAGGATTAAAGCGTTTTGATCTTACAGAGGGACAAACCGCTTACTATTCTCATCTCGTAGAACAAGGTGTCATCGTAGTATTTGCTGAGCCTACAATTGAACCTATGACGACATAGCCTAGTGAAAGGTGATTGAAAGTCATCTTCATTCACATAATAGGGAATATTTCCTTAGTACAATACGATAAACAGAGTGATTGCACATGCATCACTCTGTTTATTTGTGTAGAAAGGTTTCAAAATTGATTTAATGAATCGCTTTTTCGTGGTCGTGTTTTTTTATAAAGCGTAACACATGAAGCTGCTCTAATTGAGCAACAAGGTTACCAATTAGAATAAAGCTACCACCTATTAATACTTTTATCGTTAATCCTTCTCCTAAAAACATCATGGCAAACATCGCTGCAAAGATTGGTTCTAAGGAAAATATTAGTCCTGTATGTGTAGCAGAAGTAAACTGTTGTGCAACAGTTTGACCTACGAAACAAAATGCACTACAAATGACACCGAGTCCAATAATAGCAATCCAAGAAGTCGTTGTATTTGGAAGTGTAGGTGTTTCAAAAATGAATGTTAATACGAGTGCATAAAATCCAGCAAAACCGAGCTGGTAAATGCCATATGAAATGGATTCAACGTTACGCGTAAATGTACTGTTTAACAGTAAATAAATCGAATAGCCGAGTGCAGCCATGGCTATTAAAATATCCCCTTTTTGAAAGGCAAATGAACCGTGGGCAGTTAAAACTGTAATCCCAATCATAGTACAAACAATCGCAAAACTAACTGCTCTTGAAGGTAATTTCTTTTCAATAAAACTGCTGATAATAGGTACTAAGACAACTGTTAGACTTAAAATAAAGCCAGCATTTGATACCGAAGTTGTTTCAAGTCCAAATAAACTTAGAGCGAACACAATGAATAATATAAAGCCTTGAATAGCCGCATATTTTAAAGTTTTAGCATCGGCCATAATCATGCGTTTATAAAAGATGATTCCTGCTGCAAAAAATGCAATGATACAACGCAATGCCACCACATTATAAACAGCCAATGTTTCAAGCCCCATTACCATAAAGGTATAAGATAATCCCCAAAACATTGTCACTATAACCATTAATAAATTTGCTTTTCCTTGGATACTCATTATGCTCACCTACATTCTGTGTACTAAAACAGTTTTTAACCTAAAATTTACTATATCTCTTGTATTGTGATTAGTAAAACGAATGTTTATAATAATCAGTATTAAAAAAATTCATGTATGTAGAGGACAAGACAATGAGCTTAGTCAAATATGAGATTTTGAATAAAGTGGCTGAGGTAGCTAGCTTTACAAAAGCTGCAGAGGCATTAGGATTAACTCAATCAGCTGTAAGTCATGCTGTTTCAAGTTTAGAAAAGGATTTCGGCTTTGCACTTATTCACAGAAGTCGAACGGGTGTCTCGTTAACAAGTGAAGGAGATGCAATGTTAAGGTCAATGAGGCATGTCCTCGATGCAGAGGAACTGTTACAGCAAGAAGCAGCACATATACTCGGTGTTACTCGAGGGAAAGTGCGAATTGGTGTAATATCAAGTATTTCGTCAAACTGGATGCCGGAAATTGTTCGAATTATGGACAATCAATTTCCTGGTATACAAGTTGAATTACGTGAGGGAGATTATTATGAAATCGAACAATGGCTATTGAGTGGAGAGGTGGATGCAGGATTTTTAAATGGTCAAAAGTCGAAGCAATTTCAGTTTATAGAACTACAGCAAGATCCGTTGCTATGTATCGTTTCTGATAAAAGTCCGCTTTATAATAAAGCAGAAATTGATATTGTGGAACTGGAAGACATGCCATTTATCATGACTTCACATAAAGGAACAAATGATGTAAAAGTACTGTTAGAGCAATATCACGTGAAGCCAAATATTCGTTTTGAACTATCAGAAGAGGTAGGAATCACGTCGATGATTTCTCACCAACTTGGAATTAGTATTTTACCGAAATTAGTGACGAATAATTTGCCGCCTTCGATAAAAGCTATACCGTTAAAACAAGGTGGCTATCGGACAATTGGAATTGCAATGAAACACCATGCATCACCAGTGACCAAAAAATTTGCGGAAATCTTAAGTTCCTGGTTAAAAGAGCAAAATAGGAATTGATTTGTATGTAAGTCATAAAGGATAGCAACTTTCTCTATAAAAACATCATTGAAGCAAAACGTAGCATTACGCTAAAATAGTATTTGTATATTTAACTTCATTCAGCAGATCTTTTTTGTACCGAATGCGTAACGACAGGTACAGAAGATTCCCACCTCTAAAGGTGGTGAGATGGATGCAATTTTGATTACTTATTCAGTTGGTGTCCAAGCACCTACTGATATAGAGGAACTCAGTCTAAGGACGCCACGTCCTGTGGCGACGATCGAGTGACCAACATATGTTAGCACTGCGCTTTGGCTCAGAAAACATATGTTGGCCCAAAGCCTCCGGCGGATGTCACGGATTGTTTATCTGTAGCGAAAGCAAAGCGACATCCACAATGTCGCCAAGGTGAAATTGATTAGAAAAAAGGTGAGTGTATGGGGACATTACAAGGGAAGACCGTACTCATTACAAGTGGGGGAACACTTGAAAAATGGGATCGTGTGCGTGGGCATACGAATTTATCGAAAGGATCGATGGGCTGTTATTTAGCGGAAGCGGCACTAGCGGCTGGGGCAAACGTATTGTATATGCATGGTTATTTCGCACAGCTTCCAGCGAATAAAGATAAAATGCGTACCATTCGATTTGAAGGTATTGAAGATTTAGGCGAGAAAGTTCGACATGCTGTTCAAGAAGAGCATGTGGAAATCGTCATTATGGCGGCTGCCGGTTCTGATTGGCTAATTGACAAAGTGTATGACCAGTCTGGGAATCTAATGGAGGAGGCAGGCAAAATGCCATCTGACGAGCCACCTATCATCCACTTTAAAAAGGCACCTAAAGTATTAGGTCAAATAAAAGGATGGAATCCGGAAGTTACATTAGTGGGCTTTAAACTTGAGGCAACAGATGATGAGGAATTTTTAATGTCCCGTGCACGTCTACGAATGGAATCAGCCAACGCTCAGTTTATGGTAGCTAACAGCTCACAATCTTTATATGGTGGCGATGAGCCTCACTGGATTGTACCGGCTAACGGCCAACCGATAAAGGTTATGGGCAAGCAAAAGACAGCAGAAGCATTAATAGATCTTTTATAAATGAATAAAGCTGTGTAGAGGAAAAATAGACTCTACACAGTTTTTATTTTTGTTTTTTTTGTACTATGAAGAATGAGTTGATACTAACTGGCATAACTAATAGATAAACCTCATTTTTCTTAATTTCTTAGTAAACAACTAAGTTTTCTAATGTTTATATTGACAATAGGTTTTCTGAATTATAGAATTATTTCCAAGAAACGTAATTCTTTTATCGGGAGCGGTAGAGACTTGGCACAAAATGAGGCTTCTACGATAACAAATGGTATAGGTCAAACCTAGGAGAGCTCCTAAGGGATAAGGGGCTATGATTGACGCGTTTGCTCTTTTGTACAAAAAATAAAAGAAGAGGTGTATCGGATGACTCAACAGGCAAAAGTAGATGACAAAAAGCTAGAGGCAATTGCAAAGGCAATTCAAAATTTGGAGTTTGGAGAAGTAAACATTACGATTCAAGATGGAGTCATTGTGCAAATTAACAGATTAGAAAAGCAGAGATTTCCACAGAAAAAGTAAAAGGTGTGATGATAGGTGAACAGATGTTTCTAAGTCACGGGGGATATTTCCTTAACATATATAGCCGGCATTTTTTAGGGTATACGGAGCCGACTATTTTTTTACTTAATCTGAAGGGGCTTATCATTTAAATTGTATTAAAAACCACATAATAAAAAAGTTCAACTTCAAAAACCAGGATGATCACGGCGAATCATCCTGGTTTTGCGTATATTCTTATAGCCTACTCATAAAAACTTTTTGGGATTTCACCAATATGTCTGCGATGATACAGTAAAGGCTCCTTCTGTGCATTGTCAATTTCTAGGACTTGCCCGATAAATATTGTATGATCTCCAGCATCGATTTGCTGAAATGTTTTACATTGTAAAATGGCTGCAGTATCATGCAAAACTGGAACACCTAATACAGAAGTTGACCAGTTAGCCTGAGCGAAGCGATCTGGAATTTTGCTTGAAAATAGTGTACATAGATGCTCTTGATTATACGCTAAAACATTAACAGCAAACTTTTGAGCTACTGTAAAATATGGATGTAGCTGTGATTTTTTATCGAGCGACCACAAAATAAGGAGTGGATCTATAGAAACGGATGCAAAGGAATTGACAGTTAAGCCAAAAGGTTCATTTGCGTCATTACAAGCAGTGACTACCGTTACGCCTGTTGGATAATTACCTAATGCTTGTTTAAAAGCAGCAACTTTGTCTGTCATTCTAATCACCTCTTCATTGATTTTTGGAAATGAAAAATCTTTTCTGATGACCCATCAGAGTGATAATCATCTTGGTGCTGAGTATTTAAAATAATTGCAACATTCCTAATTTTATTTTAAACCAACAAAACTAACTGGTAAAGTATATAATAGAGAAAAAAGGAGGGGGAGTCATGTCTTTATATTTTGACCATTTAGTTCATCAAGTTCAATCACCAGAGAATACAAAGATTTTCTTAAATAAACGTAATATCCATACAGTTAACGGTGGTCAACATACAATGTGGGGGACATTCAATACGTTAAGCTACTTTGGATTAAACTATATTGAGCAAATAGCCATCTATGATCGTCAATTATTTGAAAATGCAGTGAAATTACCTTATTCACTACATTATACGTTTAAACATACAAACGAGCGCTATGGTTTTTCAAGAATTGCGTTGCGTACAAAAAATATTAAGGAAGAGGGACAACGATTACGTGCACTTGGCTTCGAAGTATATGGACCTGATGATTGTAGTCGTACAAGACCAGACGGCTCCGTAGTTGAATGGAAGCTCTTGCATTTTGGGAAACCGGGGCTGGAAATTGATTTCCCTTTTTTGATTGAGTGGGCTGATACAGACGAGGAACGTATTGCGCAATTAAAAGCAAATGGAGCCATTAAGAGCGATCAACCCATATCGATGGAGTCTGTACAATTTTATGTAAAAGATGTGCAAGCTACAGTGAAACTATGGGGGGAAGTATTACAATTACCAGAGCCTGAACAACAAGAAAAGTTTATTTCCCTACACTTGCCAAATATTCGCCTAGATTTTTATGACGAAGTTACTGCGGCTACTATGGCGCTAGGTCAATTAAATGAAGGGCCGTTTGGGGTTACACTTAAAGATACTGATAGAACGAAGGAAACGCTAGTTTTTCCAGGAGCTTTTTATTGGATCAATAGCTGAGGTTAAAGAGTTTAAAAGATCTATGAAGAGCATTTGAAAAAAGGAGCCGTTCATCAAATGAACAGCTCCTTTGTACTTAAAATTTTACAACATTTGACGCCTGTGGACCTCGATTGCCTTCCACCACATCAAATGATACCTTTTGACCTTCTTCAAGTGTACGGAAGCCTTCCTCTTGGATTCCCGTAAAATGTACAAATACATCTTCTCCATCATCACATTCAATAAAGCCATAACCTTTTTCATTATTGAACCACTTTACGATTCCCTGTTGCATAAGCATTCGCCTCCCATGCGCTTGAAAGTAGAATAAAATCAACTAAGTCGTGAAATAATTGAGAAAATGTGAAAAAATGCATTTTCATTAAGAACATACATGAATTGAGCAAAGTTGTCAATTGTTTGTCGAAATGCTTGTATAACTTCCTATGATTTTTTTCACAATAAAGTCTATAATGGAAATTAACAACATAGAAAGTAGGATGCCAAATGACAACGACTAATCAACCTTTATCAGATTTAGAAATCGCTAATCAAGCGGTGATGAAGCCTATTACAGAAATCGCGAAAGATGCAGGTATTCCAGAGGATGCACTTGAGCAGTATGGTCGCTATAAAGCAAAAATTGACCCACTAAAAATAACAGCACATGGCGAGGACGCAAAGGTAGTATTAGTTACTGCCATTAGTCCAACTCCAGCAGGTGAAGGGAAGTCAACTGTAACGGTTGGACTTGCTGATGCACTTCATCAATTGAATAAAAACGTTGTTGTTGCTTTACGTGAGCCATCACTTGGCCCAGTAATGGGCGTGAAAGGTGGTGCAACAGGTGGTGGATACGCACAGGTTGTACCGATGGAGGATATAAACTTGCATTTCACTGGCGACCTCCACGCTATTACGACGGCGAATAACGCATTATCAGCCTTTATTGATAATCATATCCACCAAGGAAATGCTTTAAACATTGACCCTCGCCGTATTATTTGGAAGCGTGTAATGGATTTAAATGATCGCACTCTTCGTAAAGTTGTTGTGGGTCTTGGTGGTCCTGTACAAGGGATGCCACGAGAGGACGGCTTTGATATTACTGTTGCATCAGAAATTATGGCAGTCTTTTGTTTAGCTACAAGCATTGAAGATCTACGTGAACGATTAGCAAGTATCGTAATCGGTTATACTTTTGAGCGTGAACCAGTATTCGTGCGAGATCTACAAGTGGAAGGGGCTTTAACATTATTATTAAAAGATGCCTTTAAACCAAACTTAGTGCAAACGCTTGAAGGAACACCTGCCATTATCCACGGTGGGCCATTTGCCAATATTGCACATGGCTGTAACTCAATTATGGCGACACAAACGGCTCGTAAGCTAGCTGATATCGTTGTGACAGAGGCTGGCTTCGGTTCAGATTTAGGTGCTGAAAAATTCATGAACATTAAAGCACGTAAAGCAGGCTTTAAACCAAGTGCCGTTGTCATTGTGGCTACTATTCGTGCCTTAAAAATGCATGGCGGTGTACCAAAAACAGCGCTAGTTGGCGAAAATGTTGAAGCGCTTTTACAAGGAATCGAGAATTTAGCTAAACATGTCGACACGGTTCGTACATTCGGCGTTGAACCGATTATCGCCTTAAATCGTTTTATTACGGACACAGAAGCTGAGTTAGAAGCAGTCCTGAACTGGTGTCAAGAAAATCATGTTCGTATAGCTCGTACAAATGTTTGGGAAGAAGGCGGTAAAGGTGGATTAGCCTTAGCTGAGCAAGTAGTAGCCGTATTAGAAGAAGAAAATAACTTCTCTCCTTTATACGATGTAACAGAGTCCGTTGAAGAAAAAGTTCGTACGATTGTTCAAAAAGTGTATGGCGGGAAAGATGTACAATTTACTGAACAAGCGAAAAAACAAATTGCTCAAATCGAAAAATTCGGCTGGGATTCTCTACCGATTTGTATGGCGAAAACACAGTATTCTTTATCTGACCAACCAAGTCTTTTAGGACGTCCAGAAGGCTTTACTATCACAATCCGTGAAGTGATTCCAAAACTGGGTGCAGGATTCTTAGTTTGTCTTACAGGAGATATTATGACAATGCCAGGTTTACCAAAAGCACCAGCTGCCTTACGCATGGATGTAGATAACGAAGGACATGCAGTAGGGTTGTTCTAAGAAAAAATGCAAGATTTCGTAAAAAAATAAATACAACATACAAAGCTGCTCCTATAAGTTATACAGGGCAGCTTTTTTTATTTAAAATATCCTCCATATGCAATAAGAAAAACTGGATAACCATGAAAAAATTGAAATTCGAATTATAATATACATTGTATATTCAAAAGAAGAAGGCGTTCTTTCACGTTTATTTTTTTAAAAAAATCTAAAAGAAAAAACGAACATAAGAGTAGGGCTGCTATTGAAATTTGATACATGTTCTCTAATAGACTATTCAACATAATCACCCTCTCAACCAAGAATATATGAGCTGTCCTGTTTTAGTAAGCTGATCCCCTTGAATAGTCGGTTAAAAATATGAAAGAGGCTATGTAGTTCTTTGTGGTATAAAGGATTCGGGTTATAGTTAGAATTCTTTTTCATGGGACAATGGATTTTAACATGGAATGCCATTGTCAGATTATTATTTATTGATAATTCGTTCCTATTCCTCTTTTTACATATACTTCCACAAAAGGATTGCCTAAAAGGGTTCATCTTCTTTCTTAACTTCTTGAAGTTGGTCCTATAATTCAGGATCAGAAAATGATTGTAAAATCACAGGCTTATCTGTTTATCTGTAGAGCGTATTGAAGAAATCAAGGAAAGGCTAATCCAAACTAATGAAGATCAACAACGATAAGGTCAACAAGGTTCTTAATATCCTTAGAATCTCCTGTGTTCAGAAAAAATTATTCCTTTGAACATATCTTAGAAGGAAGATAGGATAATGTCTTTTAAATGGAAATCGAAGAAACAATAAAAGCTGCCATCATCTACAATAGTAAGATGGGCAGCTTTTACTTTTTCTTCAGCGGGTTGGTAATACGTAACATAACTATCGTTCCTACTTCCTTCATAACTTATTACTTCATTTACGGCTTAAATGAAATTCGGAAAAATGGTTGCCTAAAAAAGATTTCTCTATTTTTGTTAGCACGACTCTGATAATTTGACTTTTCGTAAAATGTTGGCAAGAATTCGTTATGTTATTTGTTATTAATGGGAGGAGTTACGTTCACACATACTCAAGGGTATGATTACAGAAGGTAACGTCAATTAATGATACAAATATCACACGCTTGCGACATATGGTCAAAGCCTTCTAGGTCGTGACAACAAGCTAACTTTTTGTTCACTTATCTCGTCATGTACATTCGCTATGCGGGTTGAAACAAAGAATTTCTAAGGGAAAAATGTTCACTTTTATTTGTTTTCTTAGATGATTGATATTTTCACTATACGCACGTCATCATCAACACAGTATTCAACAGTATTCAATTGCAAGCCCGCTGAAGTTTTTAAATCTGTCAAAACATAGTTGCTGTACACCACTGAAATAGTGAGCTACAGAACAAAGTTAAATGTTCTGTACATTCACCTTACAATATTCTGAAAAATTTGTCAATTGAAATAACCTTGCGATACTGTTTTTTTAAAGCCTCGAGGTTACTTAATAATTGCCAACTATTCGAAGCAATACAGTATAATAATGTACGAAGGGACTGAACTAAGATTATGAACAATTTAATGGACAAAGTACGGGGAATTTACGAACAATTTGATGCTAGTCATGATTTTCAACATATTGAACGGGTTTATCAAAATGCGTTAGCGATTTTAGAAACAGAGTCAGAAGCGGATGCAGAAGTTGTGAAAATCGCTGTGCTCTTACATGATGTAAGTGATAAAAAGTATACCGATAGCAAAGAGCAAGAAAATAAGCTAATTGCCGAGCTGTCTTTTAGCGAGGAGAAAAAGCAACATATTCGGGATTGCATCGCTCAAGTATCGTTTAATGGTGGTAATGAGTTAGAAGCAACTTCTATCGAAGCAAAAATAGTACGAGATGCAGATCGCTTAGATGCGATTGGAGCAATCGGTATTGCACGTACGTTTGCTTTTGGTGGAGCTAAAGGTCGAAAGCTTTACGATAAGGAAGAGAATGCGCGTATGGATATGACAGAGGACGAGTATCGTAGTAAAAATACATCCTCAGTTACCCATTTTTATGAGAAGCTCTTATTGCTGAAGGATTTAATGATTACAGAGAAGGGCAAACAAATGGCTGAAGAACGCCATCAATTTATGGTGCAGTTTTTAGAGCAATTACAAAATGAGATGGGTGAGTAATTATTCACGCTTCAAAAAAAATATGGGCTAATAATTAAATAGATGTCTCATGAAAAATCCGTTGTCTACTCCAATAGACAACGGATTTTTATTGGTTTTGTCCATCAATTTATAGCAGAAGGTGAAATGAAGGCACGACAAGCGTGCGTTTTATACTTAGAGTGATTTACTCCACTTCTTTTTTATTATTTTTAAAGCATGTGTGAGGAAATGTAGGAATATTTTTTGGATGGTAGTAATTTGATATAAGACTTGCTAAATTAAATGTTTTTTGACCAACTGCAATGTAATTATTTACTTTTTCTGGAAGGTAGTAATTTATGAATCACTTAAAAAAGATAAGTTTAATTTTTCGATAAGGCAATAAGGCAAATAGATATATTGGAATTGTAATTAATGCAATTGGTATGTCACTTGAAAAACAAAGTGTCAATTCGTTTCGCTCTATGCTATTTTACTTGCTAACGCAATCTATTATGCTTCTTCTCAAAGTTAGTCTTCGCCGCAGTATAAGATAATGCTATTTTTTTGTCTGAATTAGAAGGAAATCATTTCCTTTTTGTAGAATGTTGAGTATAGATGGATGGCGGGTTAGTTTGTCTCTGTTTGAAAATACATCTTTGAAGACAGATTTATTATCATTAACGTCTGTTAATCAACACCTGTTTTTCTTGACTTTACACAAGTTATGTTTTGCAAAGGAATCCGTTACGATGATGTAGTAATCGAGAGTTTTTTTGGAATTATGGAATCTAAATTGCTTTTCTACAGATTTACGAACTTAATCAATAATAATGGTTAGGAGGAAAATAATTTGAAAAAAATGGTTTCGTTATTAGTGATGGTCACAATTATTCTTTTTTCTACTCCAGATGTATTTGCCTCAAACCCGATTGAACCTTATGGATTGAAGCCACCAGGTGAAGGCTTTATACCTGGAGAGTGGTTTCTAGGAGATACTCCACCTAATGTTGATCCGAATAAACCACCTATTGTTTTCGTTCAAGGGAAAAACGGTAACTCTACAAGTTGGTATGGTAATACAGAGTATCACGGTCTTAATGATATGTATACAAAAGCTTATGAAGCAGGGTATCAAACTGTATTTGTTCAATTATACGATGCGGCAGGTAAAGGCTCTTACAGTCAATATGATAATGGAAAATTATTAGCCTCTATGTTAAAAGAAATCAGTCAACTTTTTCACGGGAAAAAATTAAATATAATTGCCCATAGCAAGGGTGGACCCGATACCCAAGCAGCATTAGTTCTTAATAATGCTCATCCGTACGTTGGTAGGGTGTTTACTTTAGGTTCACCTCACTATGGATCAGAGTTAGCTGATCTTGCTTATAGCTGGTGGGCAGGTTGGCTAGCTACATTACTCGGTGAAAATGATGATGGAACATATTCACTTCAAGTTGGGGAAATGGAACACTTTCGCTCACTAATAGATAATCACCCCAACGTAAGTAGGAACAACTATTATACAATTGCTGGTACTAATACAGGACCATTTTTATCTGCACTCTGGATGGGTGGTCTATATCTTTCCGATCCAAATGATGGATTAGTCAAAGAGGCAAGCACTAAATTATCTTACGGAACACATTTATTTACCGATACCGCTCTTGACCATGACAGTATTCGAATGGGATCTGCGGTATTTTCTAGATTGGAACAGTATCTACAGTCTGCTTCTACTGATCGTATCATTGCAAACAAAGAATACTTTTCTCAATCTGATATGTTTCAAGAGTTGGATGTTTCTCGTTATATTTATGGAGGAAAGTTACAATCGTCATATGATGTGACACATTCCTTTTATGTGGATACTGCACTCGATAATGTTAAATTGTGGACAGGGTTAACTAGTGATGAGATAGAGTTGGTCTCTCCTTCAGGAATAAAATATACCAATCAGACAATCAACTCATTGGATGAAGACTCCCTCTTAAATGGCGTAGCACCTCATACATTTACTGGCGTTATTTCTGAGACTGGGGAATGGAAGGTAAATCTAAGCACGCAGGCAGAGAATAATGCGTATTTATTGGCAGTTCAACACGGGGGTCCCTCTTTGATAAAGGTGAGTATTCCAACAGTATCATTAGAAACGAATAATATTATCACGATGCAAGCTAATCAACAATTACAAAAACTTACTTTCGATGTACGAGTACTAGATCCAACAGGTAAAGACATTGCTTCTTCTCTACAATTGCAAAAGGTTGATCAACAAAACTTTATGGTGAATTTCCCAGAGAGTAAAAAATCTGGTGTATATAATATAACTTTAAATATTTCCGGTGAAACGTTACAAGGCAATCCATATAATAGAACCATTGTTCGTTCTAAGTATATAAAATAGACATAAGCAATAATTAGCAAAAGACCTTGGAAACATATCTTTAGCAACGGTTGGATTTCGAATTGATAATCATACAATTAAATAAGATATCAAAGAGTAATGAGTCACTATTTAAATAAAAGATTTGAAAATACCATGTTGGCAATCAGCATGGTATTTTTACTGTTTGTAACAAAACTTTTATAAAATGAACTAGAATACAATAGGATTTATTATACCAATCAAATATATCACTACCTAAGTATATCCATCTCATTCAACACGCGCTAACCATCTCTTAGTATACAGGGAAGTCGTCTTTATATTCGAATGTCTAAGTTTAGTGGACTTTTACTACTTCAATTTTTTTCTGCCGCTCGAACGGGATACGAGTCTGCAATCAATTCCTTGCCGATTCATTATAAGAGGGAGAATTGAGTTTTGTATGATTATTACATTGTATTTGCAAGACAGAACGTGAGATGATTTAACTCTTTACTGTATGAAATGTAAGAGGATTGATTCTCGACATTAGCTAATTTAAACACTATTCGTATCTTTTCAGTGGAATTGCACATGCTAACTTCAATGAATATGAGGTTGTTAAAAATTTTGAAAACAAAAAAATATCATAAAAGATAGATATTTATAATCACGTGTTATTTTTTCTTGAAAAATGAGCCAAAACTCTTTTCATCCAATGCATAAAGCATATATAATTACTTATGCTTTTTCGACAATGGGGATTTTGATTTTGTCTATATTTTATTCGGGTATTAGATCGTGGGAGAAATCGCCTGTTAAAAAACATTGGGGTAACCGTTAAAGGAGCATCAACATCATGAAAGAAGCAAAAAGCGCAGTCAAATGGATTCCTTTCTTCATTTCCCTTGCTGTTGGCGTAGCAATCTGGTTTTGTCCAGTACCTTCAGGAGTAGATGAAAAAGCATGGCATCTATTTGCTATTTTTGTTGCGACAATTATAGGATTTATAACGAAACCCTTGCCAATGGGAGCGATATCCTTTATTGCTATGGCTATGATTGCCATAACAAATACATTAACTATTGAAGAGACTTTAAGCGGTTTTGGCAATTCAACGATTTGGCTTATTGTTATTGCCTTCTTTATTTCTCGTGGATTTATTAAAACGGGACTAGGTGAACGAATTGCCTATGTATTTGTTCGTCTTTTTGGGAAAAAAACCTTGAGTCTGTCTTATTCTTTATTAGCAAGTGACCTAATATTAGCACCTGCTATTCCTAGTAACACAGCTCGTGCTGGTGGTGTTATATTTCCAATCATCCAGTCTTTATCTCATACTTTCGGATCTAAACCGGAAGACGGTACAGAGCGTAAGATGGGGGCATTTTTATTAAAGGTAGGCTTTCAAGGGAATTTAATAACGTCTGCTATGTTTATGACAGCCATGGCAGCGAACCCTTTAATTGTAAAGCTAGCAAGTGATTCAGCTGGGGTAACGATTACTTGGTTTGGTTGGGCATTGGCCATGATTGTCCCTGGGTTAACAGCTTTAATCGTTGTTCCTTATGTTATTTATAAAATTTATCCGCCTGAAATCAAGGAAACACCAGAGGCAGCAGCTATTGCTAAAAAGAAGCTGGATGAATTTGGTCCACTGAAAAGTTCTGAAAAACGAATGATCGTAGTATTTGTTGCTGTGTTGTCGTTATGGATTGGTGGAGACTACTTAGGCATTAGTGCTACTACAGCAGCTCTTATTGGTCTTTCATTGCTTTTATTGTTAGATGTATTAACATGGGCAGATATTAAGAAGGAAGAAGGCGCATGGGATACACTAATTTGGTTTGCAACGCTATTTATGATGGCATCTTTTATGAACAAACTAGGGTTGATTCCGTGGTTTAGTAATGAAGTGGGTGGACTTGTTTCCGGGTATAGTTGGATATGGGCTGTAGTTATATTAGCATTAGTCTATTTCTATTCTCATTATTTCTTTGCGAGTTCCACTGCTCATATTAGTGCGATGTATGCAGCGTTTTTATCTGTTATGCTGCAAGCGGGTGCACCAGCAATGTTGGCGGCTATATTATTAGCGGCATTTAGTAATTTATTTGGCGCCACTACTCATTATGGTTCTGGTCCAGCACCGGTCTTCTTTGGTGCAGGCTATATTGATCAAAAAAAATGGTGGACAGTTGGTTTTGTAGTTTCCGTTGTAACAATCCTGATTTTTGTTGTAGTAGGGGGATTATGGTGGAAGGCTCTTGGTTATTGGTAAAATAATTAGCTTCTGTATCCGGATAGAAATATTTCTATCCGGATATTTTTTTGAGATTTTTAACCCTTCTTCATTTTGCTTGTAATGGAGGAGGTTTTTTTAGTTGGGTAAGAAGAGTTTGTTGTCCTTTGTTTACCTGTCATTTGGTGTTATGATAAAAATGGATATCAATAATAAACTACATATTAAAAAGTAGTATGGACATTAAACAACACCTAAATGAAAGAGATGGACAAGTGTAATGAGTCATTTAATTGTACAAAATTTAACGAAAACAGTGGGCGATAAAACGCTCTTTCAAAATATTGAATTTACCATTTATGAGGGAGAGCGAGCTGGGCTAATTGGTATTAATGGTACTGGTAAATCCACATTGCTTTCTATTTTAGCAAATGAAATCGAAGCGGATTCTATGGAAGTTGACCGCCCAAATAAATATCGTGTTGCTTATTTACCACAGGAGCCTACTTTTAATAGTGGCGAAACAGTGTTACAGGCAGTGTTTGCAGGGGATTCACCTATTTTAAAACTGAATCGTGAATATGAAGAAACGGTTGCTGCACTTGCCTTAAATCCGACTTCAGAAAGTTTACAAAAAACGTTATTTAGCTTGCAACATCGTATGGATGAAGAGCAGGCATGGGATGTCAATGCTCTTGCTAAGACAGCACTTACGAGGCTTGGGATAGAAATGTTTGATAAAGAAGTATTAACACTGTCAGGCGGTCAGCAAAAGCGCGTTGCTTTAGCTAAAGTTTTAATCGAGCCAGCAGATCTTTATTTATTAGACGAGCCTACCAACCATTTAGATGTGCAGTCAACAGAGTGGCTACAGGAAATGGTGTTACGATTAAAGGGAGCAGTTATATTTATTACCCATGATCGTTATTTCTTAGATGAGCTGTCTACGCATATTTACGAGCTGGCTGATCAAACATTATACCGCCATACGGGGAATTATGGGGATTATTTAGAAGCTCGTGCTATTCGTGAGGAAATGAATGCAGCCTCTGCACAAAAGGATCGCAACCGCTATCGCTCAGAATTAAAATGGATTCGTCGTGGTGCGAAAGCACGTTCTACGAAGCAAAAGGCACGTATCCAGCGCTTCGAGCAGTTAGAGGATAACTTGGAGCGTAAATCTGAGGATGTCTCTCTTGAACTTGGTCTTGCAACAACACGACTCGGTCGGAAAGTTTTAGAGGCTGAAAATATTTCAAAGGCATTTGGCCAACAAAAAATCCTTGATAACTTTTCATTTTTACTACAGCAGGGCGATCGTATTGGTATTATCGGAGCGAATGGTGTAGGAAAATCAACATTATTGAACATGCTAGCAGGAGAGCTAACACCTGATGTTGGTGAAATTCTTGTTGGTTCGACAGTGAAGTTAGCACATTTCAAACAAACACTGCCAAAGATGAATGAAAATGAGCGCATGATTGAATATATCCGTGAAGCATCAAATGATATTACAGATGCAGAAGGTGTACGCTATTCCGCTGCTCAAATGCTGGAGCGTTTCTTATTCCCACTTCATGCACACGGTACACCTATCGGTAAATTATCAGGTGGAGAACGTAAACGACTGCATTTATTACGATTATTAATGGAGCAACCGAACGTATTGCTACTAGATGAGCCTACAAATGATTTAGATATTGAAACATTAGGTGTGCTAGAGGACTTCATTGAGCATTTCCCTGGAGTCGTTATAACGATATCCCACGATCGCTTTTTCTTAGATCGAATTGCGAAAAAGCTGTGGATTTTAGATGGTCTGGGGCATGTTAATGAGACGCTTGATATTTATAGTGAATATTTACAAAAGCGTGAACAGGAAGCTGCTGTAAAGGTAGAGGCGCCAAAAGTTGAAAAACCTAAGACCGAAAAAACTAAATCAGATAAGAAAAAATTATCTTTTAAAGAGCAAAAAGAATGGGAAACTATTGCTGATGAAATAGAAAAGACAGAGACAGCAATTATGGAGACAGAAGAAGGTATTGCTAATGCTGGAGCTGATTTTACAAAGCTACAGGAATTAACGGCGAAGCTAGATGAGCTGAATGCACAATATGAACATCTGATTGAAAGATGGTCGTATTTAGATGAAATCGTAAACGGATAAGGAGCGATAGACATGAAGATTATTACAATTGAACCGACACCAAGCCCTAATTCTATGAAGATTGTCGTTGATACAGAGTTACCTTTTGGCAAAAGCTATAATTTTACAAAGGATAATAAAGATGAAGCAACGGGTGAAGCGGCAGCGATTCTAGCAATTGAAGGTGTTAAAGGTGTTTATCATGTAGCAGATTTCTTCGCTGTTGAGCGTAACGCAAAGTATGCATGGGAAGGTATTTTAGCAAGCATCCGTCAAGTGCTAGGTGAAGATGTACAGGAAGTAAACAAAGAACAAGTTGCCAATGAATTTTATGGTGAAGTGTACGTCCATGTGCAGTTTTATAAACAAGTACCGCTTCAAGTAAAAGTGTTTGATAATCAACGTGAGCACCGTGTAAGCTGTGGTGACCGCTTTGTGGAAGCTTTCAATAAAATTATTGAGACAGCAGTTGATGAAAATTATATTTTCCAACGTAAGTGGATTGACTATGGTGTACGTTATGGAGAGCTAGAGGAAGTTGCGGAAGCTGTAAAACAAGAAATCGATGTAACGTATTCAGAGGAACGTTTAGCGGAGATTATTGCAACGATTAATGATTCTGAGAAAACTATTGAGAAGCCAGCTAAGCTAAAAATTTCTGTTGAACAGTTTAAACAACCAGAATGGGAAAAACGTTTCCAACTGCTTGACCAAATGGCAGATCCAGAGCTAGATGATTTACCACTTTTAGATTTAGCATTACAAGATGAGCAAATGTCTATCCGTCGACTTGCAACCGTTTATTTAGGAATGATTGAAGATGTAGCGGTTGTACCTTTTTTGGAAAAGGCATTACAGGATAAAAGCGCAGCGGTACGTCGAACTGCAGGAGATTGTATGAGTGACCTCGGCTTAGTGGAATTTGAAGACGTGATGCAGCAAGCATTACAAGATAAAAATAAACTAGTTCGTTGGCGTGCAGCTATGTACTTATATGAAGTCGGTACGGAAAAATTGTTAACGGCATTAAAAGCTGCTGAAGAGGATAAAGAGTTTGAAGTGAAGCTACAAGTAAAAATGGCGATTGCCCGTATCGAACAAGGTGAGGAAGCAAAAGGTTCTGTTTGGAAGCAAATGACAGAATCTCGCCAGCAATAAAACGAAATAACCAGCATCTATTTGAGCAATTCAAAATAGACGCTGGTTTTTTATATTTCAATTCCATTTTTTTTACTAGGCTGTTTTCTTAGATTGTTGCTTCCTAGAAATGTATGAAGCAGTCGGAGAATTAGGAAAAGCAAATCAACTAGCCTTATTGAAGGCAATGAAACAGGACCTATATCCAAAAGAAGAAAATAAAATGGAAAAATTACTTTCTAAGATCAAGGGGTTTCGCTTTGATTTTCTTTCAGTCATGTTTTTTTCATAAGTTTCATACATTGAAATCTCACAAGTTATTTTATAGTGGAACAGTAGAACAGGAACATAGGAGAGCAGGGGCATATTCTATATCGGTACCCTTGAAGTTTAAGCTATAAGAGCACAGTGCATAATAAATAATAACGAATGACAAATAAAAAAAGATTATAGTTTTTAAGGAGGGAAGATAAGTGCAGTTGAAATACGATTTCGTAGACTTGCCTTTAAATGAAATTAGAGTAGGCGCTTCAGGAAGAACACTATTCGATTATTGTCTTAATCGTAGCCATATATTTGCCTTAGCAATGAATGAAGTATTTGGATATGACATCATTGCAATTTGGAGCCCAATAATACAACACAACAGAGTTTTGCAGATGAAACTATTAAAGGTATATTTAGAAACATCTTATTTAGGCAAACCATACTTGTTCGATCCATCAGGTAATACCCAAACATCTGAAGTAATTAAATATGAAGGGGCCATTACAGAGCTTATCACCCCCGAACAGTTTAGAAGTCAAATGAAAGATTTGACTAAAACGTATTCTGAGGGAGATTTCGATGAAACTAATTTCGACAACTCATTCGCTCAAGAACTTGAAGAAATAAAACAATTCATATTAGAAAACTCGAGTCGATACGTCCCTATCTTTAGTTATATTGAGAATGCCCTTACAGAAAGTGGTTGGGAGCAAGTAGAGAGAAGCTTATATCATCCGGATAAAGAAGAACCATTCCACCGAGCAGTTACCGGGTGTAGATTTTCTGCTACTCGTTCAGTTGGTCAATTCCAACATACAATCGTAATCGATGTATTAAAAGACGGCGGAGTTATTTACCACATTGAAACCGATGATAATCACCGTATCTTCCAGACGGGTGTTTGCTCTATGGAACAATTCATCCTTGTTCTAAAGGAATGCGTCGATATTAAATATCCTATCAGATCACAAGTGATGATAGCTGCCTTAAAGATAACGGGCGAAGTAATCTATACTACTATTAATAACAACTACAAACCGCTTTATTTAGTTGATTTTCTCGGCGGTAAACACTGGCTAGAAAATGATGATTTAATGGCTATATCCATTAACTAATCTCTAGTAGGTTAGAGTAACTTCACTACACTGACACTATAACGTTTGACATAAAGTATATTAATAAGGCGCATCCTGTTCATAACAGGATACGCCTGTTAAAGCATGATTTTTCGCATATTCCTGTTATTCGTAAGAAATAGTGGAAAGGGAGGGGGATACTATAGTTGGTAAGTCTTGTGGTAATGATTCGCTTGCCCAAGGTGAACTAGGCGGATCTTATGCAAATGTAAAACCAATTAGGCTCGTTAAGCTAAATTTTTCGGGTTCACCAATGATTTTATCTATTTGTAAGAAATTTGGAGAAGTAGCTTCAATGAAAGATAAGAAATTAGATAAGTTCAAATAGTATCTTATAGTTATATTTTGGGTCACTTCCAGCAGAGTGACCCTTTATTAATTTCTCACATCAGAATTCCCCCGCCTTACTGAACATTTTCTTTCAAACGCGATATAAGAAATACGCTTCTCTTATTGAACTAACTTGCAGCCTTAGTTGAATAGCAACAATCTTCTCGAAAACAGCCTAAATCCTCTAATGTTCCCCTTAAATCTTCAAATGTCGTAGCTATTACATTTTGTGCCCAGTCATACGTTTCCTTGTATCCACCTGTGGCTAAGTAACCTTTAACAAGTTTACTTTATCAATGCTTTTAAAACTTGAAGCTATATAAAATTTCTCCATCATTATTTCTTTAATTCGTTCCTTTTTAACTATTTATTTTTTTATCACTGGCATTTTGATAAAACCTATATCATGCGATTGTTGATTTCCGTTCTGGCTGGACAAAGCGCCTAGCTGGAACGGAAATCAACCTCACGTTAGGGTAATGATCCCTTAAGTCTCTTTTTATCGAAAAATAACATAATATATATTATTTTTGTGTTTTCTAGCTTTTCACTACTAAACATAAAGTTAATAGCATTCTATATATTATTAACAAATTGTCTAATACTTATTTAATAGGACAATGATAGAATTATTTAACTTCTTTTAGCAGGCGTCAAAACGCCTACTAAAATAGAAGAACTCAGTCTAAGAACACCACGTCCTTTGGCAATTTATCTGTACGACAGGCAACAGCAACACGGTTTTAACTGTGCGAAAGCGGAGCGACAACAACAACACACGACTGAGTGACCAACATCATGTTGTTGATGACGCTACGTTAGCACTGCGCTTTCGCAGAAAACGGTTGGTTTGTTGGTCTAAGCTTCCGGCGGATGTCACGGAATCGGAAAAGAGTTCTTTGTGCTTGCACAAAGCCGATTCTGGACGCAATTATGCCGAGGCATAATTGATCTCTAGAATTTTCTATAAAAGGAGGGCTTATGAATGACAGTAACTAGTTTAAAGACAACGGAATCTTATATACGTGACCGCGGAGCAGTTATTGAGCTTACACAAAAGCTAGTACGTATAGAAAGTGTTTACCGGGAAGATGACCCAAATGGCAATGAACAAGAGGTCGCAAATTATGTCGCTCAATATTTACGTGATATAGGGATTGAAACACATGTTGAGGAGGTTGTGCCAGGTCGACCGAATGTCATTGGTATTATTGATTCGGGTAAGCCAGGAAAAACACTCCTCTTTGAAGGACACACAGATGTCGTGACGGAAGGGAATCGTAAAGCGTGGACGTACGACCCGTTCGGCGCAGAAATTATTGATGGCCGAATGTATGGCCGAGGCACAAATGATACAAAAGGAAATCTTGCGTGTATGATTACAGCTTGTCAGTCGTTGTTACTGGATCAGGAGGAATTTACAGGCAAGATTATTTTATGTATTCCATGTGATGAAGAAGGGCTAATGCTTGGTATTAAACATTTTATAAAAAATGGCTGGGCAGATGATGTGGATGGAGCAATTATATGTGAGCCAGAGGAAAACAACGTTTGTATCGCACAGCGTGGGGCAATACGCTTGAAAGTGGATGTTTTCGGTAAAATGGCGCACGGTGCGATTTCTTGGAGTGGCATTAATCCGAACTGGCGCATGGCACGTTTTATCGTAGAGCTTGAAAAATTGGAAAAAGAAGAGCAGGCACGTTTAGGACGTGATCCGATGCTTAATTGGCCATCTATTACACCAACGATTTTACGCGCGCCTGTAATAGGAGATGCGCAAATTAATGTCATTCCTGATCATTGTATGACGACACTTGATATCCGTACAGTTCCTGCACAGGATCACGATGAGCTTCTCGGTAAAATTGAGGCGATTATTAAACGCCTGCAAGCAGATGATCCGGATTTTAAAGTTGAGTTAACAGTGCTTGATAATCGCCCTGCAACAGCAACAGCGAAGGAGGAGCCTGTTGTACAAGCCATTTATGAGGCAGTCGCTGAGGTAACGGAAAAAGAGCCGAAATATAACGGTGTCCCAGGGGCTACAGATGGAACTTTCCTACATGTGCATGGGGTACCGATCGTTACCGTTGGAGCGGGTGATCGTGATATGCCCCACCAAATTGACGAATATGTCGATATCGAAGAATTAGCAGAAACTACAGCCATTTACCGTTTAGCAGCATTAAAGTTTTTAGTAGGTGATGCACATTGACTCACACAAAAATTGCAGTTATTCCAGGGGATGGTATTGGGAAGGAAGTTATGGAGGAAGCATTAAAGGTACTAAATACTCTTCAGGAACATGATTCTACTTTACAAATAGACACAACTATTTTTCCTTGGAGCTCAGATTATTATCTCAAGCACGGTCGAATGATGCCAAGTAACGCATTAGACAAATTAAAAGAATTTGATGCGATATTATTCGGGGCTATTGGAGATGCTCGTGTTCCTGATGACGTGACAGTATGGGAATTAATTATGCCGATACGAAAAAGCTTTCAGCAATATGTTAATTTTCGTCCGATCAAATCACTACCTGGCATAGCCTCACCACTTGCTAATGGAAGGGATATTGATTTTGTAATCTTCCGTGAAAATGCAGAGGGGGAATATTCCGATAGTGGTGGGCGAATTTATCATCGTCAGCCACAGGAAATGACGATTCAAAATACGATTATGACACGTATCGGGATTGAAAAAATTGTCCAAGCCGCGTGTGATTATGCCTATAAAAATGGCAAAACAAAAATTACGAGCGCGACAAAATCGAATGCTATTATTCATTCAATGAAGTTTTGGGATGAGCATGCTAGAAGAATTGTTGCACAAAGCTCACCAGCACTAGAGTTAGAATCTATCTATATCGACGCTTTAGTAGCTTATTTCGTGGAACGACCGCAAGATTTTCAGGTAGTTGTGGCCTCCAATTTATTCGGAGACATTTTATCAGATTTAGGATCAGCCATCGTTGGTGGTCTTGGGCTGTCACCGTCAGCTAATTTAAATCCAGAAAAGGAATTCCCCTCTATGTTTGAGCCTGTGCATGGGTCAGCACCAAATATTGCAGGAAAGGGCATAGCAAACCCAATTGCACAAATTTGGTCACTTGCTTTGTTACTTGGACATATAGGGAGATCCGATTTAGAAATGCTAATTGTAAGTGCGATTGAGACGGTACTTCGAGAAGGGGCTGTAAAAACCGCAGATATTGGTGGACAGGCGACAACCGCACAAATGGGTGATGCGATTTGTCAGGAGATTATCAAAATGAATTTAGCAGCAAGGGGTGTATAGCATGACAGTAGAGCAAAAGGTCATCATCGTTACAGGTGCTGGTGGTGGTATGGGAAAAGCCATTATTCAAGAACAGCTTGCAAAGGGCAATATTGCTGTAGGGCTTGATTTATCAGTAGCTTCTCTAAGCGATTTAGCGCACGATACCTTGCGATGCTTTGAGGTCAATGTCTTGCAAGAGGAGCGTGTGAACGAAGTATTCAAACAAATTTTTGACGAGTATGGACGGATTGATGGACTTGTCAATGCACTTGGTATAGCGCAGGCAGCAAAACCGATTGAGCAAGTAACGATGGCCGAGTGGAACCGCTTAATGGATGTCAATGTTAAAAGCTTATTTATTACAACAAAGGCAGTCGTTCCTTATATGAAGGAGCGGCTAAAGGGCTCAATTGTCACAATCGCTTCCATTTCTGCAGTACGACCACGCCCAGGTTTACAATCTTATATTGCATCTAAAGGGGCGGCGGAGAGTTTTACACGTGGTTTGGCTATTGAGCTAGCTCCGTTCCAAATACGTGTGAATACGATTCACCCAGGGCCAGCCGATACGCAGATGCTTTCTCAATTTACGGCACAAGGAGCGGACGTCGAGCAAACTAAGCAGAGTGTCTTTGTTCAATCGGTCCCACTTGGACGATTAGTGAATCCATCAGACATTGCTGGAGCAGTAAGTTATTTACTTTCTGATGCAGCAAGCATGGTTACAGGAACGACATTACATGTAGACGGTGGTCGTGGATTATAGGAGGGATACGCGTGAAGAGAATTCCAATGTTGATAAATGGTGAGTGGATACATGGTGATATAGAAGCATTATTGGATGTCATGAACCCTTCTACTGGTGAAGTCATTGCCCAAATTACGAATGCGAATAAAATCCATGTTGACGAGGCTGTACGCGCTGCGCGTGTAGCATTTGAAAGGGAAGAGTGGCGGCAAATAAAGGCTTATGAACGTGGGCAGCTACTTATTGAACTTGCCCGCTATATACGTCTGCATGCAGAGGAATGGAGTTTGTTAGAATGTCGTGATGTTGGAAAGCCGTTAACTCAAGCAAGGGCCGATATTGAAGCGGCAGCCCGCTATTTTGAGTTTTATGGTGGAGCTGCTGATAAAGTAATGGGGGATACGATTCCTATTGAAGACGGCATTTTAAATGCGGTAGTGTTAGAGCCTGTAGGTATTACCGTACATATCGTGCCTTGGAATTACCCTATTCAAATTACGGCAAGAAGTGTAGCAGCAGCAATTGCTACTGGCAATGCTGTAATTGTTAAAAGTGCGGAGGATACGCCATTAACTACACACGCTATAACGGAATGGTTTGTGGATAAAGTGCCAAAAGGTATCTTTCAGCATATTACAGGTTTAGGTCGTGATGTTGGACCGTATTTAACTTCCCATCCTGATATCAATCATATTACGTTTACAGGCTCTGTTCCAACAGGCATTGAGGTGATGAAGTCAGCGGCTGAGAATGTTGTCCCTGTAACATTAGAGCTTGGTGGAAAGTCTCCAAATATTGTTTTTTCAGATGCCAACATGGAGCAAGCGCTTGAAGGAGTTGTACGTGCCATTATTCAGAATGCCGGACAAACATGCTCGGCAGGAGCCAGACTCCTAATTGAAGAGCGTGCCAAAGAAAAATTCATGGCACAATTAGTACAAAAATTTCAGGCATTAAAAGTTGGTCCTGGTGAAGCAGACGCTGATATGGGCCCACTTCTAAATGAACGACAATATATGAAGATTTCAACACTACTGCAAAAGGCGAAAGAGGATGGCTACGTAGTTACTGGTGGTGAAACTCTGACGATTAAAGGCTATGAACAGGGCTATTATATTGAGCCAACAATACTAGCTGGAGTAGAAGCTAACGATCCACTCGCGCAGGAGGAAATTTTCGGACCGGTGTTAACAGTCTTTACGTTTACGACGGTTGATGAAGCAATTACCTTGGCGAATAGTACAGATTACGGATTAGTTGCAGGCGTTTGGTCGAAGGATTTGGATACTGCACATTATGTTGCAAGTCGTGTAAAAGCTGGACAAGTGTTTGTTAATAACTATGGAGCAGCAGGCGGAATTCAAATGCCGTTTGGTGGCTATAAAAAGAGTGGCATTGGACGAGAAAAAGGTTTTGTCGCGTTGAGAAATTATACGCAAATGAAAAATATTGCAATACGCTATGCACCACCTAATCAAATGTAATGAAATGTGAGATGGAGGGATGCATATGGATCAGCCAAAAGAAAATCAGGTGCTCTTAGAGGTAAAACATTTAAAAATAAAATTCCATTTAAAAAATGGTAAGCAGGCAAAAGTGGTCGATGATGTGAGCTTTACGATTCGTAAGGGAGAAACGGTTGCGCTTGTAGGTGAGTCTGGAAGCGGTAAAAGTATTACATCGTTATCAATTATGCGATTACTGCCTATTCCACCAGGAGAAATTACAGCTGGTACCATTAAACTTAATGGTAAAAATCTCTTAGACTTTAAAAATAAAGAGATGAGCAATATAAGAGGCAATGAAGTTAGTATGATTTTTCAAGAGCCGATGACATCATTAGATCCTGTCTTTACAATCGGTAATCAAATGATAGAAGGCATTCGTAGACATCAAAGGATATCAAAAAAGGAAGCGCGGGACAAATCTCTGCAGCTTTTAAAAGAAGTGGGTATTGCTAATGCAGAGAAGGTGATTGCCGAATATCCACACCAATTATCAGGTGGTATGCGCCAACGTGTCATGATTGCGATTGCAATGTCCAATAATCCTCAACTGTTAATTGCTGATGAGCCAACAACGGCACTTGATGTAACAGTACAGGCTCAAATTTTAAAGCTTATGATGAAGATGAAGGAAGAACATCAATCGGCTATATTATTTATTACACATGATATGAGCGTTGTAGCAGAAACGGCAGATCGCGTTCTAGTTATGTATGCCGGACAGATTGTAGAAGAAGCGCCAGTGCGAGAGCTTTTTATGAATCCAAAGCATCCATATACAACGGCTCTTTTGAAAACAATGCCTAATCTAGAGACAGATGTTAAACGATTGCCGTCAATTCCAGGAACTGTTCCACCAGCTTATGCGTTACCAGAAGGCTGCCGTTTTGCATCACGCTGTCCATTTGTGATGGCACAATGCCGTGACGTGCAACCTGAGGCAATCCATATTCAAGACGAGCATAAAGTACGCTGTCATTTATTTTCAGAGAAAGGGGCGCATGATCATGACGAAGAAAGAAGCCTTGCTTGAAATAAAACATTTAAAAGCGTACTTTCCTGTAAAACGTAAGTCGATGAAGGAAGAGAAAAAGGTCATTAAAGCAGTCGATGACATTTCTCTAGAAATTTTCCGAGGTGAGACGCTTGGGATCGTAGGAGAATCCGGCTCCGGAAAATCGACGTTTGGACGAACTATTTTAAAACTCGTTGAACCGACGGACGGAGAAATTATATATAAAGGACAGCCTATTCAGCAGTTAAAGGGAAGTAAACTACAAACTTATCGAAATCAAATGCAAATGATTTTTCAGGATCCGTTTGCATCACTAAATCCTCGTATGCGAATAGGTGCCATTATCGAAGAGCCGATGAAGCTGCAATTTACATTAACGAAAGAGCAGCGCAAAGAACGTGTAAAGGAGCTTTTACACAAGGTAGGTTTACCAGAGGATGCTATGCAAAAGTTCCCGCATGAATTTTCCGGGGGCCAAAGACAACGAATCGGTATTGCGCGGGCTCTTGCTATTCATCCAGAGTTCATTATTGCAGACGAACCTGTATCTGCATTAGATGTTTCGGTGCAGTCACAGGTATTGAATTTAATGATGGATTTACAGGATGAATTTCATTTGACCTATTTATTTATTTCCCATGATTTAAGTGTTGTAAAACATATTAGCGATCGAGTAGCTGTGTTGTATTTGGGGAGGGTAGTGGAAATTGGCGCGAAGAAAGAATTATATGCAAATCCTCTGCACCCATATACGCAGGCGTTGCTATCCGCCATTCCAGTGATCAATTTTGATGAGCCGAAACAAGAAATACCGTTACAGGGTGAATTGCCAAGCCCGATGAACCCTCCTGTAGGCTGTGTGTTTCATACACGTTGTCCCTATGTGATGGACAGATGTCATCAGGAACGGCCAGAGCTTCAGGAAGAAAATAACCATCAACGGGTAGCTTGCTTTTTATATGATAAATAGACTGAAAAATCAGTCTTTGCGAAGTGAGGTGTGTATGATGTTTGGAAATATTACAGATGTGCCTGGAGTTAAAGTAGGGCATGCAGAAAATAGTGAAGGAATTACAGGCTGTACAGCGATTTTAGTGGAAAGTGGTGCGGTGTGCGGTGTCGATGTAAGAGGCTCAGCGCCGGGCACTCGAGAAACTGATGCACTTGATCCTATTAACGAAATTGAGCATGTGCATGGGATTTGCCTATCTGGAGGAAGCGCATATGGATTGGATGCTGCGACAGGAGTCATGCAATTTCTAGAGGAGCGGGGTGTTGGCGTACAGGCAGGTGTTGCTACAATTCCAATTGTTCCTAGTGCGGTGCTGTTCGATTTATTTATCGGTGATCCAAAGACAAGACCTACTGCTCCAATGGGCTATGAAGCCGCTAAAAGTGCGGTTGTTGGTCCATTTGCAAATGGGAATACAGGGGTTGGTTATGGTGCGACTGTAGGAAAATTGGCGGGCCCTCAATATTGTATGAAAGGGGGACTAGGCAGCGCCTCTATAGCTGGCAAAGAGGATGTTGTAGTGGGTGCCATTGTTGCTGTCAATGCTGTTGGAGATGTGAAAGATCCTACTACAAGAGAAACGCTAGCAGGAGCAAGGGATCCGAAAACAGGGGAATGGATGGATTGCTGTACGTATTTAGAGGAGCATGTGCAATCGGAAGCATTTTCTGGTACGAATACGACAATCGGTGTCGTTGCAGTGAATGCCAAGCTGACAAAAGCAGAGGCGAAAAAAATAGCCCAGCTTACACAAAATGCTCTTGCACGGACAATTTATCCAGTACACACAATGCTGGATGGAGATACAATTTTCGTGCTTGGTACAGGGGATAAAAGATTTCCGGTGGATTATTTGGGCCATATGGCTACAAGAGTCATGGAAGAAGCGATCATTACTGGCATTAAAGCTGCTGATAAATTAGTTGAAGTAGAAAGCTATAAAAGCATTCAAATAATGAGCACATAGAGAATAGGGGGAAATGACATGAGACTAAAGAACAATTGGTCGTTGCTGTTATTGACAATGATAGTCGTTTTACTAATGAGTGCCTGTTCAAGTGATGATAAAAAGAATGCAAGTACTAGTGGAAAGACAGTAGCGGATTTACCACAAGAAATCGTAGTACGTATAAATGACGACCCAGATTTTTTAGATCCACATAAAGCAACAGCGTCTATATCGTACCAAATGATTCTTAATATTTTTGAAGGACTGATGGCACCAGAAACAGATGGTACTTTAAAAGAAGGTCTAGCCGAGAGCTATCAAGTATCTGAGGATGGTTTAACTTATACATTTAAAATTCGTCCGAGTGTGAAATTCCATAATGGTGGGGATTTAACTGTTGAGGATATTCAGTATTCATTTGATCGTTTAATGGGGAAAAACGGCGGCGAAAAGATGTCAAATAGCTTTGATAATGTTGCGTCAACGGAAGCACCAGATGCCAATACATTTGTGATTAAGCTAAAGGAGCCAAACTCCAACTTCTTATATTCATTAACAGCACGTCAATCAGCTATCTTACCAAAAAGCAATGATGGAAAGCATAATGAAAACCCAATAGGTACTGGACCATTTGCATATGTAAAATACTCACCGGGTACAAATTTAGAACTGAAGAAAAATGAAAACTACTGGAAGGAAGGGTTACCATACTTGAATAAAGTGACGTTTACCTTCCAATCGGATGATCAAGCAGCGATTATGAGTTTAATGGCCAATGAAGTCGATTTAACGAGTGTTCCGTGGCAACGTGTAAGTGAAGTAGAAGGTAATTATAACTTATCTCATCAAAATAATAACTCATCATTAATCGTTACATTTAATGAAACGAAAGCACCTTTTGATAATGTAAAGGTCCGTCAGGCAATTAACTACGCGATTAGTAAGTCCGATATTATTGACTCAGTGTTTGCAGGTTATGCTGTACCACTTGGTTCAAACATGAGTCCAGCGATGGGGGACTATCAGAAGAAAGGCTTAGAAGATATGTATAAGCGTGATGTGGAAAAAGCTAAAGCATTATTAACAGAAGCGGGCTATCCTAAAGGCTTTAAAACGAAAATTACAGTATCTTCGCATAATGATATTTATTCAAATATCGCGCAAATCGTTGCGGATAATTTAAAGGAAATTGGCATTGATGTAGAAATTGAGGTTGTAGAATGGGGAATTTGGCTAGACCGAGTTTACTTTGGTCGCGACTATCAAATGACAACAATCGATTTAACGGGTCGTGCTTCTGCTTATGAAATTATAAATGATTACATTTCAACTAATGATAGTGAAAACTTCTTCAAATTTAAAAATGATGAATACGATAAAATTATGGTAGACGTTTTAAAGGAAAGAGATCAGGCGAAGCAAATTGACTATTATCATCGTGCACAGGAAATTTTAGCTGAGCAGGCAGCAGCGGTATATATCGCAGATTATCAAATTGTTTGGGGCTCTAAGAAGCAAGTTACTGGATTAAAGAACTACCCATTCTGGTTCCACGATATGTCTGAGGTGAAAATTTCTAACTAGAAAGGGATGAGTGCTTGATGATGTATATAATACGTCGGTTCATCCTGTTAATAACTACTATCCTTCTAGTGTCGATAATTACATTTGGTGTTTTTCAAATTTTACCTGGTGATCCGGTTCAGACGATGTTAGGTACTGAAGCGGATCCCACACAAATTGAAAATTTGCGATCAGAGCTTGGCTTGAATCGCCCCCTTTATGAGCAATATACAGATTGGGTGAAGGGATTATTAACAGGGGAATTAGGAAATTCTATTCGTTTTTCAATGCCCGTAAAAGACTTACTGTTTGATAGACTACCTGTAACGATGTCATTAGCTGGGCTCACCCTCGTAATTGTGTTACTCATTTCCTTACCGTTGGGGATGTTTGCGGCGAGAAGACAAAATAAGTTTAGTGATATGTCGTTGTCTACAGTGACGCAAGTTGGAATGGCCATTCCTTCTTTCTGGCTAGGAATGATTCTCATTTTATATGTTGGACTGCAGTTTAGCTTCTTTAAAATAAGTGGCTATATTCCGTGGACGCAAAGTGTAGCAGGAGCGTTAAGTACACTCGTTCTCCCGGCGTTAACAATTGCTATTCCACAAATTGCGGTCAATTTCCGCTATGTTCGTACGTCAATTTTAGAGCAAGTTCAGCTCGATTATGTGCGTACGATTCGTAGTAAAGGGATGTCTGAGCAAAATGTTATGTATAAGCATGTCTTAAAAAATTCGATGATTCCAATATTAACGGTATTTGGATTGATTATGGCTGAAGTTGTTGCTGGAACGATTATTGTGGAGCAAGTATTTTCACTGCCCGGCGTTGGTCAACTTCTCATTACAGCTATTAGTAATCGTGATTTTCCATTAGTACAGGGAATCGTTATGTATATTACTGTTGCGGTGGTCATGATTAATTTTATGGTCGATATTTTATATTCAGTGTTAGATCCTAGAATCCGATTACGATGAGCGAGGTGGATACGATGAAACATATACAAAGATACATGAAAAATATTAATTTAATCATTGGTCTACTAGTCATTGTCGGTTTTCTAATCATCATGATAATCAGCTTTTTTTATACACCTCATGATGTGAACTCGATGAATATACCCCAAAAATTACGTAGCCCAAGTAGTGATTATCTATTTGGAACGGATGAATTTGGTCGTGATATTTTTAGCCGTATTATGAAAGGAACACAAACGGCATTTGCAGTCGGTTTACTGACGGTATTTATCGGAACAATTTTTGGTATTTTAATTGGTGGTATAGCGGGGTATGTAGGTGGCTGGATCGATGAAATTTTTATGCGCATGATGGATGCATTAATGGCCTTTCCGGGAATTATACTAGCTTTAATGCTCGTAGCGGTATTTGGGCCGGGAATTGTTAATACGGCTATTGCATTAGGCATTATTGCCATACCGGCCATTGCTAGAATTACACGTGGTGGTTTCGTCCAACATCGTGACACTGAATATGTTTTAGCAGCAAAGTTAATTGGTGTAAAACCTTATAGCATTATGTTTCGTCATATATTACCTAATATTTCATCGCAAATTATCGTCGCTGCCACTGTGACCTTTGCGACTGCGATGCTTGCGGAGGCGGCACTTAGTTATTTAGGGCTTGGTGTGCAGCCACCAAACCCTAGTTGGGGACGAATGTTAAAAGATTCACAAGCCTATTTAGTGGGAGCCCCATGGTACACTTATGCGCCAGGCGGAGCTATTACAGTACTTGTATTAGGTTTGTATATGCTTAGCAATGCGTTGCGCGATTTTATGGATCCGCGTTCAAAAGCGTAAAATATCCGGGGCTGTTTTTTTCAATAAATCATAGGCCTTCACCGCTATTTCTATATTGAGACGATGAGGGGCTTGTAAAAAGTCAGCACCAAAAATATTTTCTAGTCGTTCAATGCGTTTATAGAGTGTTTGGCGGACAATAAATAATTGTTCAGCTGTATCATTTTTGGCACCATTGCATGCTAAATATACACAGAGCGTTTGATAAAGATCATTACCGTTTTTTTGATCAATTAACAGTATTTCTTGTAAATAATCTTTAACATATTGCAAAAGTGCGACATGATCCTGATGTAATAACAATCTGTATACACCTAAATCCTTGAAGTAAATAGAAGAAGCAAGTTCATTATGTTGCATTTGAATAGTTGTTTTTGCTTCCTTATAGCCTTGATGTACACTATTAATGGATTGATAAACATTACTAATGCCAAAGGTAAGGGTTATTTGCTCGAAAAGCTGTGGCGTTTTTCGGGCAATAATCTGCTTTATAGCTTGATTAAATGGGTCACGATTTTTTTCCATATCATCTGCTGCAATATAAAACGCAAGGATAATTATTTCATGCTGTCGAACCGAAACGGTAGGGAAGAAGCCAAGTTTTTTTAGGATGGAACGAACAAACATGACATTTTGCAGCTGGATTTCTTGCCAGTCTTCCTCTGTAAAAGTATCGGCATAATCAAGAATAGTAAATACGATGACACGATAAAATAAGTTGCGACTTTCCATTGGCAAAAAGCTTTGATAATATTGAAAATCAATAGGCTGACCTTGTATTAAGGAGAGGATAAATTCATCCTCTCGGCTTTGCTTGCGTTCCTGTAGCATTCGATTGCGCATTAAGATTTGAGCAATAGACATCGTTGCACGTTCAAGATTTAACAATGTATAGTCGCTTGGCTTCGGCAGTACAGAATGCATACATAAATAACCCCATACTTGTCCAAGTCCATTGACCGGAATGATGACGAAATGATAGTTGTCAATGGATAGAAGTTGAAGGGGTTCTTGTAATTCTAATTGCTGACAGTGGTCCTCTAAAATTTGTAAATACTTTTTGGCTTCTATTGGATAATAAAAGCTTTTTGTATCTTCGGAGACAAATAAAAATAATGCATCTGTATCTTGATAAAGCACCTGTAAAATTTTTAAAATTCCATTTGGCATTAACGACAATTCCATAAAAGTCTTTGAAATCGCATCAAGCTGTGTTAATGCTTGCTGATGCTGATTAATAATGTAAGTATGTAGATCCTGCGTAATATCGATAAATCTTACAACCTCTTCAAAAATGATGATAGGAAAATCATGAGCATTAGCCATAGCAACCAGTTCTACAGGAACATAATCAAAATAATCACCAATCTCAATACAAAGAGCTGCAGCACCGTTGCGAATAAGATTTTGCAAATAAGCGATTTGTGTTTCACGCTCTAACTGTAAACCTACCCCAGTTGTTAAAATGAGCTCTCCGCCATTTATTAAAGTATCAAAATTTTTAATTTCTAATATATGTGTCCATAGTACTTGTCGATTTAGTCCTTGTTGTCCAGCGATTAACTTGGCAGATTCAAAATGCTTTCGCTTTAATACATCACGTACAAGTAGAGGATGTTTCGACATAAATAAGCACCTACCCTTCGATGTACAATAATTATGTTAGATTAATCAGAAAATTTCAATAATAACTAGAATAAAAGTTAGAGGGTTACCGGACTGAGAGAAGGAAAAGACCATAAAAAGGTTTGCAATTTTGATATGGTCAACTGTATTGAAATAGGTATTCTTCGCGAAGAAAGGCGATTCCAAATGCTCGAAAAGCACAAGGAGTCGCCTTTAATAATTTCGTTTATGTCCTTTTTTTACGTATTCCCAATCGGTTTCAATGTTTTGACGAATACGAACTAAAAAGTCTTGAACACTGTCCATTTCTTCAGGAGAAAAACCATCTAATGCTCTAGCATTCGAATAGTCTCCTTCTCGCTTTAAAAATGGATAAATCTTTATACTTTTTTCTGTTGGGAAAAGTTGCTTGTTTTTCTTGTTACCTACTTCACTACGCTTTTCTACAAAACCTTTAGTCTCCAACTTTTGAATCGCTCGGGAGGCCGTTGTGCGATCTACCTTCAATAGTTCAGCAACCTTTTCTTGAATAATACCAGGGTTTTCACAGATGCGAGTGACATACAAATACTGTCCCTTTGTTAGATCGAGTTCTTTAAACTCAATATTACTAATGGAATCAAGTGCCCGTGCAATCGCACCAATATCTCGTAAAATTTCCTTCATTGATTGCCTCCGAAATATATTGTATTTGCAACAAAAAATACTCTATACTATATATTATCATCCATGAAGGGAAATTTCACTTCATATCTACAGGTGGTTCTCTTTTCCAAACTTACAGTCTGAAGCGTAGTGGTGTATAACGGCGCAGTTGACAATTCTACCAGTGGTCACCAAATTCAAGTAATAATCAGGAGGAATAAAAATGAACACAAAAAAAATTACAGATGAAAAAGATTTACAAACAGCGTTTGCGATTCGTCAAAAAGTTTTTATTGAGGAGCAAAAGGTGCCAGAGGAAGAAGAATTTGATGAGTTCGACACGCTAGATGCAGCATGTGATCATATTCTTGTGTACTATAACGATCAACCTGTTGGTACTGGCAGACTACGAGTTGTTGATGGCTATGGCAAACTAGAGCGTATATGTATATTAATAGAATTCCGCAAATTTGGTTTAGGTAAAGTAATTATCCAACGTTTAGAGGAAATAGCACTTGAAAAAGGTTTAGCAAAATCAAAATTAAACGCGCAATCTTATGCAGAAGGCTTTTATGAAAAATTAGGCTATAAACGTGAAGGTGAAGAATTTATGGATTGTGGCATCCCGCATATTTTAATGAAAAAACAATTTCATAAGGCGTAGAGTATTCATTATTTATTATAAAATAGCAAACTAGGTTTTATTAGTTTGCTATTTTGTTTTAACTTCTTTCAGCGGGTTTCCAAACACCCGCTGAAATAGAGGAACTCAGTCTGAGAACGCCACGTTAGCACTGCGCTTTCGCACAAAAAACATCGCAGGCCTAAGCATAACGCAGATTCCGGACGCAATTATGTCGAGGCATAATTGATTACAATAGCTCTCTTATTTTTTCTTTATTCGGCGCATTTGCAAATATCCAATCTGATTCATTATTAAAGGCGTTCACTAATTTCTTAACGGCGACCTCATGTGTCTCAAGGCTCATACAATTCATGATATGGACTATCTCATTTAATGGGTCAGTGGGTAAAGATTTATCTAGCGCTTTAAGTCCAAGTACAGCTCGTTCAGGGCAATATTTATGCAGGAGTACTTTAGCGAAATGTTCTAAACTATTCCGCAGTAAATGAACGCACCAAATCTCATTTTCACGTTTAGCACTCCAATAATATTGATACAAATACCAAACAGTATCATCTATTGCATCTTGAAATTCAAGAGGCGTTAATGACAAAGTGTTTTTTTCTGTTTAGCTGTAAGGATTCTATTCGGATCAAATAATATTTTAACTGCTTTCAGCGAGTGTCCAAACATTTACTGAAAGAAGTTAAAGCCTCCGGCGGATGTCACAGAATCGGTAAGGGGTTCTTTGTGCAAGCACAAATCCGATTCCGGACGCAATTATGCCGAGTCATAATTGATGGGCATCTTTATCACTTATTTCAGAGGGTGATAAGGTAAATAAATCGATATGAATCATATCTTCATATACGGCTAGTAGCTGCGGGGCAAAAATATAAATTTCATCAACGAATAATGTTTTCATATAAGTTTCAATATGCTTCTTGCGATTGGGTAAAAATGCTTCAATATTTTCTTCCTTCACAACGCAATACATATCGATATCTGAAAATTCATCATGCTCCTCTCTAGCCATAGATCCTCTTAAAAATACAGCTTCAATATATTGATCATCTTTTAGACTTTCAAGTAAAATCTTCACAACATAATCCAAATTCAAATATATCCGCTCCTTATATTAAAACAAGCTGCCCAAAGTATATTTCGAGCAGCCTTATTTTGCTAGATTTCTTTTACAACAGTACCTGAGAAGCTATCGTGAGGACGAAGTTGTCCGTTTTGTTGTTCGAACGATTCTGGATTTTTCAAGTAATCGAATGAGCTAATTGAGTCACGATATACCATCCGTTTCAAAACTCCAGCTGTGAAATTACCAAATCAATTAGAAATGCTTTTGTTCGTTTTTTTTGTAATAGATTTCATCGGAGTTCCTCTTCATAAGTTTCGAAATTTTCAAAGGAACTGATTGTCTTTAAATAGCAATTCTTGTTTAGTGAGGTAAGATGCAATGGCCCCATATTTTTCTGTCGAAGCGCCTGCATAGCTATTCGCGAATGTAAGGAGGGAGGTAGCATGCTGCTGACAATAATCGATTAGATTGTTTGCTGTAATCTGCTTGCTAAGGAGAATGGCTAACAATGCACCGATGAAGGCATCACCCGCTCCAGTTGTATCAATCGCATGAACCTTGTCAGCGGGTACTTTAATATGAAGATTTTTCGTATTAAGACTTGCACCTTCTGCTCCACGAGTAATGATAAGTACTTTTACTTTCCCTTGAAATAATGAATGGACGGCTGTTTCTTCATCCTCAATCGCTGTTAAAAATAAAAGCTCCTCCTCGGACAATTTAACGATATGGGCCTTTGGTAAAAATTCTAAAATCGTTTGACGACATGCCTTCACATCATTCCAAAGTGGCAAGCGAACATTTGGATCAAAAGAAACAAGACTCCCTGCCTGATGAGCCTGTTCTATCAGGGCCACATGTGCATGTTTCATTGGGCTTTCCACTAAATTAACTGAACAAAAATGAAGAATATCTTTATCTGTTAAAAGATTAGGTGGCAGTTGCTCTTTGTTGTATTGTAAATCTGCTGCGTGGCGGCGATAAAATAAGAAATCTCGGGCTCCATCACTTGTCAGTGAAACAAAGGCTAGACTTGTTTCACCCTCAATAGTTTGAACAATATAGTTCGTATCGACATCGGCATTTTTTAATGTTTCTACTAGAAAATCTCCAAAAGCATCCTGACCTACTTGTGTAATGAGGGCTGCTTGTTGCTCAAGCTTTGCACAAACAGCTGCAACATTGGCAGGGGCTCCACCAGCATTTTTAGTAAATTGCTCAACTGCAGCAAGGGAGGCATTTTGTTCAGTAGATGTAAAATCAATTAATAATTCACCAATTGCATAAAGTTTACTCATGGAAAAACCTCCTTTATATCAATTTCGCCTGGTAATTGGTGCTGTCGCACAGAAAAAATTGCCATAAGGCGTGGCTTTCCGTCGTTTTGCCTTTTCTATCTGTCACTCAGCTGGACCCTTCCTTCGCTATGCGCATTGTATCCGTCGTTAAGCCAGTCGTTTCTGTCTGTTGTATTTGAATCCGTCGCTCAGCACGATCGTTCCGTCATCTTGCCCTCACATACTTAGACTGAATTCCTTATTTCAGCAGTTGTTTAGATATCCGAACCACACCACATTCACCTTTAAAGGTAGGGGGGTTCCGTAGCTGACGCTTCGCTTTCGCTACGAGGCATTCGCTTTTTCTTTGGTACGTAAATAGTGTAGAAAATACCGCCAAAAATTAATACAATACCAGCTGTTTGCATAAAGCTCGGCATAAAATCAAGTAACAGCATATCAAGCAATATTGCCACAACAGGGTCAACAAATACTAATACTGAAACTAGTATGGTAGAGAGGCTACGAATACTATCAAAAAATAAATAGTAAACAAATCCTGTATGAATAAAACCTGTTCCTAAAATATATAGCCAGTTTGTAGTCGTTAAGCTTTCAAATAATGAAAAATTAACAAATGGCAATAGTATGATAATTCCGACCGTTGTTTGGATATATGTTAATGCGTAGGAGCTAAGCTTTGTGATCGTTTTACTTGTTAACATCGTAAATGCGTAAAACAATGCAGACAGTAATGCCCATATAAAGCCTGATTTCATAAATTCAGAGAGGGACATAAAATTATTTAAACCAATAATAAACATACTGCCGATAAAACAAGTTAGTGTTGCTAGTAAAGCTTGAATAGTCATTTTTTCTTTTAAAAACAATGCGCCAAAAATTAATACGAATATTGGTGCTAAATTATAAATAGAAATCGCAATGGAAATCGACATCTCTTCAAAGGCTTTAAATAAAAATACCCAGTTTAAGACAATAAAGACACCGCATAGAAGTGTACGTAATATTTCTTTTTTATCCCATTTTTCCGTCTTATGCCCACCAGTGATAAGCCACATACCGCCAAGGAAGAGGGTGGCGCAAATACATCTAATAAATACTAGCTCGATTGCAGGTACGCCCGTATGAACGGTGAAAAATCCAATAGAGCCAAAAAGGGCCATTGAAACAGTTAGTTTGATAATCGCTGAAATGTTCATATAAAACCTTCTTTCTATTAAAATTTTTGACGCTTGAGAAAGTAGGGGAGACTTAACGTTTATTTCGCCCCGCCCCTTCTACAAATCTTTCAATCTTAAAACTTCATAAAATAAGCGAAGAAAGCCGACAGTGTACGTACGTCAACTGTCGGCTTCATTGTTCTACAATTATTCTCGGATTTGGCCGTTACCGTGAATGAAATACTTTGTAGATGTTAACGCAGGTAACCCCATTGGTCCTCGAGCATGTAATTTTTGCGTACTAATGCCGATTTCTGCACCGTAGCCAAATTCAAAGCCGTCTGTGAAGCGAGTGGAGGCATTGTGATAAACAGCGGCAGCATCTACGCTATGTAAGAAAGTATCTGCTGATAACTGATCCTCTGTCATGATGGCTTCAGAGTGGTTAGTGCCGTATTTATTAATGTGCTCAATTGCTTCATAAACGTTTTCCACAATTTTAACGCTAATTTTTAAATCTAAATATTCAGTTGCATAGTCTTCTACAGTTGCTAGTTGCGCGAAATCAAGAGCTTGACAGACAGTATCATCGCCGATAATTGTCACACCAGCTTGATGTATAGCACTTAGTAGCTGTTTGCCGTGCTCATGAAACCATTCAGGATGAATAAGTAAGCTTTCTGCGGCATTACAAACAGAAGGGCGCTGAGTTTTTGCATTGATGCAAATCTTTTCTGTTTTTAAGTAATCGGCCGTTTGGTCTACATAAATATGACAGTTGCCAGCACCTGTTTCTAGTACTGGTACAGTGGCTTCATTTACTACTAAATCAATAAGTGCCTTTCCGCCACGAGGAATTAAAACATCTAAGTATTCTTTTAAATGGAATAATTCTTTGACAGTTTCGCGATTTGTATCCTCGATTAATTGCACAGTGTCCGCAGGGATAGACGTTTTGCTAAGTGCACGATGAATACTTGCCACTAGCGCTACATTCGAAAATTTAGCAGAAGAGCTACCGCGTAAAATGACTGCATTGCCTGTTTTTAATGATAATGTTGCAGCATCTACTGTTACATTAGGGCGTGCTTCGTAAATCATCCCGATAACGCCAATTGGTACTAGGCGCTTTTCAATTAGTAATCCATTATCTTTTTCTATTCGCTCTAAGAGACTACCTACTGGATCATTTAATTCAACTAGTAAGTGGATAGCACTTGACATTGCCTCTACTCGTTCTTTGTTTAGCATGATGCGATCGAGGGTAGAAGCGGGCATTCCTTGTGTCTCGCCATTTGCTAAATCCTTTGCATTTTCAGCAATGATCATATCTTGGTCGATTAGTAATTGCTCAGCAATTTTTGTGAGAGCCTCATTTTTCTCGCAAGTTGTTTTAATATTTAAAATATAGCTTGCAGCCTTAGCCAGCTTTCCTTTTTGTTGAACTTCACTTGTCATGTGAATTCCTCCTTAATTTGTTTGAATTTTTAGCCATTTATCTCGGTGAATGACCTCAATGGGATAGTTCGCTAACTCGTCTGTACGTTTTCCCATCGCATGTGCTAACTCTAGGGAAGAATATAAGACCTCACCACGGCCAAGCAGTCCCTTGTCACTATAGACTTCGACAACGTCGCCAGTTGCGAAGTCGCCTTCGACACGATATACACCAGCAGGCAACAAGCTTTTACCATTTGCCAATAATGCATGTTCTGCACCGCTATCTATAAAGATTTTACCAGATACTTCCGTTAGTGCAATCCACTGTTTATTATTCGTTAAAACAGCAAGCGCGTCATGCTCAACATACGTACCATCACCACGTCCTTCTACTATATCGACAAGTTTATTAGCACCGTGACCAGTTCCGATAAACACCTTGACACCTGCATTTAAAGCTGCTCGAGCTGCTAGTAATTTGGATTCCATACCACCTGTACCGACCTTAGACCCTGAACCATCTGCAAAGCCAAGCATCTCATCAGATACCTCTGTTAAACGATCAATACGTTGTGCATCAGGATTTTTAGATGGATTGGCATTATACAGGCCATTGATATCTGTTAAGATAATGAGCTGATCGGCATGTATAAGACCACTTACAAGTGCTGATAACATGTCGTTATCTCCAAAGGTTAATTCGCTGACAGATACCGAATCGTTTTCGTTAATGATAGGTAAAATGGAGCGTTCTAATAATTCCTCAAATGTGGCACAGGCATTTTTATAACGCTCTTTTTTTGAAAAATCAGTGCGTGTAAGTAAAATTTGAGCAGGCACAATATCATAAATGCTAAATAAAGCATTGTAGGTTTGAATCAGTAAACTTTGCCCAACTGCCGCGGCAGCCTGCTTACCTTTTAATGTGACGGGACGAGAAGGGTAGCCTAGCTGTTTAAAGCCCGCTGCTACTGCACCTGATGAAACAAGCAATACTTCATGACCGTATTTTTTTAATTCAGCGATCGCTTGGACATGGTCCATTAAACGTATTTTATCAATTTCACCTTTTGCATTTGTTAAGGAGCTACTCCCAATTTTGACGACAATTCTTTTTCTTTCCATAGCAATACCTCCAATTCGCCATTACACTTGTACTATGATTTAAACTTTAGCAGCTACTAAGATTTCGCTAAATTTAAAAATAAAAAAACCTTTTCATCCTAAAAAATTAGGACGAAAAGGTTTACTTTCCGTGGTACCACCTAGATTGAACATCATTGACATTCCACTTTGCTCATAACGCTTGAGACTGCGCCTAGTTAGCTAGGACGATTTACGAAGTAGGTTCTTTAGTCTTTCTTGTACAATGCCTTACAGCCGATGGGCATCGCTCTCTGATCAAGCAGTTTCTAGGTACTAATCTTCGCTCGCTTATATTGTATAATTCAATATCTTTGTTGAATGGACCTTCATCAATTATTTTGGTTGGTGTCCGATTTCTATACAGAATGCACTACTTTAGCATGTCTGTCAAGCTGATTAGGAATGTTAATAGAAAGTTTTGAATAAAAAAGTAGGTATTACTGAACAATCGAGAGTACCGTGTAGGAGCAACATAACCTTGTTTATTTGAACCACCAGATTGCGATTAATAGTGGGAGCATCGCTAAAACAATCACGAAAGAACTCCATACTATTTGTTTTCCTGAAGACATATTTTTCGGTTTAATACTCATTTGTTCATATAGTTCGTTGATGGAACGTTGCTCTTTTGCATAAAGCATAGTTTGAAATTCATCGTAATCTTGAATATAACTTGAGGGAGGGCGAGGGCTAAAGCGTAAACTTCGAATATCGTCTGTAATCTCTTTTTCACCCATCCAATAAGTAATAACTGGCGCTAACCCTGAAGTTTGCGTAGCCTGTACCCTGATGTCATGTGTTTTCATTTTATAATAGACATTTCCTTGCTCGTCTTCATATTGCTTTACAATATCGCTTACTGCCATCAACAAACACCTCTTTCTCCCAAATAATCCGACTTTTAAGTTATGATAATATTTATTATAATGGATTAAGGTAGAAAAGTATTGCTGAAACGAGCAGAATTGGTTAGGGGATTTTTTGTAAAAATTTAGAAAAAGTATATTGGTATATAGTATAATGTTAAGAAATACATTTTATGGTTATTATTTTTTGGAAAGTAATTTTTCTACTAAAAGTAGAGTTAGTCGGAATAAAAATTAATCTCGCTTATGATGAGTATTTTTGTGAAAAGTAATAGAAAGAAGGGATAGTTTTGGCATTTTCAACCTTAATGGCGTTTTTAGGGGCGGCAATTATTTTAACTATAATGCCAGGTCCAGATAATTTATTTGTTCTTGCACAAAGCATTGCACAGGATAAAAAGGCTGGTATAGCAACCTCACTTGGCTTATGTACAGGTTTGCTCGTTCATATAGGAGCGGCGGTTCTCGGTATCTCGGCTATTATTTATCAATCAACAGTTATTTTTTCTATTGTTAAGTTTGCAGGAGCGGCGTATTTATTGTATTTAGCATGGCAGTCGTTTCGTGCGAAAGGTGATCCGTTCACAATGGAACAGCAAAATGTACAAGCCTATGTGACTTTATATCGGAAAGGTATTTTAATGAATATTTTAAATCCAAAAGTTTCTTTATTTTTCTTAGCACTATTGCCACAGTTTGTAAATCCTTCTAATGGCCATGTAGGTTTACAGATGCTAGTTTTGGGTATTGTATTTTTAGTACAAGCGCTTATTCTGTTTTCATTATTTAGTATTTTTGCCGGTAAAGTAAGAAAAGTAATTATTGGGAAGCCTGCAATTGCTAAACGATTAAATATGATTCAAGGTGTACTTTTCACTTTTATTGGAATACAAATAGCGCTAAGTAAACAGTAAAATGGGGGATTTTTATGGCAATTTTACATATAACGTTTAGCTTATCTACGCAAGGCTCAATTAAACATGCAATACGACAACATCATTTACAAAGAGAGGAGTCAGTGCTTAGTGTCAATGAGATTTTCTCGATTGGTCCGCTAAGCAGCTCAGAAGAACGAAAAAGCTGGTTAAGAGCCAATATCTTTAGGGACAGTGAAGAACGTGAATTGAACGAGGATCTTTATAAAGAATGGAAGAAAAAAATTGCAGGTTTACCGTGCGATGTTGATGTCTGGGTATGGTACAGCCAAAGTACTCATGAAGAGATTGGGTTACGTTATGTCATGAGCAAGTTGATCAATAAATGTAGTATGGTATATGGGATTGATGCCACAGATGGCCTGAAACGTGTACAACCAAATATGATGATTCGTCAAACAGGTGAGATCTCACCAGACTTGCTTATGAAACTACGTTCGGAGGCAAAGCGTTTTTCTATTGATGAGTGTCAACAATTTGCTAATGAATGGGAGGCGCTAAAACAAAACCCTAGTACATTGCGAGTTTGGCAAGATGGAATTGTCCATGTAGCGGAAGATGCATTGGATCCTATTATTATAGAATGTGCCGAAAGAGCTCATGCAGAACTAAATGAGGAATGGCTTAAACCGATGCGTATCATCGGTGAAGCAATTGGTTCAATTGATGAGTATTTAGGTGAAGAGTTTGTGGAAAAACGACTAATGACACTTGCAAAGCAGGGACTTTTTGAGGTTGATGGAGATACAACAGATATGTATTCGTATCAAGTAAAATATGTAGGGGAAAAATAATAAAACTGCTTCCAGTAACCACCTTTCATTTGAAGAAGGTGGTTTTTTGTAGTTCAAGAAACTTGGAAATTCATCTAAAGGACTAACTTTTCCACAATTGAGAATAAAGAAAAGCGAGTAACAATTGTTATATAAGGATATAGGAGTAGAGGATAATTAGTCTATTATAGAGGCTGGTTATCCTCTTTTTAATACATACTATTTTAAAAATATAAGGGTTGATTAATAAGTATATATTATATAATGTGAATATTCAGAAATGATAATCGTTTGTATGCGAGAAGATATAGCCTCGGTCCGAGGTAGGACTCCGAAGAAACTAAGTTTCGAACCTTATAGAACCAACATTCCAATCAACACTATGAGTTAAGCACCTTCTATAACATATCAACAGGAGATGATTGATGAATGGAGTTAGAAGTTTTAGAAGTACCGATGGATAACAATAGGATTATCTATATTTCCGCATGTTCTTTCATTAATTTATCAAGTGCTTTACCATAAGCATCTTTGTTTTCCTTACTTAACTCATAAAGTGCACTTTTTCAATTTTCTCCATCTACACCTGATAAATGTGGAGTACTTTTTAGTACAGCTTCTTGCATATTCGGTTTATCCTCTTTACTAGCGTCTTTAATAAGCTTTGTTGCTTTTCTTGCATCTGTTACCCCTACTTGTATGTCTTTGTGAATGTCTTTGTATTTATCAGGAACTTTTATATACTCCATATTGTCTAAAATCTTATCCATCTTGTTTGCTGTTTTTAAAATATCTTTTTCTTTTTCTTTGTCTTCCATAGCTTTCATCGAGTTTACTATGAATAAATCCTTCATGTATTGAAACTCTACTAATTGTTCACAAATATAATAGGGATACTGTTTCTCTGATATTACTGTTTTCATTGTTGATTTGCTTAACTGCTCAGTCTTAGGAGTAGACTCTTTATTTTCTACCGCACAACCTACTAATAATAGAATAGGTATTGCTAATGATACGAGTTTCGTTGCTTTCATTATATATCCTCCTTTTAGAAATTATTGTAATTAATTAACATATTGTACCACAACGTAAATTATAAATAATAGATATATAAAATTCCTATCATTTGAAAGAAGTGATTTGTCATAAATATTGGATGTATATTCCATACATGTCAGGTTTACATAACGCATCATTATCGGTAGCAAGAAAAAATTCTTTAATGAATGGAAAGTTCCTTCTTCAACTAAACTGCCTCGTTAGCTCAACAAGAAAAAAGATGCTGCCGCAGCAACACCTTGTCTAACTCTTGCACCCCGTTACATTCGTGGCTTTTTGTTGTATTTCCAAACTTTCATTTGGGAACGTTATTTGTATATTGAATTAATAATATCGTACATTTTTTACATACATAATTACTAGGTTTAGCTATTTAACATATTGAATATACCCTAGCATATCAGCAACAATGAAAGTAGCTATTATGCCCAATAATAGACTTAAAAGTAATCTAAACTTTTGCCATGTAAAATAAGGTGTATCAATATCGCTATGGTTATCATTCGTCCGTTCTAACAAATACCACATAGAAGGTAGAATGATGAAGGATACGATTAGTTGTTTCCATATGGGTAAATGTAATGGTAAATCTGGTCCTTCTTCTATAAAAAGAAGAATTGTAGCAATAATCATACCCATAGCATACTTTTCAAGATATTTCTTCATGTAATACCACATTTCATTTAAAAGTCATTTAGATATTATACCAAAAAACAAGCGGACTAATTATAAACATTTTAGCCTTCTGATTCCCTCAAACCTTCAGAAAATTACCAAAGCGTCGTTTGGTAATCTTTCGTAAAAAGTTGTTATTCAACAATCTGGCCCGATTGTTGAACAATAAGTTAAACAACACTCTTCAACTAAACTGCCCTATTAGTTGAGTAAGACAAGACAAAACAAAACAATAATCGTTACGAACAGAATCATAAAAATAGACCAAACATATTTTATATATAAAATATGTTTGGTCTATTTATTTACATACGTTTGAAGGTTGTCACCCTAAGATAATGGTCGTTACTCACTTTAATGCTTTACCCATTCTATATGAATGAAAGATTACTTCTCATCGTAAAAATCGAATACAAATTGCTGAAATTGTCGTGCTGATGGTGGAAGGTATCGATTTTCAATCCAAGCCATACCTATGGTCCGTTCACAAACCATATCCTCAACACGAATTTTCGCCAATTTATTTGGATTCAAGTCTTCATCAACAGGTAGCAACGACACGCCAAGCCCAGCACTTACAAAACCAGCAACTGTAGATACTTCATCACCTTCAAACGTAATTTTCGGCTTGATACCTGCAGCATTTAATAATTTATCAGCTGTGCGACGTAATGCGTAACCCTTTTTCAACAGAACAAAATTTTCATTTTCAAGTTCCTTCATTTTGATGCTTTTACGGTTCGCGAGGGGATGGTCAATCGGCACCATAATAAAAAGCTCGTCTCGCCATAGCTCTTTCCAACAAACAGGTGGCTCTGTGTCAATCGCTGCGAGTAAGCAAAGATCTAACTCTCCCGCAAGTAATTGCTTCAACTGGGAGTGTGAGTAATTTTGTGTAAAGTGAAAGCGAATATGCGGATGGTTCTGACGGAAGGAACGGATCAAGTCGGGTACAATGCTAGTCCCTAGAGTATGTAAAAATCCGAGTGATACATCTCCTAGCTCTGGGTTATTCAGCTCCTGTAATTCAATAACTGCTTTTTCGTACTCCTTACGCATGCGTTGGACACGATACAAAAAAAGCTCGCCATATCGGTTGAGCATAATCGAGCGTCCTTGACGGTCGAACAAGGGTACTCCTAATTCCTCTTCAAGCTTTGAAATAGAGCGACTTAATGCTGGCTGAGAAATCGCTAATGCTTCAGCTGCACGAGTCATATGCTCAAGTTTAGCTACCGTTACGAAATACTCCAATTGCTGCCACTCCATTTTTTCACCTCTATTCTCGTTATTTTTGAGTTAACTGCATTATAACGGTAAAAGAGTAGGAAGTATAGGCGCCAAAAAAATTTAAAAAAGATGGAGTACTTAAAAAGAGAAATGAGAAATGAAAGTAGCTGAAAGTGTGATAGTACAGCCGTTAACCTTACATCATTAATGCATGAAACACATTAATATGATAAAAACTATAAATTGTACATTATGAATAAAGGGTGTTAAGATAGACACATAAATTACACAATTACAAATTTCCGTGAAGGGGATATTATAAAATGAATTTTTCTAAGCCACAACCTCTAACAATTGAGGGAGGCAAAAAAGCCGTACTATTACTGCATGGATTCACAGGTAGCACAAAAGATGTGAAAAAGCTAGGAGAATTTTTATCAAAACGTGGTTATACGGTTCATGCACCGATTTATAGTGGGCATGGTGTAGAACCAGAAGCATTACTTGAAACAAAACCAGAAGACTGGTGGAATGATGTTGTGGAAGGTTATAACTTCCTAAAAAGTAAAGGCTATGAAGAAATCGCGGTAGTAGGAATTTCGCTTGGCGGCGTATTTTCGTTAAAAGTAGCAGAGACATTTCCTGTGAAAGCATGTGTTGCCATGTGTGCACCAATCACACGCGATAACTCAAAAGGCTTATTTACACGTTTATATCATTACGCTCGTTTATATAAACATTTTGAAAATAAATCAAAAGATCAAATTATTTCAGAATTACATGAATTACGTATTACACCTAAGGATTCATTAGATGGTGTGACACGTTTAACGACCGAAACACGTGATGATTTATCTACAATCAAAGCACCTACATTAGTATTACAAGGTTCATTAGATGATGAACTTTATCAAGAAAGTGCACCATTCATTTTAAATACCGTGGAAACAGACGATAAAGAGATTATTTGGTATGAAAATTCTGGTCATATTATTACTTTAGATAAAGAGCGCGAAAAAGTGTATGAGGACGTATATAAGTTTTTAGATCATATAGAGTGGTCAGTAGCAAACTAAGGGCTGTCAGCAGACAGCTCTTTTAGTTTTGTCTATTTACAGCTAGGAACTGTACAATTTATTTTTTAAAAAGAAAAAACAACTATTGTTTTACAAATAAATGCTATGTTAATATAGTGGAATTATAGTGATAAATCTCTTCATTTAAATTGTTCGCAATAGTTAAATACATCTAAGGAGTTCATCAAAATGCAACAGAAAATACCTTTTTCAACATATGCAGTCATCGGTACGATGCTTTTCGGACTGTATTTTGGAGCGGGGAATCTTATTTTTCCAATTCAGCTTGGACAATTAGCGGGGACCAATTTTTGGTTTGGCCTAATTGGATTTTTAGTAACAGCTATCGGTTTACCGTTTCTAGGTATTTTAGCTATTGGTTTATCAGGTAGTAACGGTTTACGTGACTTAGCGAGCCGTGTTCACCCATTATTCGGTGTTATCTTTTCATTAGCACTCTATTTAACGATCGGTCCTTTCTTTGCGATTCCTCGTACAGCGACAGTTCCTTTTGTAGTTGGCTTTGAACCATATATACAAGCTGAACATACAACACTTTTACTCGCTTTATTTAGCTTTGTATTTTTTGCCATCGTTTATTATTTCTCATTGAATCCAGCGAAAATTATGGATTATATCGGAAAATATTTAACACCAGCATTTCTAATTGTGTTATTTATTTTAATTATTATTAGTATTGTAAAACCGATGGGGCATTTCCAACCGCCAATGGGAGATTATATTGATTCAGCATTTATGACAGGCTTTAAAGAAGGCTATAACACAATGGATGCATTAGCTTCATTAGCCTTTGGTATTGTTGTCATTAATGCAATTAAAAGCGCAGGAATAACAGACAGAAAAGAAATTGCTAAAGCAACGTGGAAATCGGGTATTTTTGCCATGGCATTAATGATGTTAATATACGGTTTAATTACGTATATGGGGGCATCAAGTATTGGAGCTGTTGGTACATTTGACAACGGTGGTTTAATATTTGCCGCAGTGGCAGATCATTATTTCGGATCATTCGGGGCTATTTTATTAGCAGTGATTATTGTCCTTGCTTGTTTAAAGACAAGTATTGGTTTAATCACATCTTGTAGTGAGTTTTTCCATGAGGTATTTCCGAAAATTAGCTACAAATGGTTTGTATTCATCTTGTGCGTTATGTCATTTACAATTGCCAACTTCGGATTAACGAATATTATTAAGTTTGCCATTCCAGTGTTGATGTTCCTATATCCGATAGCAATTGTCTTAATTGTACTCGCATTATGCTCATCACTATTTAAAAATAAGCAACCGGTATATGCGGTTACTATGATTTTCACAATTTTTATTAGTGTCATTGATGGCTATAAAGCATTAGTAGTTAGCATTCCGTCAGCGAAGCTAAGTATTTTTGATGCAATTGAGAAAGCTTATTCGAACCTTTTACCATTTTACGACATAGGATTAGGCTGGATATTACCAGCGTTAATTGGGGCATTTATTGGATGCTTATTCCCAACAAGAAAGCAAAAAAATGAATTTTAAATGATAGAAAGCACGCACAATGAATTTTACATGTGCGTGCTTTCTCTTATGTTGAATCTTAGTAAGCTGTCCAGCCACCATCAACAGCGATTACTTGTCCGTTGACAAAGCTTGATTCATCTGAGCCTAGGAAAATAGCAAGCTGAGCGATTTCCTCAGGTTGTCCAGCTCGTGGGTTAATGGCCATACCTAGTGATTGGCGTGCTGCACCTGTTTGGCTCACGTTTGTCATGGAAGAAGCAATGTTTGTAATAACTGCACCTGGAGCGATGCCATTGCAGCGAATATTTTTATCTGCATACATAAATGCTGTGTTTTTTGTAAGCCCAACAACGGCATGCTTAGAAGCAGTGTAAGCAGCTCCAGCACGAGCACCATAGAGACCGCCAGCCGAAATATTATTGACAAATACACCATGTCCTTGAGCAAGGAAAATCTCTGTCGCCATACGCATTGAACGCATAACAGCAGTTGTATTTACTGCGAATACTTTATCCCAACGTTCATCAGAAACTTCACCAATTGGCTCCATTCCATCCATAATACCAGCATTATTCACTAAAATATCTAATGTGCCAAAAGCATTTTTTGTTTCATCAAATAAGCGTTGTAAATCTTCTGTTGATGCAACATTTGTTTGAATGGCGAATGCAGAGCCACCTGCTGCTTTGATACTTTCAACAACAGCTTGTGCACCTTCTATATTTAAATCAGAAACTACGACTTTTGCTCCCTCTTTTGCATAACCTTCTGCAATTGCTTTACCCATACCTGACGCGGCACCTGTTACGATTGCTACTTTACCTTCTAATCTCATCACAAAAACCTCCTATAATGTATGTTCTTTCACCAGAGTTTGTTCAGGTGATTTCTTGGATATATAATGTTAGATATTGAACATGTGTTCATTAAAATAATATAATAGTTTTGTAAGCGATTTCAATATGCAAAAAGCTCAGAACTGTTCAGTAATCAACACATATAAAAAATCTGTTCAATAAGGAGAAAAAAATTTGAGTGCTAACGATTTAAGAGTTATCAAAACGAAGAAAGCATTACACAATGCTTTACTATCGTTATTAAGTGAGAAGCCTTTAGAAAATATAACAATCGCAGAAATTTGTCGGGTGGCAAAGGTGAATAGAGGTACCTTTTATTTGCACTATGAGCAAAAGGAAGGGCTATTTGAGGAATACTTTCAGGAAATTATGGAGGATTTGAATAATTCATATGAGGAACCGTACCGCGCAGTAACAACAATGGATAAAAACCAAATAGATCCAAATACTATTCGTATTTTTCATCATATTGAGCGCTTTAAAATGTTCTATCGCATTGTTTTTTCTAAAAATGTGCCTTTGACCTACTATTACATGTTATTTGATGGAATTTTCTCTCTGCTAAAAAGGGATATCACAATCCATAAAGAAATACATGATGAGATATCCATTGAATATTATAGTGCGTATCAAGCAAATGCAATCATAGGCCTAATCATTCAATGGTATCGCCAAGATTTTGAGGACAGTGTAAGTACCTTAAATAAACAACTTGCTGCTATTTTGCGGATTGGTGAAAAGTGATGAATTAAGAGTCGGATAGAAGCGTGGAACAAAGTAGGCGTTTCCCTCGTTCTGCCGAAAAGCACACTATAATTTAATAGGACACTAAATGATTAACATATTGTAGTTCAACAATATCAGCGATGTACTAACTCAAAATTAGTACATCGCTTTTTTAACAATATTATTGAACAGTAGCGGGGGAAAATTGCTCACTTTTGCTTTTTACTTCTGATCTTTTTAAAGCTATGACGATAGTAGAAATGGCCAATGTTACAGCAATCAATAACTGCTTAGATATTCGGGTATCCAGGAAAATCACTCGAAGTGAATCAAAACAACCTAATAGTACTACACTAAATTTGTTAATAACTTTTTATGGAAAAGATAGCATTGACAACTATATCGTCAGCTGATATATTCTAAATGTATCGGCTGACGATATATTGTTAGGCGATATAAAAGGGGGGGTCGTATGACGCAAGAGCATCCGCCTTTAACAGAGGGCGTTTATTATATTTTATTAGCGTTATTTGATGCCAGGCATGGTTACGGCATCATGCAACTGGTAGAGGAAATGAGTAATGGTCGGGTTCGCCTTGGAGCGGGTACGATTTATGGAGCAATCAAAACATTACTCGAACGAGGATGGATTGAAGCGCTAGGTGGTGACGGGCGAAAAAAGGAATACATCATTACTGAAAGTGGAAAAAAAGTCATTGAATACGAAATTTTGAGATTAAGGGAACTTTTTGACAATGGCATCCGTATAACAAAGGATGATGGAACAAATGGATAATATCGATTGGTCGTCAACCCTTATCAAATTGAAATATGGGTTAACAATATGATAAGCAAAAGATGGGTATTCAAAATTATTTTCTGGGAAATTGGAAGAATATGATAATTAAAAAGAAGAACGCATTTAAAGTTACATATTTAACCAGGAGTTCACATCGATTTTATAAGATTTAGACGGGAGGTGGAATTTTATGAAAAAAAGAGTGTATCGTTTTTTTCTTGATTATGAACAAGAGGAAGCATGGGTTAATAATATGGCGGAACAAGGTTGGCATCTAAAGCGTACAATGTTGGGTTACTTTATTTTTGAAAAAGGAGAACCTGGACAATATATTTATCGCAATGAACTAGTCAAAAATAAAAATCAAGATTACTTTGAATTTTTAGAGACGATGGATATTGAGTTTATTTCAAAGTTTGGAGGATGGGCTTATTACCGCAAACAGAAATCAAAAGGTCCATTTGAATTATTTTCAGATAGTTCTTCGAAAATACAGTATTTAAAATCAATAAGCCGTCTTTTTATATCAATTACATTTCTTAATCTATTATTTGGATTTATCAATCTTAATATTGGACTTGGTGAATCAACAGAAAGTTTTTTAAACACGGGAATTTCGTTGTTAAATTTTGTAGTCGTAATGATCATGTGTATACAGATTTATAAAGTTGAGAGACGTAAAATAGGACTACAACGCGAATTACATATATTTGAAGGGTAAGGAGGAAAAAAGATGACATTACAATTAGAGCGTGTCACAAAGAAATACAAAGATTTCACAGCGGTCGATAATCTAAACTTTAAAATTGAAAAAGGGGAGATTTTTGGGCTGATTGGACAAAACGGAGCTGGTAAAACAACGACGTTCCGAATGATTTTAGATTTACAGGAGACAACGGCTGGTACGATTACATGGGATGGCAAACCCGTTAATGCCATTAACCGTGATGTACTTGGCTATTTACCGGAGGAACGAGGCATTTTTCCGACGATGAAGGTGGAAGATCAACTTTACTTTTTTGGCGAGCTACGTGGCATGAAGAAGTCGGAGTTAAAGAAGGAGATTGACTATTGGATTAGCCGATTTGAGCTCGAAGATAGACGGAAAGATAAGGCTGAAACTTTATCAAAAGGGAATCAACAAAAAGTACAACTGATTGCTAGTTTTATTCATAAACCACAGTTCTTAATACTAGACGAACCATTCAGTGGACTGGATCCTGTGAATAAAGATTTACTGAAAGATGCAATATTACATTTAAAAGAACAGGGCACAACGATTTTGTTCTCTAGTCACCAGATGGATAATGTAGAGGAGCTATGCGATCATCTTTGTCTATTAAAACGTGGAGTCTCTCTATTTTCAGGTAGTTTACTAGATTTAAAGAAACAGTACGGAAAAACTAGATTAGCAGTACGTACAGAGTGGTCGACAACTCAATTGTTGACACTTGAAGGAGTCAAAGATGTTCGAGTGGAGAAAGAGCAAACTGTGCTCACTCTGGAGGATGAGAGCTATGCACAAAGTATTTTCGAGAAGCTTTCCAATGGTAAATATATAGAAAAATTCAGCTTAGATTATTTATCGTTAGATGAGATCTTTAAAGATAAGGTAGGTGGCAACGTTGTCGAAGTTTAATTTGTTAATGAAACAGCTTTACACATCAAAAATAAAATCAAAATCGTTTGTTGTAATGACAGTCATTTATATACTTGGGATGTCCGTTGCAGTTTTCTGGTCAGATATTAAAGAGCTTTTTACAGGTGATGATCAAGCGCAACAAATTGCAATCGTCAATGAAACAACAGCTGATTTAAGTGGTCTCTTTGTATCGAATAGCGATATGGAATTTATACAAAATAAATCGAATATATCGGAGCTAGAGAAAAAGGTCAAAGACGAAAAGCTAGATGCAATCGTTAAAATAACAGATCAAAATGGACAGCTACATGCTGAAATTGCCACTTTCACTCCGTTGAAATTAAATGATCAAGGTGCGATAAATTCGATATTGCAACTTGCTGGCCAAAATTATGCTGTACAACAGTTATCATTAACACCAGACCAAGCAGCTCTAATTATGGATGCCAAAACGATTATTACTGATAAAAATTTAAATACAGAGTCTGCAGGTGGTAAAAGCGAAGAAGAAAAGCAATCAGGACAATTTGTATCTTATGCAGTAGGTATTTTAATTTATTTCTTTATTTCTACATTCCTATCTATGATTACAACGGAAATTGCTACTGAAAAAGGTTCACGTGCAATGGAAATGCTACTAGTAAGCGTTAAACCAGCTACTCATTTTAAAGCAAAAATTGCTGGTGTATTATTACTTGCATTAACACAGATGGGTATTATTATAGTTGTCTTCCTAATCTATGCGAAATTTGCGAAGAACGGTGTTATTTGGGATATGGCAGCTAGTATCGTTAGTGAATTATCGATTGGTTATGTCATATATGCTGTGCTATTCTTACTATTAACAATTATTCTTTATTTAATTGTTGGGGCATTATTCGGTTCTTTAGTGTCTAAAGTTGAAGAAGCAGGTCAAGTATTAATGCCAGCCATGATGATTACATTAATTGGTTTCTATGTCATGTTATCGGGAATGGGGAATCCGGATACTCTTATCATCAAGGTATTCTCTTATATTCCATTTACGTCTGGAATGATCATGCCGATGCGTATCGGGGCTACTGATATAGGCGTTACGGTACCACTTTTATCGTTAGGTATTTTAATCGCAACAATTATTGTGGCTTACTTATTCAGCATATCATTCTATAAACGCAGTGTGCTAACTTATAGTACAGGTGGCGTTATTCAAAAAATTAAGACCGTACTAAAAGTGACAACATGATGGTGAAAGCAGCTACATTAAAAGTAGCTGCTTTTTTAGTGCGAATATGTAAATACTAGAAAACAATGTAAAGTATTTCGTAGATTCAGTCGAATTTCCGAATGAAACAAGCTATAATTTACAGTAGAGAGCGAAGTTTTATTTTCTCAAGCATGGATTGAAGCTTTATTAAAAAAATCACCTATTTAAAGCCTTGCCACATAAGAAAGTCAACTAGAGTATCTCGAGGGTTACCTACATTTAGTGACTCTTATTTTGCAGATGCTTGACTAAAATGAAACTTTTTTAGCTTGGAATCGTATGTAAGTAAAAGAGATAAATCGCAGGGGGTAAAACTTTATGTCTGAATTTGACAACGACCTAATGAAATCAAAGGATCCATTCGCATCAGAAAATCCATTATTACAACCTAATCCATTATTACAGGCGGAGCCGGCACAAAAACCAGTGCTTGTTTCCGAGCAAGAGCTATCACAAATTGCTCAAAATCAACTTGCGCTCAAGCAAGATCCTGAGGTTCATGCATTAGCACAAAAAATTGATGTGAAAGATCAAATTGCTATGCTAGAACTTGGAAAAGAAACAGCGAATGGTATTTCTACCTTTTCAGATAAAATGCTAGCAACGATGAAAACAAGTAAACTTGAGGAATCTAGTGTATTATTAAATAATTTAAATAGAATTATGGATAAATTTGATCCTCAAGATTTTGCGGAAGAACAAAAAGGTGGCTTCCTTACGAAACTATTCAGTAAAGGTAAGGAACAATTAGAAAAGTTTCTATCCAAATATGACAGCATGAATAAAGAAGTTGACGTTATTTTCCGTGAGGTTCAAAAATACGAAGGTGAAATGAAGCGAAATACTATCGATCTTGAGAACTTATATGATCAAAACTTAAACTATTTCCAAACGCTTAGTAAATTTATAGCAGCAATTGAAGTGAAAACGGATGAAGTGCGTTCATCATTACCATCACTTGAACAAAAAGCACAAACTGGCGATCAATTAGCAGCAATGGAATATGAAACGATGGTACGTGCCGTTGATTTACTAGAACAACGTCGTTATGATTTAGAAATGGCACAACAAGTATCATTCCAGTCTGCTCCACAAATTCGATTAATGCAGCAAGGTAATAACCATTTAATTGCTAAAATTAACTCTGCATTTGTGACGACAATTCCAATATTCAAGCAAGGGCTTATTCATGCGGTAACGTTAAAGCGCCAAAAACTAATTTCTGATTCAATGAGTGAATTAGACCGTCGTACTAATGAAATGCTTGTCAAAAATGCAGAAAATATTAGTAAAAATAGCGTTAATATCGCACGTGCGGCTGGTAGCCCGAGCATTAAAATCGAAACAATTGAAACAACATGGCAAACAATTATGTCTGGTATTCAAGAAACGAAGCAAATTCAAGCAGAAACAGCAAGAAATCGTGAGGAAGGCCGTAAACGTATTGAACGTTTACAACTAGAATATGAAAAACTGAAAAAAATGTAAATGTGAAGCTTCTTGCAATCTTATTTTGCAAGAAGTTTTTTTATTTTTTGACAAAATTGGAATTCCTCATTATGATAAGGTAAATGAGAATGATTATCAGAGAGAAGGAAGCGGAAAGATGCTACACACTGAAATTCGATTATATAAAACAATCAATCATGGAGAAAAAGATGATGAGCAAAATGAATCCAATTTTATTATCCTGTGAGTCTTTAAATGATGGAGCACTTGCGATTAATACGACAGAAAAACTAATGCTCGTATTAAAAAGTCGCTACCATGAATTAACCCATATAGAAGAACTGTTCAATGCCTTGCATAAAGATTTAGATGAAAAGCACAAAATCCTAGAGCAAGAGAGGAAAATTTTAAAGAAACAAAACTTAGAGCTTGTGGAAGACATGCAAAAAATAAAGAAGCAAAACGCCGTCTTACAAAGAAAGTTAACAGAATATAATTGCGTCGTAGAAGAGCTCAAGGAGATTCGCCGACAAAATACAGAGCTACTAATTGAATTAAGTAAATATACTGCTCTGTCAAAGGAATCCTTGTCAGGTCCTTTAAAATGTATGATTCGCGATATGCGAGAGCAAGGTGTCGGTATTAAAGAGATTCATATTCGCATTAAACGTCAAATTAACCCTGATATTAGTTATAGTACGGTGCGCAAATATATTTCTGAGCTTGAATCTGAAATGAAAAAGTAACAATATTCATGACAATTTATTAAAATATGGGCATTTACAGTTTCCACTCAAAGTCCTATAATAAATCTATTCTTTAAATGGTAATATTACGCAAAGTCTTATAGATTCATATGGAGTAGGAGAGTTAGAGGCAATGTCAAATGAGAAAAAAGGGGTTATGGCGGCATTTTTAGCTTATGCTCTTTGGGGTGCATTTCCGCTTTATTGGAAATTACTTGAGCATGTGCAGAGTATGGAAATTTTATTATCGCGCGTCATTTGGTCCTTTGTCTTTACAGTACTAGCAGTAATAGTATTAGGAATGCGCAAGGAACTTCTCGCAGACTTAAAATATTTGTGGTCACATCAAAAGCATTTTTGGCAGCTTGTTGGGGCTTCATTAGTTATCTCGATGAACTGGTTTTTATATATATGGGCAGTTACGCATAATCACTTAATTGAAACGAGCTTAGGCTATTATATTAACCCATTACTATCAGTGATTTTTGGGGTTGTATTCTTTAAAGAAGCACTTACTCGTGCGCAATGGGCGGCTACAGGAATTGCTTTTATTGCTGTCATTATTTTAACGATTAATTATGGATCAATTCCATGGGTAGCACTTCTTATTGCTTTATCCTTCGCTATTTACGGTGTTCTGAAAAAGAAAATTAAGCTTGACGCGACAAGAGGTCTAGCCATTGAAACGTTATTTATTTTGCCGTTTGCATTAGGGTACTATATTTACCTTTTTACAACGAATCAAGCCTCATTTTTACATGTAGATGTGAAGACAGACACGCTCATGATTTTAAGTGGTATCGTGACAGCAATACCGTTAATTTTATTTGCGAAAGGTGCACAAAATATTCCACTCTATTTATTAGGCTTTATTCAATACGTATCGCCAACAATAGTGTTAGTGTTAGGGATTGTGCTTTATAAGGAGCCATTTAGTCAAATTGAGCTATTAGCATTTAGCATTATTTGGGCAGCGTTACTACTGTTTTCAGGATCGAAAATTATTGAAACGAGAAGGGCTCATCATAAATCTGCAAAAATAAATACATGAATGTAAGTAGTACAAACCATGCCTTTGGTTTGTACTACTTTTTTGTGTTTTTAGAAAAGTCCCTGCAATGTGAGGGGGAGGCAAAGAGCTTTTTGCCTTTTCAATGTTTCTTTAGAAATGGGCTAGTATCCTAGCATTTCACACGTATAGAAACTATTAATTGAGGTTACTAACAATGAAGAAAGGTCGAACAGACCCTGATGTATGGCTTTTTTCACCACTATAACAATCAATTTTAAAAAGTAATGATTATGATTATTGGCAAACTAAACACGTTATGAAATGGCAAAAGTACCTTGCCTATCGCTTAAATTTAGTGAAATGAGATAATAACAGGAAAACGGTCCTAAAGGAGCTTCCTTCTTTGGGACTGTTTTTCTTTTTGAAATTGCTGTTTTGTTGCTATTAAACATTAACGGGGCAGAAGAGTTTAATAAGGAATGCTATAATAGTTAATTTCAAGACGATTTTAAGGAGTTAAAGTTTTATGATTATAAAAATTGATTTTGGTGACGATTTTATTCAATACATTTCTTGTTCAACAAAAGTAGGTAGGAAGATGAACAATATTCAGGAGGACTTTCTAAATTGGGTTTTTGACGAAGAAAAGAATACAAAATATTGGGCTTTAGAAAATGGGGAAAGAATTCACCCTAATTATGATGCAAATGCACTTGTTGAATGGTTAAACAATGTAAGATTTAAGCAAGGAATAGCGAAAGCTAAATTAATCACGAATCCTCCATTATGTGTTAAAAAGAAATTATATTTTTAGAGTGTTTCTTTAATGTTCAAATCATTAAAATAACAGGTCTTTACTTCAATATGGTCCCTATTTTTCACCAATCCCTAAATCTTTTATAGAAACGAAGCAAAATGAAAAAGCAAAAAACTGCATCCATTTGGATGCAGTCTTATTTTTTTCTTAACAGTGTATCCCCAAGAGGGATTCCAATCACAACAACCAAAACCGTTAGAATTAGCAGGGCTTGAAAAATAAAATACGCAACTTGATCGAACATCGTATCTCTCCTTCTTTTTTTTAATTCCTACCTTGTCCTGTAATTATCCAACTCCATTTGAAGAGTCAAATAAAACTTAATAAAGCACAAAATCATCTGTGTTTTTATAATATAGTTTACTTCAGTCTAACGTATGTATGCGTCTTTCTTTTTATATTTTGTGATCTGCAACAATGGAACGATTTCAAGATGTTGGTACGTATTATTTGGATAGTTACCTACTATTGGTATCGTTGGCTTGAGTTACATAAGAACTTAGCATTTGAAAATCGTAGAGCAAATCCTTATTTAGCTTGTATAAAAAATCTAACTATTTCACAGTTGAAGCATTAAGAAAAGATAAAAAAGCATCATTAAAGATGCTTTTTAGTTGGATACAGTGGTTTATTTTTATTTAAATGATGGAACAATTTAGTTGAATAAGAATAAAGATTAATGCGTATTTGACTTAAAATGCGAAACAAAAATGAACCGTACAAGGATGACAATTCATTTAATAGGTGGTATTATTTCACATTTTTCAGAGGGGAAATTACATTGTTATAAAAAAATCTTTCCCATTTAGCTAACAAACCGTTCCCATTTTCACCACGTTGAATTTCAATTTCATGGTTTTTATGAAATTCTGCTATTCGTTTATTATGTTCTGTGTGCAATTGATGGAGAGCTACTTGTTTCATTATTATCCCTCCTTTCGATGAACCATAATTATATATCTTGGGTTGATTATAGCAAAGTATTCTACACGTATTGTAAATTAACTCGTTTTTTTAGTTTTTCTCAAGTTTAAAATCGTGTCAAACATAAGTACCTTTACTTTTTTACCAGCATATAGTAAGATGATGACAAATTAGATAACAATGATAATTAATGAGAGGTGCTTTTGATGAGTGCGGTAGGTTCTAAATAGGAACAACTTAAAGAAATAAATTTAATGACACCAGGGGATTTATGTCAGTATATCACCCTTTATTTAGTCGTGGATTTATTTCGATACCTATGAAGATACCTACAATACTTTATAAAGCGTGTAATGGTCTGAATGTGCTTCACTTTGATGAGGTCTTTTCATGATGCTTTTTACACATGCCTTGTAATGGTAAAGCTGTGGGTTCTCCCGCAGCTTTTTTTGTCTTTTTTAACTTCTTTCAGTGGGTGTCCAAACACCCGCTGAAAGAAGTTGAAGCCTCCGGGGGATGTCACAGAATCGATGAGGAGTTCAGTTAGGATGTTAGCCTAAAATCATCGCATCCATGCGATAACGGCTAACTGACCTGCATCGGTAAAAACGCCACGTCCTGTGGCATTACCGAAATGACCGACATCGTGTCGGCCCTCGTCAGGCCTAAGCACAAAGCCGATTCCGGACGCAATTATGCCGAGGCAAATTGATAAACATCATTGCTATCTAATGAGTAGGTGTCTTCATGAATGATTCTAGAAAATCATAGTGAGGAGACAGTAACAATGAATCATACTACTTTTGAGAAGTTACAATACAATGAATTGAAGGATATCGTTAAATCATACTGTGTCAGTGGATTAGGTAAACAGTTATTAGATAAATTAACGCCAAGCCCAAATTTGACAGTTGTTAAAAATCGTTTGAATGAAACGACTGAGGCACGAGCAATTTTAGATGCGGAAGGTCATGTCCCATTTTTAGGGGTATCCAATATTGACAATACCATTCAAAAACTTGAAAAGGGGATCATTCTAGACCCAAGTGAATTAGTTAGCATCTCAGACTTTTTAAGAGGCTGTAGAAAAATTAAAAAATTTATGCTGGAAAAGGAGTTTTTTGCACCCGTACTTGCATCCTATGCTAATTCGATGTCTGAATTTAAAAGTGTGGAAGAGGAAATTAATTTTGCGATTAAAGCAAATCGTGTTGATTCAGCTGCTAGCAGAGAATTGAAGCGTATCCGAAATCATATCGAAACAACAGAGGAAAAAATTAAAGACCGTTTAACAAAATTTTTGAATAGTAGTGCAAATAAAACATATATCCAGGAATTTTTTATAAGTAAGAAGGATGATCGATACACGATTCCTATTAAGGCTTCTTACAAAAATCATGTGCAAGGGACGGTAGTAGAGATTTCATCAAAAGGTGCTACGGTCTTTATGGAGCCAAGTGCTGTCGCTAAATTAAATGTGGAATTGGCCACTTTGAAGGCAGAGGAAGCGGTGGAGGAATATCAGATTTTGGCGACATTATCGGGGCTCCTGATGGAAAATATCCGTGAAATCAACATTAACATGGAGTTAATTAGCCAATATGATATGGTGTTTGCTAAAGCCAAGTTTAGCAAGCATATTGGAGGCGTAGAGCCAAGCTTAAACGATGTTGGCTATATAAAGCTCATCAATTGTAAGCATCCACTGTTAACAGGTGAGGCGGTGCCACTTCATTTCGAAATTGGTAAAGACTATCGTAGCCTAATCATTACAGGGCCGAATGCTGGCGGAAAAACAGTTGTCCTAAAAACCATTGGCTTGTTAACATTGGCTACAATGTCAGGCTTCCATATTGTTGCGGATAAAGGAACTGAAATAGCTATATTCGATCATGTTTTTGTAGACATTGGTGATAATCAAAGTATTGAAAATGCACTTAGTACGTTTTCATCCCATATGAAAAACCTTTCGGATATTATGAGGGCATCCAATAATAATACTCTTTTGCTGTTTGATGAAATAGGGAGCGGTACGGAACCAAATGAAGGAGCAGCGCTGGCCATTTCCATCTTGGAGGAGTTCTATCATATGGGCTGTATTACAGTGGCGACAACGCATTATGGAGAAATTAAGCGTTTCTCTGAAATGCATAGTGATTTTATGAATGCGGCTATGCGTTTTAATAGTGAAACATTAGAACCATTATACAAATTAATGATCGGAACATCTGGAGAGAGTAATGCTCTATGGATTTCAAAGAAAATGAATATACGTGAAACAGTATTACAAAGGGCTAAAGGCTATATTGACAGTAAGGATTATCATTTAAAACGAGTAAGTGATAGTAAAATACGGAAGCCGAAAATTGAAAATGTGAGAACAACAGTAAAGTATGAATTTAAAAAAGGAGATCGAGTAAAGCTGTTAGATCATGATGACGTTGGAATCGTTTATGAAGAAATGGATAATTTCTTTAATGTTGTCGTGTTCTATGGGGGAGAATTCATAAAGGTAAATGTTAAACGCTTAGCATTAGAGCTACCAGCAACAGAATTATACCCAGAAGGATATGATTTAGAGACATTGTTTGTGGACTATAAAGATCGAAAGCTTCAGCATGATATAGAACGCGGTTCGAAAAAAGCCCTTCGCAAGATACAGAAGGAAATTAGAAATAATAAATTGAGCTAAAAAATAGGGATTGCACATATGTCAAAGTGCAATCCCTAAATATTTATTGAACCGAATTTATTTGTGCTTTAATTGAAAAATAAGTTTCTTCAATTTTTTGTTTATAAGGTAGGTCGATTAAATCTTGAGAATCCGTATAGGCCATTTTGGCGATTTCGTAGGCAGTTGTTAATTCACTGAAATGTGCATAGCAAAGCGCTTTATAGGAAAAACACTCATTTAAGCCTAATATGTCAAATGGATGTAAGATGAATGGGGGAACGTTTGTGAAATGTTCAAATGCTTCCTTAGCTTCTTCATATTGACCTAGCAAATACAAGGATTTACCTTTTTCTGAATAGTATAAGTTTTTGTCGAAAATAACCGAGCTATCATTCAAAAGTGTACCAAAACGCTCTATTTCCTCTAGTGCTTGCTGATAATCGTGCTTGTAATTGTTACAATAATGCGCTCTTAATACGAAAATCAAAGCATCCACACTCACTTGTTCGGCAAAAATCCGATACTGCTCAAGCTTCTTCAACATATGCTCTACTTGCTCGAAATCATGGTCAATCATGGCACAAAACGCCCCAATACGATACATATCATCTATATAAGAGTAAAATTGATTTTTATGTGCATCGGTAATGGTCTTATAAATGAGCAGTTTACCTTCCTCATATTCACCAATTGCTAACTGAAAAACGCTAATATAATAAGCCATTTTCACAGTATCTCGCGAATCTAATTGGTAATTTTCCTGTTCAGCCTCTTCTTTCGCCTGCAAAATACAAGAATAAGCCATTTTGTAGTTTCTTTCTTCCGATAATATGCCCAACTCTAATATATAAGTTTCAAACCAATGGCTTAGTAAATTAATTTCTTTAAACATCATGCGTGCCTGTTGAAGCGGTGATACCCATGTCGTTAATCTCGCATGATGTTGTGCTGCTGCATATATATACAGTAAACGCCCAGCCTCATAACTAAGCGAAAGATCTTCTATATAAGGCTTAATCATTTCTACGATTTGCTTCGCATTATCTGTATTATCAAGTTTTAATTCAGCAAATAAAATTTCTACCTGCTCTAAAAGATGACGTATGGAAGAGGGGTTTACTTGTTCAAGCAATTCACTTGCTTTGACGCCTAAACGTTCCGCTATATAATCAAGACTTTCCATCGAAGGCTTGGCCTTATCATTTTCAATTTGGCTTAACATGCCCTTTGTTAGACGATCACCGGCAAGTGCCTCTAATGTTAATTTTTGTTCTTTCCTTAATTTGCGAATTCGTGTGCCTAAAGAGTTCACTGCCTTGCCTCCTTTTTCATTAAAAGTGAGTAATATCATTTTGTTTAATTATATTAAACTTTTGCTTGCTTGAAAAGGGGGAGGTGTGTTATATTTTGTTTAATCAAATTAAACTTTTTAATATAATTAAAAATATGGAGGGATTTTAGATGAATGAAGCGCAAAAGTATAAAAAGGCGACGTATCATTTATGGACATTTACAGCTAGCAAAATGATCTCGCAGTTAGGGTCTCATGTTTTATCATTTGGGATAGGTTTATATATTTTGGCACTGACAGGGTCAGCGATGAGTTTTGCGACAACGATGATCTGTTCCATTTTACCTCGTGCATTGGTCGCGCCTTTGGCTGGTTATGTAGCTGATAATTATTCAAAGAAACGCACAATTTTAGTAGCGCAAGCAGGTACAATTTTGACCGTTGTTGGGTTACTACTTTATACAGAAATGGTCGGTTTGTCGGTGTATGCTATTTATATTGCAACAGTTTTTAATACAATATGCTCTGCCTTTTCGGGTGTAACATTTTCTTCCTCAATCGCAACACTAGTAGATCCAGAACGCCTACAAAAAGCAATGTCATTTAATCAAATGTCAGTGTCCATCGCAGCAATTGGAGGACCAGTAATCGGTGGAGTGATGTATGGATTTTTCTCCATGGAAGCATTTTTACTTGTACATATGGTGGCCTATGTGATTACGTTTTGCTTAGAAGCCACAATGAATTTTACTCTGTATAGTACAAGGGGAAAAACGGAAGAGAAGGAAAAGTTGTGGGCTGGGCTTTCTAGTGGTTTTCATTATATAAAGCAACAAAGAGTTGTTAAAACCATTATGTGGGTTTCGTTATGGATTAATTTATTTTTCTCAGCCATCGTTGTAGGGGGGACTTACATTATTATTGAATTATTAAAAGTAAAAGCAAATCATTTTGGTTTTATACAAGCTTCAGGCGCAGTTGGTATGCTTATTGCTTCCGTCTATTTCGCAACACGTGCAGAGGTAAAGGCCCCACTACGTTTTTCTAAATTCAGCTTAATACTGTTGGCTAGCAGTTTAGGGTTGGCGGTTGTCCCATTAATAACGAATTTATCGTATTTAACGATGGTTATCTTTTATATTGTAATTTACTTTATTTTCGCTATTTTTGAGATGGGGATTAACATGCCGATTATGGTTTATATGCAAAAGCTAATTTCAGAGGAATACCGCGGACGTGTATTGGGTTTGATGGAAACAATGGCAATGTCAATGATGCCGATCGGTATGGTTGTTTACGGTATCTTGTATGATACATTCCCGGCAACGGTTATTTTACTTGTCACAAGTGCTATTATCGTTATGATAGCACTAGTTATGCTACGAGCATCTGTCTTAAAAGAAGCACATCCAGAGTTTTATGAACAAAAAGGAGTAACTGAGAGTGTAACAAATTAATGTATCGCTTTGCATATAGCATTAGAATAAAACCAGGCATCTCTTCACAATGTGAAGTATGCCTGGTTTAGTTTCATTCAACAAGATTTACTGATCCTCAATCACAATATAAGTAGCTTTCATGGGTCCATGTACACCAACAATAAGAATCATTTCGATATCTGCCGAATTACTTGGTCCTGTTATAAAGTTGATACAGGAGGCAATTTGCTCGCCAGTTCTGACTTTTTCGCTAATTAGGCGGGCTGCTTGGGTCATCCGTGGAACGATGGTACTTTTCGGAATTAAAATAATAGAGTTCTCGGGTAAAAAACTGACGGATCTTCCTTTATCCTTACTACTAAAAAGTACAGCAGTCCCTGATTCTGCTAATGTTATTTCACTAATCGTAATGCCAATATTAGCTTTTTCAGCCTGTCGAATATTTTCCTCTGGCTGCTTCGAATCCCATTCGTACAGCTGAATATTTGCTTGAGGCCATTGCTCGGTCATTAGTGATGATAGGCCAAAGCGCTTAAAACGTTTGTCTTTCCATGTTATTACAGATTGACCTCCATAATTTTCAATTACTTTTTGTAAGTCTGCAGGAAGATTAGCTGTATTTGTAAGGACAATATCCGTATGAATATTTTTGCATTGTTCAACTAAAACCTCTACTAACTCATCTTTTGTCGCTTCTTTTAGGACACGATCTTGAGGTTGATATTGCCATGTCGGTCGCTCCATTTCTGTTTTTGGCACACGCCCAAGCTGTTTTGCAATTTTAGATAAAAATACATCTCTATTTTCAATAGTACCTGCCATCATTCATCGCCTCCTTTTTGGCGGTGTTTAAACCAGTCACGGAAATTATCTTTATTTGGTGCTGGAAAATCTCTTGCTTCCGTCCATGCTTTCAGTGGGCCTGGACCATTTGAGATTTTTTGATCTTTAGTAAAAGGAGCCATTGCTGGTGAAGCCATTTTTGTCGCCATTTTATATAAGGTAGGGGAAGAAGCACCTAAACCAAAGGCCTTCATTAATAGCTTTTCTGATACAGGAGCTTTACCCTCGTTTTCAACAATTACTTGACGATGTCTATGAATAAGCTGATGTAACGGTATTTTAACAGGACAAGCATCCGTGCAGGCGCCACATAATGTAGATGCATATGGTAACTCTTTAAAATCTTCATAGCCACCTAATAATGGCGAAAGAACGACACCTACTGGCCCAGAGTAGATAGAACCATAAGAATGCCCACCAACATGACGATAAACAGGACAAGCATTCACACAGGCTGCACAACGAATACATTGTAAAATAGGCTGGAACTCACTGCCTAAAATATTAGAACGCCCATTATCGACGATGACTAAATGGAATTCCTCTGGTCCATCTGTATCACCCTCGTCTTTGATCCCTGTTAATGTTGTAATATAGCTTGTTAACTTTTGCCCAACTGCACTTCTTGTTAATAAGCTTACTAGCACTTCCATCTCTTCAAATGTAGGAACAATTCTCTCCATCCCCATTACTGTAATTTGCGTTTTGGGCAAGGCTGTCACTAAATCTGCATTCCCTTCATTCGTCACGAGTGTAATCGATCCGCTCTCTGCAATAGCAAAGTTACAGCCTGTAATGCCTATATCTGCTGTTAAATATTCATTCCTTAATTTTTCACGTACATATAAAGCTATTTCCTCAGGCTTTTCACTTTTCGCATAGCCTTGTTTTTCTTTGAAAATATCACGAATCTGTTCCTTATTTTTATGCAAAGCTGGGGCAACGATGTGAGAGGGTGGCTCGTGATCATCTACTTGCAAAATGTATTCTCCAAGATCTGTTTCAATGACTTCACACCCGAGCTCTTCTAAAGCTGCATTTAAATCAATTTCCTCCGTCACCATAGATTTTGATTTCACAATCTTAGCAGCCTTGTTCTTTTTAGCAATACTTTGAATATAGTCCGTCGCTTCTTTTGCTGTTTGCGCAAAGTAAACATGTCCACCTCTTTTTGAGACATTTTCACTTAGCTGATACAAGTAGTAATCTAAATTCGCAAGTACATGCTTACGAATTTCTTCTCCGTGAGAACGCCATTCCTCCCAATGTCCGAGCTCATCAGCTTGTTTTAGCCGACGTGTTTGAAAGCGTTCCTGTGCACTTGACACTGCTCCGCGCATAAAAGTATTTTCTAATTCTTTCGATACTCGATGATTAAAGCGGTCATCACTTGTTTTCATGGACATTTCTTTTACCCCCTCTTAGCGGCAATTTAATACTTCCGCAATATGCATAACTTTAATAGGCTTACCTTGTCGATTAATTCGGCCACCAATATTGATTAAACAGCCAGCATCAGCTCCGATTAAAATGTCTGCCTCTGTTTCTTCAACATTCCGTACTTTCTCATTGACCATTGCTCCCGAAATATTGCCCATTTTTACTGAAAATGTACCGCCAAATCCACAGCATCGATCTTTACCTGGGAGTTCGACATACCGTAAACCTTTGACTTGATTTAATAATTTAAACGGTGCTTCTGTAACACCCAGTAGACGTGTCATATGACAGGAAGTATGATAAGTAGCCTTGCCCTCTAAATGTGCGCCTACATCCTCGACCTTTAATACATCTACTATAAACTCTGTAAATTCATATGTTTTATTTGCCAATGCTTGCGCTTTAGGCTCCCAAACAGGATCTCCCTTAAACACTTCTGGATATTCCTTAAACATATAAGCACAAGAACCAGAAGGGGAGACGACGTATTCGGCATGTTCAAATGCTGTGATCATTTTCCTCATGGCATTTTTAGATTCTTTTACATAGCCACTATTATAGGCTGGCTGTCCACAGCAAATTTGATTTTCAGGGAAGTCTAGATCACAGCCAAGCCTTTCAAGAACTTCGACAACAGCTTTTCCTACATCACCTTGAAACATATCAACTAAACAAGTTGCAAAAAGTGTAACTTTCATATTAATCGCTCCTTTATGTCTCTCTTACCCCTCGACTACTAATCAACAGGTCATCTGATGACTTAATGAGTAAATGTGTTGTGTTTATAATACTACAACTTTTCAGATGAATGAAAGGTGTTTAATTTAAATTTTCTAAAAAATAAAGAACTGCCTATTATAAAAACTAGGCAGCTTCGGTTATTTTTTAGTTTCTGTTGTTTCGAAATATTGCAATAAGACTTCTTCCACATTACTTAAATGTGAAGCCATAGCATGTTTTGCAAGTTCTTCATTTTGCTGTTTTATTGCGAGGAAAATTTGCATATGTTCATCATATAACTTTTCACTTGTTATTTTTTTTGAATACAACCAAATTCGTCGTGTCTCTTTCATCGTTTCAATCATTAAACCTGAAACTTGGTCTAATAAAGTTGCAAGTAGGGGATTTTGGGATGCTGCAGAAATGGCCGCGTGAAATTGAAAATCTGCTTTTTCACCTAGCTCACCATTACCTTGTGCATGTTTCATTTCATCTAAAATTTGCATCATTGACTGTAGGTCTTCGTCTGTTCGGTGAATGGCTGCGCTAGCCGCTGTGCCCACTTCAATAATTTTGCGTACTTCTAACAAATGTGAGATATCTTGCTTATTTGTTAAAATGGCAGTTGATAAGGGGAAATCGTGCTGATTGGATTGATTACTTTTAACAAAAGTACCTGAGCCTTGTTTAATTTCAATAAGCCCCATTGCTTTTAAAGCGGAAAGAGCTTCTCGGATGGCAGATCTACTTACTTGTAATTGTTCTGCGAGTTGTTCTACTGAATCAAGTCGGTCACCAGGCTTTAGTTCGCCACCTCTAATTTTTTCATAGAGGATTTCGGATACTTCCTCATATATTTTTTTCGGTTTAATTTTTCTTAATTCCAAGGACTACACCTCATTTATCTCTATCAATGGTTCTATTGTTTATTATACATGAAGAAAAGAAATTTTCTCACTATTTAACAGTATAGACTTTGTACAGTCTACAATAAAGCTGTGCACCTGCATGAAAGCACTGTACTAGTGCCTTTTGAATAGGCGTAGAATGTTATAACTTGGAATGCGGAAAAATGATAAATTTTGTTGACAGATAATATAAGGGGAGCGCATAATGCAAAAGTATATGAACTACATCACGTTGATGTAATAAGTTTGAATAATAAATTTGTATACTAGTATAATAGAACTTCATAGAACTTCATTTTTTCAACACCTTTTTGCCATGAAACGTTCACAAACAGGAAGGGCGCAATTTACAGTGTTTTTTGGTACGATGGAGGCAGTAACTGTAAGGAGCGAGTGAGAAAATATGGAAACTGATATTAACTTATTTTTAGCTTTAGGTGCAGGTTTTTTAAGCTTTATTTCACCATGTACTCTACCGTTATATCCCGCATTTTTATCATACATAACGGGGATGACATTAGATGAGCTAAAAGCTGAACGAGGTATGATGCAAAAACGTGCTATTTTGCACACCCTCTTCTTTTTACTAGGATTTTCAATTATCTTTATTATGATTGGACTAGGGGCATCGTTGGCGGCAGAGTTCTTCCTTAATTATCAAACATTATTACGTCAGGTTGGTGCCATCTTAATCGTAGTATTTGGTTTAATGATTGTGGGATTACTACAAATTGACTTTTTAATGAAGGATCGAAAATTCCAATTTAAAAACCGCCCATCAGGTTATTTGGGATCAGTATTTATCGGAATAGCCTTTGCGGCTGGTTGGACGCCGTGTACTGGCCCAATTTTAGCATCGATTATTGCATTAGCTAGTGCAAATCCAAGTTCAGGTTTTAGCTATATGTTAGCTTATTTCTTAGGCTTTGCGATTCCGTTCTTCTTGTTATCTTTCTTTATAGCACGTATGACTTGGATTCGTACACACAGCCAAAAAATTGTGAAAATCGGTGGCTATATTATGATTGCCGTTGGTATCGTGTTATTCTTTGATGGATTAACGTATATAACACGCATTTTAGAGCCTATTTTCGGTGGATTTACAGGCTTCTAATCTGCTAAACTAAAGTGGCATACCATACCTTAGCGTGGAGGGAGATGAACATGTGCCTACAGTTTTAGTAGTGGATGATACGCTCTTTATGCGTGTTGCAATAAGTAATATGTTTACTGAATGGGGTTATGAGGTAGTCGGTAAGGCAGCAAATGGTAAGGAAGCTGTGGCTATGTATCGTGAGTTACAACCAGATCTTATAACGATGGATGTAACAATGCCCGTTATGACAGGTATTGCAGCGGTAAAAGAAATCATCCCTGAATTTCCAGATGCAAAAATAATTATGATTACAGCTTTAGGGCAACAAAAGTTAATTGTGGAAGCAATTGAAAGTGGAGCAAAGGATTTTATGACAAAGCCTTTCGAGCCAGAAAGATTAAAAGCTGTAGTTGATCAATTAATTGGACAAAATTGTTAATGACATTAGAGGAGGATTTTTTATGTTTAGCAATATCCCTTCTCACTATTATGTAATAGGTTCGACCATAATGGCCATTTTTATGGGTACCTTTGTCATGGTTATACGTATGCGGGCGTCTAAGAAACCGACAAATGAGAAGAAAATTATCATTCCACCTATAGCGATGTCTACAGGTGCGTTAATGTTTTTATTCGAACAATTTCGAGTGCCACCCATGCAAATTCTTGAAGCGGCAGCAGTCGGCATGGTATTCTCGACAATCTTAATTGCTACTTCTAAATTTGAAGTAAAAGGCCAAGATATTTATTTAAAACGTTCAAAAGCATTCGTTTTTATACTGATAGGACTGTTAGTGTTCCGGGTAGTTGCAAAAGTAATATTAAGTAACTCCATTGACATTGGTGAATTAGCAGGAATGTTTTGGATTCTAGCGTTCGCGATGTTACTTCCTTGGCGAATCGCAATGCTTATTCAGTTTATAAAAATCAAAAAAACAATTCCGCTGAAGAATTATTAATGGAAGAACTACACTAGAGATTTTATCTAGTGTAGTTTTTTTATGCATTTTTGCTGATGGATAGAGTAGATCTAGCGACGGACAGAATCGTCAAAGATATGGATAGAAAGGTGAAAGCTGTGGATAGAATCATCAAAGTGATGGATAGAAAACAGAACGACGGAAAGAAATGCCGAAGTGACGGAAGAAGTCATCCAAGCGATGGAATGAAAGGCGAAAGCGACAGAAAGAAGAGCCAAGGCAACGGATAGACTCCAAGAAAAACTTATAAAAAAGAATATATGGTAATTCTTATCTAAGGGCAGAAAAACGCTGCACAACGTTTCTGTGCAGCGTACCTTCATTCAAATAGATGTTCATATGGAGAAATGTCAATCTGCATTTCATCTAATTTCTTACGTAAAAATTTATGGTCGCGCTTAGGCGTTGCTTGAATATAGCCACGTATAATTAAATCATGGTTAATAGCGGATGCCTTTTCTTCTATTGCAAGTTCTCCAATTTTTCCTGCAATTTTTTCCTTTGCTACTTGTCTAAATAGCTCAGGTACAGGGCTTACAAGTTCATATAGAAGATCTTTCTCAGGTTGTCCCCATAAATGAATCGTTTTATCTAAATAATACTCTTGCCAATCTAAATCAGATTTACCGTCCTGCTTCGGTAATGCCTTTAAAAATTTGCGGAACATGAAAAATCCGCCAATCGCCATAAGGGAAATAAGTACAACTACCCAAAATAAGATAAACCATAAAAACCAACCACTTAACAAATCGTTCACCTCTTTGCCTTCTCTCACTCTATTATAAAAGCTTACATAAAAAAATTCATCCTAAATGTCCCTTTTTTAGCAATAAGTCTGTATATATGTATGTATTAAACCATGGGAATGGGTGGGGGGGAGTAGTTTTTGGAAATTCGTATAGTGAATTTAATAATCTTTACTTTTGAATTTACCGAATTTCTTCTCTAATCTATAAGCTGTACTTGTAGGGATTTTTAATGCATTCGCTGCCGCTTGTACAGAAGCTTCCGGATTATCCTTTAAGTATTGCTGTATGCGGTTATATTTACCTTGAGGGTCCACACCTGAGCTAATGATTTTTGCTCTTTTATATGGATCAGGGGCAATTGGTACGATTATATCTAAGGGTACATTATTTGGTAATAAGCTGTTAAATATAATCTTATCTTCGTACACAGTAGCAGTAGGGAATAGATGTCCGATCATTTCCATTTGTTCAGATTTCTCTAAAAGGATATCAAATCTCTCTGCAACACTTAGATACTGCATAACGACATCATAGTTAAATAAGTTTGCTTTAATTAATTCTTGTTTATTGGTTATTTGATTATATCGTTCCTCATGTAACTTTAGTTCATTTTCAAGTAACGCTTTCTGGGAGTTGAGTTGTTCTTTTGACCAGGTACCATCAAGATATAAAGATAAAAGGCGGTCAATTTTAGTTTTGATGTCATTCATTAATTTATGTGTCATATTAATTTCATTTTCGATTCGCTGTAAATCTTCATCGTTGTATTCAATTTGTATATATTGCTTTGCTAATGTTTCATTTTTAATAATATCTTTTAGAGCTTTGATAAAGTTAGGTTCAACACGAATTGTGTTAATTGCTTCTAAATGGCAGTCTGACTGATGGCCAATGTAAAAATGTAACCATCGACCTTTTACACCTGACATACGAACAGCCATCTTTCTACCGCAATACGCACATGTCATATCTACGCGACGTAATATCTGAGGATCACCTTCAGGTCTACGACGGTATTTACTTTTACGTTTTTCTATAATTCTTTGATACTCTTCATCTGTACATAATTTAGGATAGACATTTTCAACTACTATTTTTTCACCATTTGAAAATTTTTTTATCATACGACCACAATAAACTTCGCTGGTTAGTTTATGAGATACAATTGAGGTTGTCCATGCATTTCCTCTAGGAGTTTTGGTAATCTTATTTAATGCATCTGAAATTGCTACATCCCCCATATTTTTATCCAGGTATGCTTCTTTCATAAATAGGTAGACCCATGCCCACTTTTCATTTATTTCATAAGTACCTGTGCTTTTATCGTAAATGTATTCTGATGGAGTTGGGCCCCAACCTTTCCCTTCGCGTGTGCGTTGTCTTTTCCCTCTCATCATACGACGTACAATAGCACGTTTTTCCCGCTGAGCTATTAAGTTTTTCAAATCTGAAATAAATTCATCATCTTCATTTGCAAGATCAACAATTGTGCCAGGTTCGGCAATCTTTACTTTATTGTCTCGTAAAACATCTTTGAGAAATTCCCAATTGAGGGTATCAAGGCGACTTAATCTATCTTGGTCAACACATAAAACAATATCTACGGCATTTTCCTCGACATAATCCATTAAACCATTAAGGCCTTCTTTATTAAGTTTCCCACCACTATCTACGTCTTTAAATTCAGCAACAATTTCCCAACCTTGGCTAATAGCATATCTAGTGAGTTCTTCTTTCTGTGCTTTTAAACTATATCTATCTTCTTGAAGCTTAGTGGAAACGCGATAATATATTATAGTTTTCATTATTTTTCTCCTTATTATTTTTGCTAATTAAAATAATGAACATCCACGAGAATGTATGTTCTTTTTAAGGGTAAATTTTTTTAGAACTTAATTTATGCTTGGTATTTTAATTTCGGTGTTTCAATCCAGTCAAACCACTCAAGAACACCCAATGGTTCAAAGCAAATGGTAAAGTTATCAATTGAAATATATAACCCATATTTACTTTTATACCAATCAAGAGCATCATCTAAAAATTCCTCTGTTACATATAGAAAATCAGACAGTTCATAACGGTTTGTAATATGCAATTTGTGGGCTTGTATGATTTTTGAGAAGGGAATAAGCCTTTCATATGCCCAGGCTCTAGCTTTTAATTCTTGTTTTCGGTTTTCTACACTGGATAGGTCGAGGATATCACCAGTTGTTGTATGGTGATGCCCGACCTCTTCAGCTAGGATACAGCGTTTTTCACTAATAGAAGGTAGCGATTTATTGATCCAAATAACATTATCTCCATATAAACCTTTGCTCTTCATATTGTTCATTTCGTATACTTCTATTTCTAAATCGTTACATTCATCTAGTAAAGTGTCGTACGAATACATATGCTATTCCCCCTGATGTTTACGCGCCTCTCGTCTCATAGCCACAAAGCGTTTAAATTGTTCAATTTCTTCTAATTCTTCTTCAGTCCATTCTTCTCCATCATGGTGAGCAGCGATATTTTGAACAGTATTATTCTTTTCTGGGGCTTCGTAATATCTTTTGATATCAGTAAGGCCAAGTAGATAATCAGTGGAGACATCAAAATATTCAGCGACTTTTATTAAGTTTGCGCCAGTAGGTATTTTCTTTTTCCATGAATATAGAGTGTTTTTTCCTAACTCTATTCTTTCCTCTAATATATTTACCGAAATTCCTTGTTCGTCACATAATTTTTTTAGTCTATCAAATGCAGTCATAATAAAGTTCCTTTCCTTTATGAACACTCTATTAAAAAAAAGACTAAAAATAGTTGACTTTTAAATCAAAGTCTAATATACTGTGTCCATAAGCTAATTTGTTAGCTAAAAAAGAGTACAAAAATACGACCTTTTAAAACACATTTTGACGTTGGGGAACGGAACAAATGTAATGTTTATAGGCTTTTTAAAGTCTTATTTAGCTATGCTTAAATATTAAAACAAAGTCTAAAAAATGTCAATGGAATTAGCTGATATTTTAGCTTATTGACTAAAAACACTAATGCGCTGTGATACCGAGCCGACGACGGTATAAATTATTCGGACTTATAGCTTAAATGACGGTAGCAACGTTAACTGATTTTGAAAGGAGATCAATTATGCCAGAAGATTTGGGGTTAGAAGTTCGTTCCGAACTGTTTAAAAGAAAAATGAGTCAAAAAGAGCTAGCTGATCTAGTTGGTATTTCAAATGCTTATCTATCGGATATTATTCGTGGGCGTAAAGATGGCCCGAAGGCTCAGGAGCATATCAAGCATATTCGTAAGATTTTATCTATTTAAAACTATAGGAGCGTGGTTCGATGGCAAAAAAAATTTTTCCGATTGATCCAGAGAGAGTACGTCAAAATGCGTACCTACCCGTGAAATTAGCTGAACTCTCGAAGTCAAACCCAGAAAAAGCACTGGAACTTTTACAAGCTTGGGGAGAGGGAACGAAAACCATAAAAAAACTGTGGGATGAGGTCATCCAGTATGTAGGTGATTCTATCCAGACTTCAAAGGTAGGTGAACAAAATGAAAATCAAAGTAGTAGAGTTGTTGGCATTACCGGTTGAGAAACGTTTAGCTTTAATCAGTAATGCGATTAATAAAGGTGCAGCAGTACGTAAGAAATAAATCTATCAGACTATGAAAGGAGAGTGAAGAATGTGGGTGACAATAAAAAAACCTCACAGGTTGCTGGAACAACGAGTGAGGTAGAAATCAAATTACTACTTAATGCCATTGAACAGGGAATGCAGTCAATATTATTAAGAGACAAATATCTTAGAACTCTATTAGGCGTTCAAATAGTTTTACTTATCCTTCTATTAATCAAATAACGCTATCAATTATTGAATCAATAAAAGCTCTTATTTCTGTTGTGTATGCAGAAATAAGTATAGTCGCTACCCAACCTATAGAGCTTAGTAAAAGCGAAGGTATTTTATTGAACTGATGATTGAGCAAAAAACCAAGCACTACTGCAGGTATGTAGAAAATATCTTTAATGAAATACGTAGGATTTATCAGATACTTTCTCATCCAGAAAGAGTTGCGATCAAAGGCTTCATTCAATTTAAAGAAACTTTCAACTATTTTTTGTTCATCATCAAAGTCCTTGTATGATGGGGATCTAAAATAAACGCTACCAATTAAATCATTACTTAACGGTTTATTTCTAGCTATTAGTTCAAATGCATCTAACTTTGCTTCATGTGTACTAGCATTCTTATAAGAGTTATATAGTCCCATTAGGTAATTTAAGCGAGTATTTTTCCAAAATAGCTTTATAGGTCTTCTAAGATACATGAATAATATGAAAGCTAAAACTAATATTATATTCAAAACTATCACCTACCTCTCTACTAATAGTTTAGCAGATAGGAAATATAAGGAGGAATAAATATGCAAACAGAATTGATTGTGGAAGGCATGGTTAATTCAATTCAAAAACGAATTGCTGAATACGAGGAAATTTCAAATGATTTAGCACATGATTACATTCAGTCAGATAAGCCATTCCCTACGGAAATTAAACAACGTTATGACAATATCGGTACTTTGACAGAAGGGTTACAAGAAGCTGTAAACATCATTAAACAGGGTGACTACATGCGAGAGGATGTAGATTTGTCAGGCGGTAATGGTATTGGAGGTGATATAGGGTGAAACTTCAACCAGCAGATGAAATGAAAAAGGTTGCCAACGAAGCAACTGCAAAATTCGAGAAAGGTTCATTAGAAAGTGAATATTTCAAAGACCTAGTTAAAGGTATTGAATCAAAAGCAGAACAAGGTAGCTGTAAATTCACTTACATTTATCAAGGTGACGAACCTCGTATACTAGGAGTCTTTTCAAAAGAGTTAAAAAAAGCTGGCTATACGATTTTAGACAATAAGGGCGTGACTGGTTTCACGGTAAATTGGGGTGAGTAAATTGGACGATAGTCGTAAACAACAACTTATCCAACAATATTTCGAGTTAATATCAGCCCTACAGAAAATAAAAGTTATATGTCAAAGGGCTGAGTCATTTGGTGTTGAGGAAAGTGACATCGTTGAAATACTTGAAATTATAAGCCAGAAGGGCATCTAAAGGAGGAAAACAAATGAATGACTTTGATCGTAATTTCAAACGTACAAGCCGTATGGTTGGTGTGGTTTTCGCAGTAAGCATTATCATTTCGGCTGCTGTATTAGGTGGCTTTGGTTGGCTAGTTTACGTATTGTTAAAGCATTTCGGCATTATTGGTTAATTAAAAACTAGGAGGTAATTTCAAATGAAAAGCACTGGAATTGTTCGTAAGGTAGATGAGTTAGGACGTTTAGTAATCCCAATCGAGTTAAGACGTACTTTAGGCATTGATGTTAAAGATGCAGTTGAAATTTTTATCGATGGGGACAAGGTTATTTTGAAGAAGTACAAGCCTAATATGGCATGCGCTGTTACTGGCGAAGTGTCAGACGATAATTTAGTTCTACTAGGTGGCAAATTGATTCTAAGCACAGAGGAAGCTAATAAGCTAATCACTGAGATTGAGTTGAAGTAGGTGATTCCATGCGTATAGGTTATTCACACGCAGAAGAATACGATCGTGAATCAGATTACTGGCAAGACATTGAAGACGCGCAGAATGCCCAAATTGAGGCACAAAAAAACTCGTCAAAGGCGGCAACCAATGGCGAGCGTGAAAATTTTATAAATGACACTGGTATTTTACCACAGGAGGGTGAAAAATGACAAACGACTTAACAACACAGTTTAATTCTGTTCAGACAAATATAGATCAACAAAGCGTATTGGCTCAATCTAGTGTTTCCAGAGAAATGGAAGAAGTTAAAGGTGCGATCTTCTTAGCAAAGCAATTTCCACGTAACTACTTTGAAGCTGAAAAACGAATCTTAGATGCGTGTAAACGTCCTTCTTTGGCCGAAACATCAATGTACACGTATAACCGAGGTTCTACAAAGGTAGAGGGGCCATCTATTCGATTAGCTGAGGTATTAGCGCAAAATTGGGGCAACCTTTCATACGGTATTCAGGAGTTAGAACAGCGAAACGGTGAATCGGTTGCAAAGGCGTATTGTTGGGATTTAGAAACCAATGTACGACAAGAAAAAACATTTACGGTTAAACATTCATTAAAAACTAAACACGGATTAAAGCATTTAACAGATCCGCGAGATATATATGAAAAAGTAGCGAATGATGGGGCGCGGAGAGTACGTGCTTGTATTTTAAGTGTTATTCCAGGTGATGTTGTAGAAATGGCAATTGAACAATGCCGACAAACGCTTACTGGAAAATCAGATAAACCACTTAAAGATAGAGTTGGTGCTGCACTTAATCATTTCAAAGAAAAATATGGTGTAACGCAAGAAATGATAGAAGATCGTTTCGGTTATGCTGCAAGCTCATTCAGTGAATTTGATTTAGTTCAACTAACAAACATTCACAATTCCTTGAAAGACAATATGTCTACTGTTGAGGATTGGTTCAACAAAGATATTGGAAAGCAACAATCAAGTGGTTTAGCTACAGACTTCAACAAAGAACAAGGCGAGGTGAAGTCAGATGCAAACACCGTTCCAGCTGAACAAGGATAATTACCATTCAAATGAAGCCAATCAGCAATATATATCAGTCTCGCAATTTAAGAGTGCAATAGAGTGTGAGGCTAGTGCAATTGCTGAGTTAAGTGGAGAGCATGAACGCCCTTCCTCTTTAGCGTTAACAGTAGGTTCTTATACACATTCAGCGTTTGAAAGCGATCAGGTTTTTGACGAGTTTGTGGAAGAAAACAGAGGCGTTATTTTCAATACGCGAGATAAAAAATACGCTGATTTTAAGCAAGCTGATTCCATGATAAAAACAATCAAAAATGACCGTTTTGCAATGTTTGCCCTGGAAGGTGACAAAGAGGTTATTTTCACAGGTGAATTGTTCGGTGTCCTTTGGAAAATCAAAGTTGACGCAATAAATCATGATCGTAAAACGTTCACTGATTTAAAGACTACGCAGAGCCTTAGCAAGCGTTATTGGAGCGACAAGTATAGCAAATATGTTTCGTTCGTTGAAGCCTATGATTATGTGCTACAAATGGCCATTTATCGAGAAATAATCTATCAAAACACAGGAGCTTATTATAATCCGTACATTGTGGCAGTCACGAAAGAAACACCGCCCGATAAAGCTATATTGCATTTTGACAATAGCCGATTTGAATTTGAGTTGGAATATGTAAAGGAGCATTTGCCAAGTATTATTGCTGCTAAATCAGG
>NZ_JBNNUW010000024.1:0-84281 GCF_050280125.1 Lysinibacillus sp. NPDC093692
ATCTTATTAAATTTAAAGTATAAAGAAATTGGAGTTCATCTGGGTTAAGGTGCTGAAAGAGTACAGCACCCCAACATTTGACTTAGAACCTTTTTATACTGTCTGTATTAGCTTAATCATAATTTCATAGCTAAAAAAGACTGAAAGTATTGTTAACAACATAAACACTACCTTTTCAGCTTTACTACCCGTTTTTGTAGTAATGGGTAGACGCACTGAAATGGAAACTGGGAAGAACAGTTTAACACCCTTCTTCGTCCCCATATCAAGAAGTATATGACTGGCCATCCCTAATAAAATACCTAGTGAAATGGATTTGTAAGGTATAAATGTATGTAGTAGCATTCCAACTAGAAATAAAAAAAGCAAACTATGTGTAAAGGAACGATGTCCAAACATAGTATTGACAATCTTTGAAATAATGGGAAGCTTCCTCCCAATTTTACTGCCGCCATGGCAAATATCTGGAAGTAATGCACCGATAACTCCTGCTCCTACTAAAACAAGAGGATTATCATTAGAAATTTGTGCAAAAGCAAGGCTTGCCGTGATGCCTCCGATAATATGTGTATTCCCTTGCATATTTACTTCCACTCCTTATGTCTCTATATTTTTACCTTTCTTAATTTATCACACCCCAGCCCAAAAGGGAACATATATTCCGAACAAATAATCCCCCTTTTTTATATTTACTCGTAAAAAACTCTCATAAAAATCAGAAACATTTCACGTTCTTATTGTATATATAAGATGATTAGAGATAAAAATGAGTATTGGAGGTTATATATGAAATCTATCAAAGGAATTTTGTTTATTATACTAATAATGAGTAGTAGTGCTTACCTGTGGTATTTTGCTACACCTATAGAACCTATCCATGCTATTAACAGGCTTAGTCATATCATTGGAGGCATGGCCATTACAGGCTTCTTTCTTGTCTTCTTTTTAGCAACAAGAATAAAAATTTTTGAGCGTTGGTTCTATGGGCTAGAGAATGTTTATTTTTATCATAAATATTTAGCAATATTTTCACTAGTATTGGTGATTATCCATGGGCAATTACAAGATCTAGTCCCCCGCTTCGATAAAGTAGAAAGAACTTCATTCAGTGAATTTGCGAAAGAACTAGGGTCACTTGGCCAATATGGCTTCATTGCGCTTATTTTAATTGCACTTTTAGCTAAATTTCTAAAATATGAACATTGGCGGATCTTTCATCGGTTATTGCTTATCCCTTATACATTTGGAATTTATCATGCTTATTTTTCAAGCAGATACGATTTATTACAGCCTACACCTTTAGGAATTTTCACCGTAATAACGGCTACTATTGGATTTATGTCAGCATTATATATGTTGACGATGTATCAGGATATGTTTTTTAAATATAATGGCAACATTACGGGGATCAAAAAATTGGGGCCAAATGTTATTGAGCTGGAACTCACACTTGATAAAACATTACCGTATCGACATGGACAATTTATTTTTATCAAGATTTTGCAAGATGGCATAGAAAAGGCGCCTCATCCATTTTCTATTTCAGGTGGCGATGAAAAAAAAGTATTTATCTCTATGAAGGTACTTGGTGATTTCACAAAAAAAGTATATGATTCCGTGCAACTGAACACACCAGTCACACTTGATGGTCCATATGGTCATTTTAATTTTGAAAATGCCTCACAACAACAAGTTTGGATAGCAGGTGGCATAGGCATTACTCCATTTTTATCTTATTTGCAATCACAGCCCGTCGATCGTAATATCGAGTTATTTTACACTTATCATGGCGAAGACAACGCAATCTATAAGGAATTTTTACAGGAGTATGCACAAACAAATCAACAATTTAGCGTGAATTTTATTGATACTGCCCAAATGGACAGGCTTTCTTTTGAAAATATTTCAGTGCCCGCGCATACGAGTATTTTTATGTGTGGCCCCCAAAAGATGCTTAAACGTTTTGCAAAGCAATTGAAAACCTGCAATAAAGATCTAAGCATTCACTTCGAAGCATTTAAATTTAAGTAATTAATCAATGTCCGGAATCGGCTTTGTGCTTAGGCCTACACGAGGGCCGACACGATGTCGGTCATTTCGGTAATGCCACAGGACGTGGCATTTTTACCGATGCAGGTCAGTTAGCCGTTATCGCATGGATGCGATGATTTTAGGCTAACATCCTAAGTGAACTCCTTTCCGATTCCGTGACATCCGCCGGAGGCTTTAGGCCAACACGATGTTGGTCACTCAGCCGTTGCCACAGGGCGTGGCGTTCTTAGACTGAGTTCCACTATTTCAGCAGATGTTTGGATACCCGCTAAAAGAAGTCAAAACTCTCTAATTCGAGCAATTTACTTGGAATATTAAAAAGGATATCGTATAGTAAAAATCTCATCAAATTTAAAGGAGATTTTTTAACATGACTACAACTAAAAGTTATTTAAATAAAGTAATGCACGATCGTAAATCTGTTCGTAAATATGAGGCAAATTTTAAAATTCCACAATCTGAATTAGAGGACTTGCTTGTTGAGGCAACAACCGCTCCATCATCAAGCAATTTACAACCTTGGCGCTTTTTAGTCATCCAAGATGAAGCAGTAAAAAAAGAACTACGTTTGATTGCTAATAACCAGGAGCAAGTTGAAACTGCTTCTGCCATCATTGCGGTATTAGGCGATACTGAAATGTACAATAATGTAGAAGAAGTCTATACAAAAAATTTCGAACTTGGCTATATGGATGAAGCAACATCGAATATGATGATTGAAAATTCATTAAAGCTTTATTCAAACCTTCCTAAAGAGGTTCTAAAAAATATTGCTACATTTGATGCAGGCTTAATTTCTATGCAAATCATGCTTTTAGCAAAAGATATGGGCTATGATACAGTACCAATGGGTGGCTTCAATAAAGAGGCTTTTGCGAAACACTTCGAATTAACAGATAATCTAGTGCCAATCGTCTTAATCGCCATCGGAAAAGCAGCAGCACCAGCTTACGGCTCATCTCGTTTAGCGTTAAATGACATTGCCAAATTCATTTAAGACTATACAAAATGTTCTTTTTAGAATAAATATGATACACTGACTATAGAATAAAAAAGACTGGATGCGTTAACATCCAGCCAAAAGCAACAATCACGCCGCAACCATAGCGGCTGACCAAGTGAAAGTTATAGCAATCGCCACCTTACTTAGCCGGCAGGGTGGCTATTTCTTTTTATTTTGAGAGACAATAATGCTAAGCATCAGTGTAAGTACTGCAATTAGCAAAATGCTACTTTGTACAATCAAACTGAATGCTTCAAATACTGTCATCCGCCTCACCCCCTTTCAAAAGGGAGTTCAGCCGCCACCTGCTTTATGAATTGTTGCTATTGATAGTCTACCAATTTTTTGAAATATATTCTACGGAAAATCCTCAGAAGATTTATGTTTTCCTCGCAGATAGTCAGGAAAGGCTATATTCTCATTTGCCGCTTCAGGAGCACGAATCCCGACTTACGTTGTGCCTAATAAACACGAAAAGATTCCTTTGTTATTCTGACAATTTAGCTAACGACTCTTTCAAAAGCTGCAGTTCGGGCATTGATAACGTAACACCCTTTCCCATCTTTGTATGATCCTCCGACCAATCTCTAATATCGTATTTCGGTTCACGATCATTCCAACTAATTAAATTCAATTCTTTTTTCCAGCCTTTATTGCCCTCCGATAACACCGCAATCGTTTCAATAATTTCGTATTTAATTTCTGCCATATGTATTCCTCCTTAATGCATCTGTAATAAGAACTATATCTTGAAATAATAGGATTATCAAACGTGACAAAGCATGAAATAATGGAATTGTATAGAAATTAGATCGCGAAATCTGGACTTTTCTATGGTCTTCCTTAAAGTAATCAAATTATTACTTCAATTTGTGTACTTTCTTTGGTTTCTATACTTCAAGTACTAATGGCAACAACCTTCCCAATTTAGTCTTTGCCCCATTGAAATTCCTTCAATGCTCATAAAAAAAAGATAACGCCTGCACGATACAGTCATCATCTTTTTTAAGTTACCTAAAGCGTATTGTCTTTTACAAAGGACACACATTATATTATTGTTAGTTTTTCTTTTTATTATTTTGTAGGAATCATTTCAATTTGATCAACAATGAATTCATTCTTGGCACTATCGAATTTATATGTGATGTTGAAATCACCTACATATACTGGAGATACTCCTACAGACCCAGGCATATTTAATTTTATTTTTTGATTTTCCAATGTATAAACAACTACACCGCCGAAAGCAAGTTCATCTTGATCTAGATTTGGCGCTGGATCAAAATCATAATCAAATTTAGATTCTTTTCCTTGCGCTGTAGCTGTAATCGTTAATGTACCATCATTATTTTTAACAACTTTTGATCTAATTTCATTAGCCACAATGTCTTCATAACTTTGTACTTTAAACTCTGATAAATCCTCAACATTAATAACATGAATATCATAGTTATCTAATCCTGTTCCTCGTCCAGTTTGGATTATAACTACGGCTTCTTCCTTATCATCATTTGTAAGATCTGTATAGAAAAGCTGGGGTTTAGTTCCTGTATTAGGGATTTCCCAATCAAAGTTTTTTCGTTTACCATCAATATCCAAAACTACGCTTTTTATTTCATTGTTTTCTTCATTAAGTGCGTAAAGTTTAACTTTTTTATCATCTGAAGTCTCAATCAACTTTTCATCATTCTGTTGCTCCGACTGCGTTGTTTCCTGTTCACCAGAAGCCTTTACTGTACTTGCTGTTGACTTATCTAAACTGCATCCAGATAGTGTAAAAATACTCAACAACATCAATATTCCAATTTCTTTTTTCAATTTCTATGCGCCCCTTCCGCCTATTATTTTACACGTGCTACATGCAATATAACATGTACTCTCTTCTACTGTAAAATAAAGGATAAAAACAACATTCATTTTTAAAATAACATCACCGAAGGCTTTAGGACAACAGATATTCTTTTGTGCTAAAGCCTAGTTCCAACGTAGCGACAGCAACAAATGTCTTTTGTATGAAGGCGCAGTGCCAACGTAGCGACAGCAACATTACTACCGAACTAGGAAGTAACGACAAGGCTAAGCCATCCTTTGTCATTACTTCCTTTTTTGGTTCAATCACTAATTCATGGTTTGTCTTATAATCCGGCAGCAAAAACACATCATTATTATCAAATATAATTCCAAGAAAATAATATAAATATGTTTTTACCATTAAGTTCCGGATATTTTTAACTGTAGATTTATTACTTTAGCACTGTTATCATAAAAAAGTATTTTTTAGAAAGGAGGTTATCTTGTGTACGATTCTTATTATTACGATGATTTTGATGCGGCTCTCGGAGGTATATTTATCATTATTATATTAATTGGGCTTGTGCTGAGTATTGTAAGCTATGTTATTAGTTCACTCATTTATTATAAGGCTTCAAAAATAAATGGTTTTAGCGATTTAGCTTATATTGCATGGATTCCAATTATTAACGTTTATAGCCTTTTCCTATTAACTGCAAAGGGTGAAGATAACGCAACTGTCCGTGGTGCAGCGAAAAAGAATGCTCTTATTTACGTTGGATTAATAATTGTTTCATTTATTCCGCTTATAGGTATTATTGCTTCATTAGGTCTTTTGGGCTTTACTTTATATTTCACTTATCGTCTCTTCTATCGTTGGACTGGTGAAACTGGCAAAGCTATACTTTATATCATTTTATCATTCATTACATTCGGACTATTCTATTATATTTACGGCTTAATGAAAATGAATAAACCTTTCGTTGCATAAATACATATGCAAGTACAAAAACCTCTTTACACCTTTAAAAGGGTATAAGAGGTTTTGAACTTATTTTTACTATAGAATCTCCTGATTTTTAGGGAAGACCTTATCTCACGTTTTAACTTTTGAATTTTTGATTCCTCTATCCTACCATTGTAGTTATTCGAAATTACTTGAGAAATCATTGTATATTGTTCTCCATTCACAATAACTTTGCCTCCAGGCTGACTAACAGTACCGTTTGGAAAACCGTTACATCCACTCAAAAGAGGTACAATCAAAATGGATAAAATTATTTTTTTCATTCCAATCACCCCTATAAATAAAATTATAGAATCGATCATAGTAAATGTTCTTCAGTATCCTATGTAAATGTATATCATTATAATTTTAGCTTCCCTCCTCATCCTTTACTTCAATTAAATATATACCTTTTGAAAACCCTCCTCGTTGCCTCTTCTTCTGAGTCCGTATTTCTTTTAATTGTTTGTAGGAAACATCGTACATTTGTATAGCTGTATGTACTAGTTCTAAAATATCTGCAAGTTCCTCAATGGCTTCTTTTGGAGAGGTTGCCTTTTGAAATTCTAATGCTTCTTCTTGCATTTTCACTTTTATTTCTTCTAAATGTTCACTCTGCTCTAGTATTCTTATGTTACATGTTTTACCTCTCGCCTCAATTACTTGTGGAATTAAATCACGTACTAATTTATTGTATATTGGCATGTCCCCAGTCTCCCTTTTAACATCTTATTTTTCACCATACTTCTGCTGAATCATTTGAATATGTTGTTTTTTGACTTCATCTGATACTTGCATTTGAGGCACAAGCTTATTGTAAATTGCTTGAATATCGTCTTGAGAGAAAAGCTGTCTTGCAGTTTGCTTTTGTGTTTGGATAAAACGCCTTAAATTCTCTCGTTTTACAATATGTACATTTTGGGAAGTTACAGCCACTTTTTTCAATGTACAGCGCTCACTAAACACAATGACTGAATGAATTGATTCTATCGGAAGCTCCAGGAAATCTTGAATTGCACGTATGTGCGTAGCATTTTGACGGATCGGATTGAAAAATTTATATTTTTTCTTATTCGGCATCGTTTGTGTCCATTGCTGTTGTGCTTCATTACCAAAAATCCAACCACTATAGTTTTTTGACTCAATCACATATAGTCCCGTTCGATCAATAAATAGAAGGTCAACTTCCGTTAATTCATCTGAATTTCTCTTTGGAACATATACATTTAATAATTGCCTATGACTCTGTAAAGCATGCTTCTCAATAATTTTCGATGTTAAGTACTCACCATGTCTCCCTTTATTGAATTTAACTGCAAAGAAATTATTTTTTGTCAGTTTATAATAGACACTTTTCCGATAATTTTTGTCCATGAGGTAAAAGCTTAAAACTATCAATACAAAGAAAATAATTAGCAACATAAATCCCCCTATCTTATAATTTTTTTACTCCATAAAGGCAATAATTCCCAAAATCATTATACCAATTTTACCAATTATGTTTTTACATTCTTCAACTATTTTCCTTATCAATTACCACTGTATTTTTGAAAAAGAAGTTAGCTATCAAAAAGTATGTTATAATATAATTAGAATATTTAGAATCTACAAATTTTAGTGCAAAGGGGTTATGATAGTGTACGAAAATATTTTAAGACATCCTGGGCCTACTCCTATCCCAAAAAAGGTTCAGCTTGCGATGAATCGTGATATTATTAGTCATCGAAGCAATGAGTTTGTGGAGCTTTACCGTGAAACAATTGAATTAGTAAAACCTGTCTTCGGGACAAAACAGGATATTTTACTCCTTCCATCAGGTGGTACGGCCGCTTTAGAAGCTGCTGCGATTAACACTGTTTCTGCTGGTGAAAATGTTGTTGTAATCACTGTTGGAGCGTTCGGAGACTATTTCGTTTCGATTTGTGAGAAATACGGTTTTCATGTACATAAGCTTGAAAAAGAATGGGGACAAGCTTGCACAGCGAAAGAGCTACGAGAATTTTTGCAGCCGTTACAAGAGATTAAAGCTGTTTTTATCACTTACAATGAAACTTCGACTGGGATCATAAACCCAATTGCTGAATTAGCACAAGTTGTTCGTGAAGAAACGGATGCATTATGTATTGTCGATGGTGTAAGTTGCCTTGGTGGAGCTCCTGCTGAAATGGATGCTTGGGGCATCGATATTCTTGTTACTGGCTCTCAAAAAGCCATGATGCTACCTCCTGGACTTTCTTTAGTCAGTGTAAGCGAAAGAGCTTGGAAAGTTATTGAAGAAAATAAAGCACCATCCTATTATTTAAACTTATTGAGCTATCGTAGCTGGGCAGAAAAAGGAATGACTCCGAATACGCCTACTGTCACACTAATATATGGACTTCATGAGGTATGTAAGCTTATAAAGGAAGAAGGAGGCATTGAACAAACAATTGACCGCCATGAACTTATGAAAAACATGGTTCGTCATGCAATGAACGCCCTTAATATTGAACTTCTCACTACTGATGAGCAGGCTTCTCCGACCATTACAGCGATTATGGCACCAAAAGGAATAACTCTCGGTGACTTCTTGTCACATTTAAAGCAGCAATATCATTTAGATTTCGCTGGAGGACTTGGTCATTTGCAGGGTAAAATTTTCAGATTCGGTCATATGGGCTATTGTTTCCCAAGTGATATTTTACAGGCCGTTTCTTTAATGGAAGCAGCACTTCGAGACTTTGAATATGACTTTGAGCCAGGCGCAGGTGTACGGGCAGCACAAGAAGTATTTTTAACCGCCCAGCGAAAACAATGCCACGAAAAAGCGAGACTTTAATCAGTGAGGTCTTCTGTATTCCCAGAGATTAGTCTTCACCAATTGGGCTTATACGAGCAGTTAATCTCCCATCTAGCTTGTTGTTTTCATTCTTATTGCTTGTAACGTGGGATAAAGCTTTAAACCTCCAAATCTATATATGGATTTGGAGGTTTGTTTATTTATTTGAGTTAATTTCATAAATTTAATCCCTCTAGTTTCAATGGGCCCGAAACAAATTTTTCGTTACTGCTTTTTATATTGAGGCTGGGACATAATTAGTCTCGAGAAGGAATAAAAAAAGTGAAATCACGTCGTCGATTTCACTTTTTTTATTATTTTTGAAAGAGGCAGACAAGGCTTTGCCACCTTGTCTTATATTTTCGAATATTCACGGCTATTTCAGAAATTTATTTTGTCTCAGCCTCTACATGTACCATTTAATTTTATTCGTAATAGTTTACAAAATTTATTTAAGTAATGTGAGAGTTGTTGCGATTGCATTGTCAACAAATGATTTTTGTGGTTGAGATTTCATCATGACCGTTAATCCAATTAACGCTACAATTAGAGCCTGTGCTATAGACTTTGCATCCGTGCCTTCCTCTAATTCACCTGATTGGATTCCTCGTTCAATTGTCTCCTGAAAAATGACTGCTAGATAAAGTTGATGTTCTCTCGTTAAGATTTCAAATCTCTCATCATGAGGAGCTAGTTCAACCATTGTATTGATGCAAAAACAGCCGTTACTAAGATCTTTCGTATATTCAGCAGCAATCACTTCTTCAAAAAAAATAGCAAATGTCTGTTTTACAGAGGTATGACCTTGAAGTCTAGCTCGTATATCAGCTGCACGAGATGTCGTATATCTACGAAGTGCTGCTTCGAATAGTTCTTTTTTATCACCAAACGTTGAATATATACTCGGACGTTGAATCCCCATTCTAGCAGTGAGATCACTTAAAGAAGTAGCTTCATAGCCCTTCTCCCAAAATAACTGCATGGCAGCCTCTAAAACTTTTTCCTCATCAAATTCACGGGTTCTTGCCATAAAAAATCCACCTCCATTGTTTAAGAGTTAGTGAGTTTGTCACTTTAAATTTTTAAATACCAAACAGTATGTAAATATTGTATAATCAGCTGCTTTTATTGTCAATTTTCATTGTGTTAGGTAAATACGGAGTAAAATAATTTTAAATAAACACTTGACATTATAAACAGCACTAAGATATATTTACCAATAATTATATTGTACCGAACGGTATGTTATAATTAAAATCCAATATTGAATGGAGGATAGGGTATGGACAATGATCTGAGGCCAGAAGTGGATGCTTCTGTGATGATTCTACAACCCTCTATGTCTAGAACTGTAACTTTATTATTCGCTACAGCCTGTGGAATGTCTGTCGCCAATATTTATTTCGCACAGCCGTTACTTGATCAATTGTCTAATGAATTTAATATTGATCACTCGACAATAGGTGTTGTAATTACCATCACGCAGATCTTTTATGGGTTGGGCTTATTATTTCTAGTACCTCTTGGAGATTTACTAAACCAGCGACGCTTGATTATCGGACAGATGCTATTATCCACAACGGCTTTGGTTATAGTTAGTACCGCTTCTTTTAGCGTGGTACTTTTTACAGGTATGGCCTTAGTTGGTCTACTTGCAGTTGTGACGCAGACACTTGTGGCGTTTGCAGCAACTATGGCCTCCCCTACAAAACGCGGACGTGTTGTTGGTATTGTTACAAGCGGGATCGTCATTGGCATTCTTCTCGCTCGAACCTTTGCTGGTCTATTAACAGACCTTACAGGATGGCGTTCCGTCTATCTAGTCTCTGCCGCCCTCATGTTTGTAATGGTTTGTATGTTTCTGAAGGTGTTACCAAAGGTGGAGCGTGAAGTAAAATCACTCCCCTATCATCAGCTAATTAAATCCGTTTTCACTCTGTTTATGCAAGAAAGAACATTACGCATCCGCTCAGTTTTAGCCATGCTAATTTTTGCTGATTTCAGTATTTTGTGGACTTCACTTGTTCTGCCACTTAGTGCGCCACCATTCGCTCTTTCACATAGTGTAATTGGCGCATTTGGTCTCGTTGGAGTGGCTGGTGCACTAGCTGCAGCACAGGCTGGGAAACTGGCCGATCGAGGTTACGGACAAAGAACGACAGGTATTGCTTTAATTCTATTACTCATTTCATGGTTGTTTATCGACTATCTAGAACAGTCGTTATTGGCATTAATTGTAGGTATTGTGTTGCTTGATTTGGCCGTACAGGCAGTACATGTCACTAATCAGACGATGATTCTTCCATTACGTACAGAGGCACGGAGTCGACTTACCGCGGGATATATGATGTTTTATTCCATCGGCAGTGCTGGCGGCTCATTTGCTTCTACACAGATGTATGCACACTTTGGTTGGGAAGGGGTTTGTTTCCTCGGAGCTTTAATCAGTGCAATTGCTCTAATTTTTTGGGTTACGACTAAACGGTTTACAAAATATTAGATTTGACTAGGAGAGATAACAAATGGAAATAGGAATTACCTCTTTTGTAGAAACAAAACCAGATGTTCATAGTGGTGAAGTGATTAGTCATGCACAACGTTTGCGTGAAGTGGTTGAAGAAATCATTCTTGCAGATCAAGTGGGGCTGGATGTGTTTGGTGTTGGCGAGCACCATCGAGAAGATTATGCTGCATCCTCTCCAGCAATGGTGCTATCTGCTGCAGCTCCACAAACAAAAAAGATTCGGCTTACAAGTGCGGTAACAGTTCTATCTTCAGCTGATCCTGTACGTGTCTTTCAGGATTTTTCCACATTAGATGGACTATCGAATGGGCGTGCTGAGATTATGGCAGGTCGTGGTTCCTTTATCGAATCCTTCCCCTTGTTTGGCTACAATTTAAATGATTATGATGAACTATTTGAGGAACATTTGGACTTACTCCTCAAAATTCGCGAGTCAGAAAAAGTAGTATGGGAAGGTAGACATCGACCAGCAATCAATAATTTAGGTGTGTATCCAAGACCCGTTCAAAACTCCTTACCAATATGGGTTGGTAGCGGAGGAAATCAACAATCTGCCATCCGTGCTGGACTTTTAGGATTACCACTTATGCTAGCAATCATCGGTGGCAATCCAATGCAGTTTGCACCTATCGTACAGCTCTATAAAAAGGCAGCTGCTCAAGCAGGGCATGATCTATCAAAACTTCAGGTGGGATCTCATTCGATAGGTTTTGTTGGCCCGAATACTGAATGGGCAGCGGATACGTTTTTCCCATCAACAAAGGCAGGTATGAATAAATTGGGCAAAGAACGGGGTTGGCGATATTATGATCGCACTAGCTATGATGCTGCACGAAGTTTCGAAGGTGCGTTATATGTAGGTGATGAAGATACAGTTGCTGAAAAAATCATCCATCTTCGTAAACACGTAGGGATTACACGTTTTATGCTGTACGTACCATTAAGTACAATGCCACATGATCAAGTTATGCAAGCTATAGAATTGCTCGGAACAAAAGTTGCTCCTCGTGTACGTGAGGAAGTTGCCAAATGGGAGGCGAAAATAGCACTAGAAGGACATCCATTTCTTTAAGATATCATTATTTAACAGGAGGAAATTATATGTCGATCAATAATCGAGTCTTGCCAGAATTAAGACAGGCTTACTCCCAATTTCCAGGCTTTCGGTTGGAGAAAGATTTAGAGTGGAGTCGAAGTCTCTTGTCCACCCCACCTTCGGAGAAGTCAGAACTTGTCCACACATCAAACCGTATGATTCCCAGGGGGATGGAGACGAGATGTTGGTTAAAATTTATGAACCAGTTGAACGAAATATTAATCAACTTCCAGCGATGCTTTGGATTCATGGCGGTGGTTTCGTTATGGGACACCTTGATATGGATGATATTTTATGTGAACGCTTTGTTCAAACTGCTAATTGCGTTGTCGTTTCGGTTGATTATCGACTTGCTCCTGAGCATCCCTACCCGGCGGCTATAGAAGATTGTTATGCAGGGTTAGTATGGATGACAACCGAGGCACCATCCCTCGGCATCGATGTCAAACGGGTGGCGATTGCAGGCGCAAGTGGTGGCGGAGGACTAACAGCAGCTCTAGCATTATTGGCTCGCGATAAAGGAGGACCTTCAATTATATTCCAGATGCCACTGTATCCAATGCTTGATAACCGAAATGAAACACCTTCCAGCTATGAGATTACTGAGGACCATGCAACATGGAATAGAACTAATAATTTGACCGCTTGGGGTATGTACTTAGGTGAGGAAAAGGACACCCATGAGCTATCTCCGTATGCGGTCCCTTCAAGAGCAGATAACTTAGCAGGATTACCTTCAACTTATACATGTATAGGTCAACTCGATTTATTTCGAGATGAAACCATTGATTACGTGACACGTCTTGCCCAAGCAGGAGTAGATGTTGAATTCCAACTCTACCCTGGTAGCTTCCATTGCTTTGAAGTCTTTGTGCCAGATGCAGAAGTAAGTCGACGAGCTAGTCAGAATTATTTAGATGTCATGGCACGCGCTCTTCATTCTTAATATCGGATAACCTTAACTTCAAATGAAGCCCTCTCCCCTACTGGCTGATTTGAAAAAGTTGGACTGCGTAAGAGAACGATACACCTAAGTAAAATTGCAATTTAGGCCAATATTTCATGGCAGCGACTGAATAATCTTTTAAAGCTAGAATTATGAATATGAGTGCATTTTCAAAAGCTAAAAGTGTTATACTTATAAGCACGTTATAAAATGAGGAGTTAGACAGAATGAAATATTTTAAACCACAAATGCAGCAACTTGTGAAAGAAAACCGTGAATTACATGATCGCCTAAAAGAATTAATGGCCGAAATGGATTTACAAAAAAATTATGCTTTAAAAGCTCTATATCACGCTGAAGTAGCGGACGGTGGACGCTATCAGCAAGATTATCAAGCGTTGGACTATTTATATAAATAACTCTCAATGAGCAAATACACTTTTAATAATTTCAAATCAATTGTTTAAAAGTAATAAACGCAAGAATGTTGATTCCGATCGCATTCTTGCGTTTTCTTATTAAATATTTTAATCATCAATCCTTGCTACTTACACTACCTTTGTCATGTATTCCTCACGCATTTCCACCGGCACCATACTTCCACCTGTTGCCCAAATAAGATGGGTAGCTTGCTCCATCTTATTAACTAAATCATGCTTTTCTAAATAACTTTGTCCTTTTTTCATTAACTGAATTGGTCCGAACATCCCTGCATGTGCAGATGGCTCTAAAAATAAACCTTCTACTTCCATCGCTAATGCAAGCGATTTAAATAATTGCTCATCTTTTACCGTGTAGCAGCCACTAATATAAGTTTCCATTACTTTCCCAACAAACTTAGAAGCGCGACCAACAGCAAGGCCATCTGCTTCTGTTTTATTATCAAGACCAATATCTTCTACACTGATGGCGTCATGTAAACCCGTCATCAAGCCCATTGTCATACAAGGAGAAGCTACGGGCTCAGCGAAGAAAACATGGGCATGTTCTCCAAAAATTTCACGTATACCGTATGCAACACCGCCTGGTCCACCACCTACACCACACGGCAAATACACGAACAATGGATGGGCTTGATCCACTGTAATATTCGTCTTTTCAAACTGTACTTTTAAACGCTTCGCCGCCACTGCATAGCCAGCAAATAAGTCCTTCGAATTCTCATCATCAATGAAATGGCACATAGGGTCAAGTTCAGCTTCTCGACGCCCTTGTTCCACAGCAACGCTATAATCTGCTTCATATTCAATAACTGTCGCACCTTTTTCACGCAACAATGCTTTTTTCCACTCTTTTGCATCACTCGACATATGTACAACGACATTAAAGCCGAGTTTTTTGCCCATAATGCCGATACTTAATCCTAAATTACCTGTAGAACCTACGGCAATTGTGTATTGCTGGAAGAATGACTGAAAATCATCTGTTGCCAATACAGCATAATTGTCCTCTTTTGTTAGTTTGCCACTAGCGATGGCAAGGCGCTCTGCATGCCTTAATACTTCAAAAATACCCCCACGAGCTTTAATAGAGCCTGAAATTGGCAAAGTATGATCACATTTTAAGATCAATTGACCTGGTATGAAAACGTCAAATTCCTTTTCAAGAGCTTTCTTTATCAAAGCTATGTCTTTTATAGATGATTCAATAAGTCCTTTACTTTCCAAAAGCTCAGGAAATGCAATAATCAAATAGGAAGAAAAACGTTTAAGTGTTTCTTCTGCTTCCTCAACCTCTTCCATTGAAAAAAGATTGGTTTCCCCCCCTTTTTTTCGATTTGTATTTTCCCATAGCACAGTTTCATGATTCGCTAGCTCTTCTAATCTCGGAAATCGATTAAATAGTTCGTGTTTAAGTTCATTTTTCACCTTTAGATTCCTCCACTTTTTTAGCTAAAATTGCTCGTTCACAAATTTGTCGAAATTTCAATTCGAACGAAATATTGTTTTCTTGTGTTCGTTTTTTAGGCCCTCTCGTACGTCCACCTGCACGTCTAATTTTTTGTCCAACATGGCGCATATCGAGCAAACGTTCGATATTTTCATCGGACATCTCTCTTCCATTTTGATCGATTGGATAACCACCTCTTGCCAAAACCATTGCTGCTAATCCGTAATCCTGTGTAATGACAATATCATGCTTTGAAAGCGCATTCACTAGCGTAAAATCAACCGAATCTGGTCCCTTAGGAACAGTAATTGTTATTACATTATCACGTTCAACACGGTGGGATGTATCGCAAAACAAGATTGTTTCAATCTCAAACTCAGATGATATAGATAGTGCTAAATCCACGACTGGACAAGCATCAGCGTCAATTAAAACCTTCACAATAAAGCATCATTCCTTTCTCATAATTAGATAGATCAATCACATTATTATTATTTTAATATAACAAATCTTCGCCCCCGTTTGTTAAATTTTTCACAAACTTAAGACTGTTAAAAAAAGTATTTTATTGAATAGTGTGAAAAATAGATATACGATACACCTATCAACTTACTGGAGGTTTTTTACTATGACAACTTTAACTGTAAGCAACGAACAATTAGCAAAAGAATACGTTGATGGCGTATTTGAGCAACTAAAAAACCAAAATAGCTATCAAGCAGAGTTCTTACAAGCAGCTGAAGAAATTTTTATTTCATTAGTGCCTGTATTTGCACAACACCCTGAATATATAAAAGCCAATATCTTATCTCGTATCGTTGAGCCAGATCGAATCATTTCCTTCCGTGTTGCTTGGCAAGATGATAACAATCAAGTTCAAGTAAACCGTGGTTACCGTGTACAATACAATAACGTAATGGGGCCATACAAAGGCGGCCTTCGCTTCCACCCTTCCGTAAATGAATCCATTATCAAATTCTTAGGCTTTGAACAAATTTTTAAAAATGCTTTAACTGGCCAACCAATCGGTGGTGGTAAAGGCGGCTCAAACTTCGACCCTAAAGGTAAGTCAGATTCAGAAATCATGCGTTTCTGTCAAGCGTTCATGACTGAATTATACCGCCATATTGGTCCTGATGTCGATGTTCCAGCAGGTGATATTGGTGTAGGCGCTCGTGAAGTTGGCTATTTATGGGGCCAATATAAGCGCATAACAAAAGCAAGTGAATCTGGTGTATTAACTGGAAAAATTCCTGGCTATGGTGGTTCTTTAGCCCGTAAAGAGGCAACTGGTTATGGTACTGTTTATTTTGTAAATGAAATGCTAAAAGATGCCAACGATTCTTTCGAGGGTAAAACAGTTGTAGTTTCTGGTTCTGGTAACGTTTCAACATATGCAATTGAAAAAGCACAATCCTATGGTGCAAAAGTTGTTGCTTGCTCTGACTCTTCAGGCTATATTTACGATCCAGAAGGTTTAGACCTTGATGCAATTAAAGAAATTAAAGAAGTAAAAGGCGATCGTATCTCCACTTATTTAAACTATCGTCCAAATGCTACATTTAAAGAAGGCTGCACAGGTATCTGGACGATTCCTTGTGACATCGCGCTTCCATGTGCTACTCAAAATGAAATCAATGGCGATTCGGCTCGTACTTTAATTGAAAACGGCGTAAAAGCTATTGGTGAAGGTGCAAACATGCCATCAGACTTAGAAGCAATTAATGAATTTTTAAATGCGGGCGTATTATTTGGTCCTGCAAAAGCGGCTAATGCCGGAGGTGTTGCTGTATCTGCTCTTGAAATGGCGCAAGATTCAAGTCGCGTATTCTGGTCATTTGAAAAAGTAGATGCTAAATTACACGAAATTATGAAAAATATTTACGCAGATAGTAAAGCGGCTGCTGAAAAATATGGTTACCCTGGGAACCTTGTAGTTGGCGCGAACATCGCTGGCTTCGTAAAAGTTGCTGATGGTATGCTTGCTGAAGGCGTATATTAATAACTTTACCTCACCCTAAGATGATAACGAATATTCGTTATCATCTTATTTTTTAATAAAAAAAGCGTTGAAATACGCTTAAAATTTACATTAAAACGAACGATTTTACTATTAAATAATCAAAACATTCGTGTTATAATATTGGAGTACTACAACATATTGGAGGGTTTTTTGTGGAATTATTGTATACAGGTAAAACGAAAAATGTGTTCAAGTTAGAAGATGGTCATTACTTATTAAAATTTAAAGATGATGTAACTGGTGAAAACGGCGTATTCGACCCAGGTGCTAATACTGTTGGATTAACAATCGACGGTGCTGGTTTGGCTGGTCTTCGCTTAACTTCTTATTTCTACTCAAAACTAAACGAACAAGGTGTTCCTACTCACTATGTTGATGCAAACTTCAACGATGCAACAATGACGGTAAAACCTGCAACTGTTTTCGGTAAAGGGTTAGAGGTCATTTGCCGCTTCAAGGCAGTAGGTTCTTTCCTACGTCGCTATGGTGCTTACGTGAAAGAAGGTCAAGACTTAGATTCTTTCGTAGAAGTTACCATCAAAGATGATGATCGACTAGATCCTCCTATTTCTGAAGATACTTTAGCAATGTTAGACCTGTTAACACACGAAGAATATGCAATTTTAAAACAACGTACAATTGAAATTGCTAAATTTGTTGCTGCAGAACTTGCCAAAAAAGGGTTAACTCTTTACGATATTAAATTAGAATTTGGCCGTGATGCTCAAACAAATGAAATTTTATTAATAGATGAAATTTCAGGTGGTAATATGCGCGCTTACAAAGGTGAACAATACATAGAACCATTAGAGCTTGAAAAAATTATGTTAGCTGAATAAAAAAACCATTCTATTAATATGCTATGTAAGACTAGTTACGAGTAATCAAAAGAGTCGCTTTTTTTGCGGCTCTTTTTGTTAATAAAATGATTTCTTTTGAAACTTTTCACTAGGTCATTCCGTATACTCATTATACGCATAAATTTATCCTATTATTTTGGAGGTAATTTGATGGATAACTATAATGAATCATCACAAGAAAGGCCAAAGGTTAATCCATTTTTGTCTATTTGGTTGCATCCAAAGAAAACAACCCGTTACATGATTGAAGAAAAATCAATAGGTTTTGCGATTCTTCTCATGTCAATTGGTTATATTGGCGTTACACTTACAGACCTTATTGATAGCACATTTTTGTCAGACGTGTCTCCTTGGTTTATCGTCATTTTTTGTGTTATTGCAGCACCGATTTTAGGGCTAATTGGTACGGCTTTTTCTGCACTAATCACTTGGCTGTTCGGTAAACTTTTTAAAGGAACAGGTACGTACTCACACTTATTCAAAGGGCTAAGTTTAACTTCTATCCCATTTATAGTACTTATTCCTTTTTATTTAATTTGGTTATTTACATCACCTGAGTCTTTAATGAATTCTGACTTCGCTGGAACTTATCCTTGGGTTATTTGGCCAGCACTTTTATTAACCCTTGTGGTTGTAATTTGGTCCCTCGTTATTACAGTAGGAATTGTTGCCGAAGCACATCAAATTCCAAATTGGATGGCCTTCTTAACGCTCTTAATTCCAACCATTATTTTCGGTATACTATTCATTATTCTTATTATTGTTCTATTTTTCATTTTCGGCATTTTTATCGGAATGATGTAAAAAAATCTCCCCTCTCTATGAGAGTGGGAGCTTTTTTAGGTTCACCTGTATACGTAAATGTTAAACTGAAAGCACTGTATTTTGTTGGAAGAGCTCCGACACACCTGACTCAACAGCTGCACCACTTACAGCTTGCGAAACAATTTCAACAACCCGCTCATCTAATGATTTAGGTACAATATATTCTTCGGTTAATTCCTCATCACTAACAAGAGCCGCTATCGCTTCTACTGCCGCTATCTTCATCGCTTCATTAATATCTGTCGCTCGAACATCCAATGCCCCTCGGAAAATACCAGGGAAAGCGAGTACATTGTTAATTTGGTTCGGATAATCCGAGCGTCCTGTCCCCATAACACGCACTCCCCATGCCTTGGCGTTTTCATACGTAATTTCAGGATTTGGATTCGCAAGTGCAAACACGACCGGATCTTCATTCATTGAAGCAATATGTGCTTCTGTTAATAAATTGGCAACCGATACGCCGATAAAGACGTCAGAACCTTTAATGGCATCCTCCAATGTACCATGTATTTTTTCTGGATTTGTTAAATGGGCAACCGTTTCTTTAATCGGATTCATACCTTCAGCGCGGCCTTCATAGATGAGTCCCTTTGTATCACACATAAAAATATTTTTATAGCCCATTTGCACAAGAATACGCAAAATAGCAATACCCGCTGCTCCTGCACCATTAATCACAACCTTCATCGTTGCCACATCTTTCTTCACAATACGATTGGCATTAATCATCCCTGCACCTACTACAATCGCTGTCCCATGCTGATCATCATGAAATACAGGAATATCACATTCTTGGCGCAGACGATCTTCAATTTCAAAGCATCTTGGTGCTGAAATATCCTCTAAGTTTACAGCACCAAAAGTTGGAGCAAGTGCCTTCACAATGCTGACGATTTCATCCGTACTCTTCGTATCTAAGCAAATAGGAAAAGCATCAACATTGGCAAAGCGCTTTAATAAAATCGCCTTCCCCTCCATTACCGGTAATGCCGCCTTCGGACCGATATCTCCTAATCCCAATACCGCTGTACCATCTGAAACAACAGCCACCATATTTCCCTTCATTGTATAGTCGTAAACAAGCGATGGATTTCTTTCAATCTCTACGCAAGGCGCAGCTACCCCCGGAGAATACGCAAGACTTAGATCATATGAATCTTGCACAGGTACTTTAGAAATCACCTCTAATTTCCCAGTATAATACTCGTGCATTTCTAAAGCCTTTTTCATAATGTCCATTCAATCCCATCCTTTTCTTTTCAATTTATTATATATTCCAGAATCATAATACTTTGTGAAAGTAAAGTCAACGAATTTTCTGTCAATTGTATTTCATCTTCGAAATAGTGCCATTTTTAATCATTCATTCCTATTTATCGTCTTGTTATCACCTTCACAATCAATTATTTCAATATAAAATTTACAACTATTAGCCTTTCAATAAATGTATAAATACCGGCATTAAACCTGCTCAACTTTTCACATAGTATTTTTCTTATGTAAATGAGAATTTTTTCACAAACTTATGTAAGCGCATCCATTACTCTATCTAGTTTCGTCACATTTTCTCCACATTTTTTCACAAAGTTTTTTATTATATTCATTCCTTAGCAGTGTCACGTTAATCAACAAAAAAGAGCCCTTATTTCAAGGACTCTTGCGTAAACTGATTTATAAATGCGGTGATAATATGCTTGGAAGACCATTGTTCCCCTGATACTTTTGTAATCGGGTATTCTCGAGAAAAGATTGATTTTGTCATTTCCTCTACCGAATAACCTTTATGAAACAGTTGCCTTATATTCCCCTCCATCTCTTCTAAATAAGCAATTTTTTCTTGTATTTTCGCTCGACCATCCGCTATAAAGCCTGCATGACAACAATATACTACCTCAAAATCATAGTTTGCTATTTTTTTCAAAGACGCTAAGGTATGTACGATATTTTCTTCATCAAGGACAACCTTAGTTTTCGTTTGTATATACAAATCGCCTGTAAACATAGCACCCGTTTCCCGATTATAAAATGATACATGATCTGTCGTATGCCCTGGCGTTTCAATAACATCCCAAGTAGCTAAATTCGTTTGTAACGTATCGCCAAGCGGTTGAGCTATAAACGCCGGTCGCTCACCCCATAATGCCTGTCGATAAAATGGATACTCCCCATCCTTTGCGCAAAGGCTCACTGAATCACAGTGAACATAGATAGGTACACCCGTATGTTGCTGAATCCATGCCGCATTTCCCGAATGATCCTCATGAGAATGAGTGAGCGCCAATTGTTCAATCGGTAATTCTTTAAAAAAAGATTGGAACTCCTGAGAAAGTGAGTATGAGCCTGTATCAATTAATAACCCATCTACAAAAAAGCTAAAAACACTCATGCCAATACCCTGAACCGCCACTTTCCCATGAGCACATTGCACATCACGATTCTGTTGAATTTCTATACTTTTCTCTCGTTCAAACATCCTTTCTCCCCCTTTGTAAAAAGAGTTTAGCATAAAATGAATATTCAGTCATTTCATTAATACATGAAAACTCGGTTCGTTAGTATAATTTCGCTTTGGTGGGGCTATCCACGGTTTGGATGGAGCTATCCTTCATTTTGACGGTTCTATCCACGATTTGGGCGGAGCTATCCTTCTTTTTGACGGTTCTATCCACGATTTGGGCGGGGCTATCCTTCTTTTTGATGGTTCTATCCACGATTTAGGCGGAGCTATCCTTCTTTTTGACGGTTCTATCCACGATTTGGGCGGGGCTATCCACTACTTTGATGGTTCTATCCACGGTTTGGGCGGGGCTATCCTTCTTTTTGATGGTTCTATCCACGGTTTGGGTGGAGCTATCCTTCTTTTTGACGGTTCTATCCACGATTTGGGCGGGGCTATCCTTCTTTTTGATGGTTCTATCCACGGCTTTGGCTTTTCATTCCGTCGCTTTGATTTCTATCCGTCACCTCCGCTCTTCTTTCCGTCTCTCTTGCCTTTCTTACCGTCGCTTCGACCTTTCTTTCATCACTTCAGCCTTTCTTCCCGTCGCTCTGATTTCTATCCGTCACCTCCGCTCTTCTTTCCGTCGCTCTTGCCTTTCTTACCGTCGATTCGACCTTTCTTTCATCACTTCAGCCTTTCTTCCCGTCGCTCTGATTTCTATCCGTCACCTCCGCTCTTCTTTCCGCCGCTCTTACCTTTCTTTCCTTCACTTCGGCTTTTCTTTCCGTCGTTTCGACCGCTTTCCACCTTTTCCACTCCAATAAAAGCAAAAAACGCCCACCAAAGTGAGCGTTTCTTCTATAATCTTTTATTCATTTGTCCCTTTTTCAACGTCATATTGTGTAATCCAGTCACTATAGCTACCTACATACAGTTGAATATTTTCGTAGCCTTCATCTGCTAGCACTGCATACAATGGTGATGCTGTAACACCGCTTCCGCAGTATACCACAACGTGCTCATCACGAGTAACCTTGCTACGTAACGCATCATTCGCTTGTAAATGACCGTCTGACTTTAACTGCTCCCAGTCAAAGTTTTTCGCAGTTGGAATATGCCCTGCTACCTTATCAAGAGGCTCCATCTCACCACGATAGCGAGCTGCGGCACGTGCATCTAATAACGTAGCATCGACTTCTCCATCTACAATAGCTTTCACAGCTTCACGTGGAGCATATAGTTCATCTCGCCAAACAAATTCGATTGTAGTTGGTGGATATTTGATAATGTCTTTTGTGAAAGTTATTTTCTCCTCAAGAGCCGGTGCGCCACCATTCACAATTACGACATTCGGAAAGCCTGCATAATTCAGCATCCACCAAGCACGTGGGGCAAATGGAGCAGCTCCTTGGTCGTAAACGACAATTTGATCCTCATAGTTTAATCCCAATCCTTGAAATACTGCTGATAGCTTTTCCTTATTCGGCATGGGATGGCGACCATCGCTGGATCCCATATCAGATAAATCTTGCTCTAGATCGATATAAATTGCTCCTGGTGCATGTCCTTCTTCAAATGTTTTGCTACCTGCCTCTTTCTTTTGTAAATCAAAGCGAGCATCTACGAAACGGACTTCATCAAACTGAATTTCCTCAACTGATTTGAATACTTTTCCCAAATGAATCACCTCATGCGTATTGTAATTGAGCATAAATAGCTTTCCAAGAAGCTAAACGACTTTCTTCCTGAAGTGCAAGTCTTTCTGTTGCAATTTGTTCAAGCGCCTGATGATAAATATGCAGACGTAATTTCTCTGCTTCCTCTGCAATATAGGTAATCGCCCATGCCATGAGAGATACTTTTTGTGAATCTAAATAATCTTGCGCATCTGGTTTTGTTAAGACCTCTAGCGCCTCACTTAACTTCACTTTTTCATTCTTCTCAAAGAATGCCTTTTGATTACGGAAGTGTGATTTCACACCTGAATATTTAGTGATACCTGTAAATGGCCCTTCAAAATCAAGTAAATCTGGCTCAGAAGATTCAAACGCTAAAAACGAGAAACTTCGATTTAATTCTTTAAGCTCACGCACTTCATCTTTAAAGCGCAGTTGCATTTTTTTACTAATAAACTGTGATAAACGGAAGTTTGTTACACGCATTTCTTGTGTAAAATCAAATCGTAAACTTTGCATTACTTCCTTTAAAGCATGCTCTAATGCTTGCTGAACCGGCATTGCTGCAAATGTTGACGGATTGTAGCCTTCCTTAAAGAACTCTGGGTAACGATAGTACACACGCTGAAGAACATAATACAGTAATTCATCGAGCTCTTGCTTCGTTTCACTTTCTACCATACTTGTATTAAGCGAATTGAATTTCGATTTCACATGTTGTTCAAGAGTTGTTAATTCCTCTAAACGCTCATCCTTACGTTTTAAGTTCTCTTCTGTTTGCGCAATTAAGTCACCTAAACGTTGCTCCGTTTTATCGACTTCCTCTGCAAGTGCCTGAACCGCCAATGCACTTAATTCATCATTTAAGAATGTGTGGAAAGAATCTTCGAAAGGTGGCATACCAGATGTTAAATCCGCACCCTCTACTTTTTCCTTTAATGCTAATAAGCTAGACACACCGTAAAGTCGTGGGAAGCGAATGCCAAAGCGTTGTAATTCTGAACGCACATAGCCTTTTACATCTTCCTGTTCTTCTTCTGTTGTCGCTAAATCAATCGCATTGACGATAAAGAACATCTTATCAAGCTCGAAGGCATCCTTCACACGACCAAGCTGGATTAAAAACTCACGGTCCGCTTTAGCAAAAGCATGATTATAATAAGTAATAAACAAGATTGCATCAGCATTACGGATATATTCAAATGCCACACCTGTATGACGCGCATTTATAGAATCTGCTCCTGGTGTGTCAACAAGTGTTACACCCATGCGTGTTAACGGACTGTCATAATAGAAATCAATATTATCGACAAAGCATGATTTATTTTCCTGCGCAACAAATTTTTCGAACTCTTCACGGTTTACACGTAATACTTTTCCAAGCTCAGACTTAAATGATGGGAACCCTTCTTTATATGCGCGAATAAATGATTTATGCACATTTAAGCGTTCGTCAGATAATTGCACCGCAAGTCCCTCATCTGCACGATTGAATGCTTCTTCTAACGAAGAAACCGATAAACCAATCGCTGCATATGAAGCTTGAATATCTTCTAGCATTTGGTCAGCTGTCTTTAACTGTACATCTGCTGTTTCATGCGGATGATCTGGTGACACAGGACGAATTTTATTAATAGCCGCTGTTGTCGGGTTTGGTGATACAGGTAAAACCTTGGCACCCATTAACGCATTAGAGAACGAAGATTTCCCTGCACTAAATGCACCGAAAAGCGCAATTGTGAAATCCTTTTTCTGTAAGCGTTCTACTTTATTTTCTAAGTAAGTTGCTACCTCCGCAAAGCCCTGTACATCTTTTACAGCAGTTGCCGTGTGAAGTGCACGCTTCACTACACCTTCAATAGGAAGACTTGTTGCACTAACTGCCTGCTGTGCCTCTTCCTCAATTAACGCTTCCTCTTTTGGCTTTAACATCGATTCGTCAAATAATCGAATATCTGCTAAATCTTGCTTAAAGGCATGTTCCCAATTTGTCAGCTGTTGATTTGCTATTTTACGTATTTCATTGCTTGCCTGATGCATAATACTTGCACTATATTGCTGATAGCTCTCGATTTCAAGCACTTCTTGAATGGCATCAACTTTCTCTTGCATCCCTGCCATTTTTAATTTAGATGGAGCAGCCGTTTCTGTAGCTACTGCTTCCAAAGTTGTTGCTTGCGCATCTTTCCACTTATCAGTTTCCTGGATGTAGTAGCGCTTAGTCGCTTCTGCCACACGGTTGGCAAAATTCAACACAGCATCTCCTGTTAAAATTGCGCCAACTTGTACCTGCTGCTCTATAAGGGAGAAAGGTAAATCAAAGGCGTAGGCATCAATAGTTGTAGCACGTTCTTCATTTAACGCACCAACATCCTTTATCACCTTTTTCATTAGCCCTTTTAAATGTCCAGTAATTTGTGCATGAACAACATTTTGATAGGCACTATAGGCATCCTCTTTACGGCGGTTACGCTCTTCCACTGTTTTTTTCTTAGCAGTAAATAAGCCCCCTACCTTGAAACCTTCCTGCTGACTTTCTAAATAAAGACGTAATTTATCGCGTAAATCTGCTGGCATAATTGCTGCATTCGCAAGAAGTTCTTTACGTTGCTCTTCGAACATTTCATTCCATGCCTCAACTGAGAACAATTCAACTTGACGATTTAGCTTATTGTACTGCTCTAAAATATCCTTATGGTTTGCCCAGTCATCGGCACTTAATACATCTTCATCAATGTCTAAACGATCCTGTCTTTCTTCCGTTAAATAATTGTCATGCTCACTTTGTAATAAACGCAATGTATTTGATGCAGTTTGTACAAGCTGCTCCTGCCAATCATTCATACTATCCATAACGATTTTCTTTACAACCGCAAAATCGTTATTAGGGTGCTCCGGCTCTCTTAATGAAGTGAAAAATACGCCTTTTGGTACTACTCCCCAAGCTGCAAAGGAATTGTGAACAGTTGCTTTAAATTCCTCAAAGCTTAATTCATTTTCCTTATGCTTATCAATCATGTTAACGATTAAATAAACGTTTGGATTGTACTTCATTAATTGCTTTGTAAATTGAAAATTCAATTCCGATTGCACGTGATTGTAGTCCATTGTATAAAATACGATATCAGCAATATGAAGAGCAGACTCTGTTGACATACGGTGTGCATCATCTGTCGAGTCAACACCTGGCGTATCCATAACAGTGACACCTGGTGGTAATGTCGATGTACTATGACCAATTTCAATTTGTGACACTAGGTCCCCATTTTTACTAAGCTCTTTAACTGTTTTAAAATCATATCCTGCTTCGAATTTTACAGGCTTTTCATTATGCATATAGACAATCGCAAAGTCTTCTTCTGATTTATGGACTTTGACGATATTTGCACTCGTTGGAATAGGGCTTGCCGCAAGTAAATCTTCACCAGATAATGCGTTAATCATACTCGATTTACCAGCAGAGAAATGGCCTGCAAAGCCAATAACATATTCTTTTTGCTGTATTTTACGAGCAAAAAGTGATGTCTTATCCATACGCTCTGTATCACCATTATGCTGATAAATTATGTATTGTAACGAAGCCTGCTTTAAAAGCGCCTCCAATTGTTGTTCAAAATCTTTCATAAAAACCAGTAACCCCTTTATTCATATTAATCAATTTCGCCTTGGCGTAATTGCGTTCGGATTTTGAATTGTGGAGCACAATTCACTCCTCTAAAAATCCGTGACATCCGCCGGAGGCTTTATCTTCAATCAGTGATGTTTGGGAAGGAACTATATCCGTATTCATCTTACAACTTCAAAGGAAGCAGTTTTTACGAATGAAGATAGTCATAAATAATATTCTACCTTATTCGACAAGCAAAGTATAACACTAATTTACTATTAAAAGCATATATATCAGGATTTCAGACGCCATATTCATCCATATCGTCCTGTTTATTTATAAAATTAAAGCATTATAGGCTCATTATTGCTAGGCAATGATGTTTGTTAAAACCTTATACTAGGAAAACGCCCAGCCTGAACAGAAATCACCCACACGTTATTTTCTATTTGCAAAAATGGATGTCCAACTATTCAACTAATAATTTTCTTCATATTTTAAAGTAAGAAAAAAGATTGGTGTGCGATTGTAAATCTAATAGTGAATAGATAAGTACGAAGTTAAATGGAGTGATAAACTTATGGTGAACTTTAGGAACCAACGGAAAATCGAGCAAGAATGTGAGTGTGAAGATCGATTTATTTGGCCACGTATAAAAGCTAGTACCATTCCTTTGGAAGACCCTCCCCCAGTTGTTGAACCTAGTAGAAATATTATTCCAACAGTAAATAGATATTTCAATATTGTTACATCGGATATTGATTTGACTAATGGGGCGACTCTATCAGCTAGCCAATTTTGGAAGGATAATGGGAACCAAGCAACCGAATTTATTATTTTTAATCCGAATGGCTACGTTAATCTTTATATCAATGCCGTCATGCAAGAAGGTGGAATTTATACCTTAACTCCAACCACGTTAACCTTAAGTCCAAGTAATTCAACAATTTATAGTGGTACTCCAATCATCATAGAATCAATAGGGTTTTCAACACAGTAATATAAAACCTTGAAATAGGTACTTTATCTGCCTAGACACTGTATTAGTGATAGAATAAACGGGAGTACGTTGATATCAAATCAATCCTACTATCCAATAATTTGTTTCATTACTTATCTAACTAAAAATGGATGACCTAAAATGATGATTATCATTTTAGGTCATCCATTTTACTTCTTTATTTATCCCTATCGTTTGAGGAAAGTCAATCATTTGTTGCACGAATTGTCTCCTCGATACAGAGCCTAATACATGTGATTAAATCTTGGATATTCCATCCCGGTATTTTCCCATGTTGAATCGCCAAATCAAATGACGCAGGAATATGAATAAATCCAGCACGGACCTCTTTATGTTGCTTCGCGTAAACAAGCCCTTCATACATAATATTATTACATAAATAGGTACCCGCCGTATTTGAAATCTCCGCTGGATATCCTTCTTTGCATAATCGATTTACCATATTTCTAATAGGTAGATTCGTGATATAGGCATCTACACCATCATCATAAATGCTCTCATCTACTGGTGTATAACCATCATTATCTGCTTCCCCATCTTTAATATTAATCGCAATTCGCTCTGGCGTTATTTTAAAACGCCCTCCAGCTAATCCTAATGAAATAATGATTCGTGGCTTAATCTCAGCAATATATTGTTTCAGCTGCTGAGCGGATTGCTGAAAATCTACAGACAATATGCGTCCTTCAATTTCATAGCCATCCATCTTTTCTCCATTTAATTTTTCTACAATTTGCATCGTTGGATTTATTTTATATTCAAGAAATGGCACAAACCCTGTTAATAATATCTTCGTCATTTTTTTCACCTAATTTTCTATAGGACGTCGCTTGATTGCCTATCCATTTTTATTTTTTGATACCACAGTTGCCAGAACGACCATTAGCATCAGATAAACATTGTATGAAGTTAATGTCTTATTAATAGCCTCGTAACCATACTACAAAAAAATAATTCTCATTTTCAACATTTTTCAAAAAAAACAAATAATTATCCTCTTTATTCTCTCTAAAGTATGTAAGATAAATATTTTCGTAAAAAAAAGCATGATCTCTAAATTGCTTAGATCATGCTCTACTTTAATAATATTGCCGTTATTGTTCATTCTCTTATTTTAAATGCGCAGTCGCCTGTTTCATAACGTGTTTCCCTACTCCAATATAGATAACCACTACCGTTCCAATCAATACGAATGTCATCGCTAACCGCTCCTTTTTTATAAAAATTTGTATTTTAAAAAACTTAATCGTCCATTTAATGATTTTGAAAATCATTCTCATTAATATAATATAAATTTCCCATTAATTCGTCAAGACATACTTTCATCTTACCCATTTAACATGGTAAGATGTAGAAAAGTCGGAAAAAGGATGCGGTAAAAATGAGTAATTCGAAGTACTTTCAAACTATTTTAAATGGGACAATCCACGCTTTAAAATCGATTCTACCTATGGAGATAGACGTGAAAACGCCGAGTATTATTTCTGAACCATTTCAACAACAGCAAATGGGTGTTTTAATTGGTTTAATAGGAGATTTAAAGGGTCGAGTAATCATTGATTCGTCTCCAGAAACATTTAGTGGCATCGGCAATACGATGTTTGGTATGCCTCTCGAAGGAGAAATGTTGGAATCCTTTACAGGGGAATTTGGCAATATGATTGCAGGGAATCTATGTACTACCGTCGGACAAGAAAGCTTAGAAATTGATATCACACCACCAACAGTGATGGTTGGTAACACAAAATTATACGGCTTTGAAAAGGCCTTTATACTACCTGTCACAATTCCAAGCGTCGGTCCACTGACAGTTCTTTTAACAATTGAAGAAGAATAGAATTCTAGAATATCGAACTGTTCAATTTATACATCCTATGCCTCTACATCAAACAATTATGATCACGCTTTATCATTCTCTTTAATAAACGATGAATGCCCCATAAGGCTCAAGTCCAAATATCATATAGTAAAATTTCTTGAAAAATAATAGATTTCAATAAAAATCACTTCATTTTCAACCGAAATGCGGCCATCTCAATGACTATTGAGATGGCTTTTTTTTATTTCCTCCTCAATTTTTCACATTTTTTTCACATTATTCGTCAAGATGTGTGATTTTTTTCACATCAAAAAGAATTTTATTTATATATCATGGCAATATGAAAGACACACTAAAAGCGAAGGAGGAGCAAAAATGGCAAATAAAAAAAAGTCAGATGAAAATTTAAAAGGTTCACTCTATGCGGTATTTGGAGTAGGAATCATTATTATCTTACTTTGGGTGTACTGCTTCGATTTGTTCATCAATCGTTTTTAATCTACTAAGAATAAGAAAGGACAGAGACATATGCACTTACATAAGTATGAGAAATACTGGCTTGTGTTTGGAGTTACTACTTTAGTAGCATTCCTTATCATTCTCGGCATCGGTGCATTTCATCAAGGCTCACATCCGAACAATGGTAAAAAAACACTAGATTATGAGAAAGTAAATGAATTCCCTCCCTTCGATAATCCTGGTGTTCACAAAGTAGAAGGTAAGGATTGGGACTATGAAGTGGTTGTTTTAGCATCAGCATTTAATTACAATCCGCCAGAAATAGAAGTCCCTCTAGGAGCTAAGGTGAAATTTATCGCAACAAGTGCGGATGTCATGCACGGTTTTGAAGTTGCAGGTACAAATATTAATATGATGCTTGAACCTGGTTACATTTCTGAATATGTGACAGAAGTAAATAAAGTAGGAGAGTTTTTAATTGTATGTAATGAATACTGTGGTACAGGACATACGATGATGCACTCTATGCTAAAGGTGGTGGATCCAAATGAGTCTCAAAAATAATTTGACAAAAGTGGATCGTCGTGATGCGAAGCTAGCAATGGCACATATATACGTGGCATTCATCGCATTATTATTAGGGGGTCTTGCAGGTTTATTGCAGGTTTTCGTTCGTTCTGGTCAATTTACATTACCAGCAGGCATTGGTTACTATCAAGTTTTAACTGTACATGGTGTTTTACTCGGTCTTATTTTAACAACATTCTTTATTTTCGGTTTCCAAATTGCCAGTGTTAGCCGTACATCAGGAACTTTTTCAAATGGACAACGTCGCCTTGGCTGGATCGGCTTCTGGTTAATGACTATCGGTACAGCAGCTGCTGCAGTAATGGTTCTATTGAACGAAGCATCTGTTTTATATACGTTCTATGCTCCACTGAAAGCTCACTGGATTTTCTATTTAGGCCTTACATTAGTCGTTGTTGGTTCTTGGGTTGGCGGCGCAGGTCAAATTTTACGATATGCTCAGTGGCGTAAAGAAAACAAAGGTAGCGGACAACGAAGCCCATTACTTTCATTTATGGTTGTTGTCAATAATTTAATGTGGTTCGTAGCAACTCTAGGTGTAGCTGTTTCTGTTCTATTCCAGTTACTTCCATGGTCTTTAGGCTTTATCGAACGTGTTGATGTAGCACTTTCCCGTACATTATTCTGGTATTTTGGTCATGCTCTTGTGTATTTCTGGCTATTACCAGCTTACATGGTTTGGTATGTCATTATTCCGAAGGTTATTGGCGGAAAAATTTTCTCTGATTCTTTAGCAAGACTGTCATTTATGCTGTTTTTAATATTCTCTGTACCAGTTGGGATCCATCACCAATTAACAGAGCCAGGTATTGATGCTACGTGGAAATTCATACAAGTTGTTTTAACATTTGCCGTAATCGTACCATCTTTAATGACCGCCTTCTCGATGTTTGCAATGTTTGAATTACGCGGTCGAGAATTAGGTGGAAAAGGGCTTTTCGGCTGGTTTAAAAAATTACCATGGAAAGATGCTCGTTTCTTCGTGCCATTTATCGGTATGTTAGCATTTATTCCTGGTGGTGCAGGCGGTATCATCAATGCTTCTTATCAAATGAACCAATTAATCCATAATACTATTTGGGTTACAGGACATTTCCATTTAACAATTGCAACAACAGCCGTATTAACTTATTTTGGGGCGGCATTTTGGTTAATTCCGTATTTAACAGGTCGTACGCTGACTAAATCTTTAAACAATCTTGGTAATTTTGCCGCTATTTTATGGGCGGTAGGTATGACAATTATGTCTTCTGCTATGCATATTGCTGGTCTGATTGGTGCACCGCGTCGATCTGATTACTCTGAGTATGGCGGAGCTCAGCAAGCTTATGATTGGATTCCTTATCAAATCGCTCAAGCTGTTGGTGGCACAATTCTATTCATCGCCATCATAATCATTATTTATATTGTGGTGAAATTAGCATGGTTTGCACCAAAAGGCGAAGAGGAATTCCCTGTTGGTGAGGTACATGAAAACGGTGGTACGACACCAGCTATTTTAGAGAACTTTAAAGTATGGCTAGTTATTTTAGTTGCATTAATTTTATTTGCTTATACTATTCCAATTATCGATATTATTTCTAATTCTCCACCTGGCTCTAAAGGCTATAAGCTCTGGTAACAATATTTTGCATCTTCATAAAAAGCGATTTCTCATCTAGAGAAATCGCTTTTTTTATAGTTGTAGCGACAGCAACAACAAATGTTTTCTGTAGCGAAAGCAGCAAAGCGCCCAGTCGGAACGGATATCACCCCCTCGTTTTACAGAAAAGCTATACTTCATTTTAATCTTATTGACAGAATAGTCTTTAACAAAGCGTGAAAAGCGATTTCTCTATAGTAGAGAAATCGCTTTGTCCTTTAAAGTTGATATAGCTTCGTATACTTTTCTTGTAAATAATTTGCTAAATATTTGGCGTTTAAGCCTTCCCCTGTTGCCTCTTGTAACAATTCGAACGGTTTCTTCAGCGCTCCGTATTGATGGACTTTGTCTGTTAACCACTCACGAATTGGAAGAAGCTCACCTTTTTCTAATAACTCATCAAAGTTTGGAATATCTTTATCCATTGCATGTTTCCATTGTGCAGCGTAAATCATTCCTAAAGCATAGGATGGGAAATAACCAAACATGCCCCCTGACCAGTGCATATCTTGTAAAACCCCTTTTGCATCTGTCTCAGGGCGAATACCTAAATATTCCTCGTATTTATCATTCCATACTTGTGGAAGATCTTTCGCTTGAAGATCGCCATTAAATAGGTCACGTTCAATTTCATAGCGAATCATAATATGTAGTGGATATGTTAACTCATCTGCTTCAATGCGAATAAATGAAGGTTCCACCATATTAATTGCTCGCAGGAAATCAGTTAATGGTACATCACCAAATTGTGCTGGCGAATGGTTTTGCAGTCGCTCGTAATTATGCTCCCAGAACTTTTCATTCCTACCAACAAAATTTTCATAAAATAAAGATTGAGATTCATGTATTCCCATCGACGTACCCGTTGCTAACGGTAAACCATCAAGCTTCACATCGATATTTTGTTCATACATAGCATGCCCACACTCATGGATTGTTCCAAAAATTGCTGAGCGGAAATCATTTTCATCATATTTCGTTGTAATTCGATTATCTCCATGATTTAAGCCAATCATAAATGGATGCACACTTTCGTCTAGACGACCTGCATCAAAATCATAGCCAAGTTGTGCTAACATTTCCAATGATAACGCACGTTGAGATTCACGAGGGAAATGTTTAAATAATATGCTTGTATCTGGTTTATTTGGTGAATCTGCAATTTTTTGCACAAGAGAAACGATTGTTTCACGTAACTCACCATAAACTTGATCTAAAACATCAGTCGTCATATCCGGTTCATATAAATCTAGTAATGTATTGTATGGAGAACCGTTTTTAATACCCCAATATTGAATGAATTTCTTCTGCCAGCTTATAATTTCCTCTAAATAAGGTAGGAATAAAGCAAAATTATTCGTCGCTTTTGCTTCTTCCCATGCTGTTTCTGCTTTAGATTGTAGAATGACAAATTCCTTATATTCATCAGCTGGAATTTTTTTATTTTGATCGTAATCTTTACGTACTTTCTCTACTAAACGCAGCGTAACATAATCGAGATCTGCCTTTTGCCCCTCTAGTTCCGTTAGTAATTTCCCTAACTCTTCACTAGTTTGCATCTCAAATAAGGAAGCAGATAATGTTCCAACTACCTCTGAACGTTGAGCTAACCCCTTCTTAGGTGCACCGGTACGCATATCCCAATAAACCACACTCAGTGCTTCTCCGTAGTGCTGCATTTTTTTTACATAGTCAGTAAATTGTTGTACAGTCATGCTAACATCCTCCTTTTCACGCTATTAGTTTATCATATTTTCGAAAATTTTGTATATTATGGACTTTTAGTATTTTTCTAGTTCTACTTAAATTAAATATTGATTCTACAAAATTTAAGGCTATGTAAAAAAGGATGCATGGGGATTAAGATTCTACTATTGAATTTTCTATAATGCGTTCAGGAGATTATTATGCCACTGCATACTAGATGAGTGGCGATGTCACATAATTATGTGGTTATGTATCTGGCGAAAAATACTTATTGAGGAAGTAGACAAAGAGAATACAACTTTGTCTACTTTGACCAAACATGGACAATAGAAGGCTGCATCTATCAAACATAGGGCCAAATTATTCTGTTAAAATTATTTCTGCAAGAATATGCTATTTTTTACTAAATATACTAGATGACTATATAAAAGCTGAATACAGAATAATAAATCACTATGATTAGTCTTCGATTTAAAACAATTCTATACTTTATATTGCTTTACTCGCCCATAAGTTGTTTGTATCTCAAATAGATAATATAGCGACGAGAACAAATACTACCCAGTGGTATGAACATAAGAGCATTTGTTAATGATAGCAATGCATGCTCTCTACTCCAATGACCTACCAGTATCCTTAAAAGAAGAAACCCGAAAAACAAAATAATTCCAGCAATAGAGCTTTTTGTAGTAACGATTCCTCTAGTGTGATTCTTACGAATTTTTTCTAGTTTTCCTTTCCATACTCCTATACCCAATCCAACCATTAAACAACTGATATACATCATAATACTTAAAGGCGTTAATTTAATACTTGAAATAGTAGAAAACACCACACCAATTAACAAAACTGGTATGACCCACAATCGAGCTGGTCTAACTTGTTTCTCTTTTAACATTATAAGGACAATGACAATAAAGACGACCAAGTAGCTAACCATTTCTTTCCCTCACTTTATTTTAAAAGTAAAATTCAACCTCAAACTGAAGATGTAGTGAGCACGACCTTCAGAAAAGGGATCTTTCAATACGCTTCTTCATAATGATAACTTCATCAAATTAGACAATAGACTATTTATTATAGCCTATTGTCTAATTTGATGGGATCAAAATTTTTCCTATGTCATAAGTTGATTGGGGTCGAGACTACGAAATACGTTGGGGGATAGTACCGATGAACTTGAAGCAAGCGTGCATCCACCTAATAGGAAAGGAATTATTCCCCTCACTTGAAATATAAAATTATTGATTATTAATTACAGCCGGGATTATATACTCCTTCATTAACGGCCATCTATCTCGAGGATTCATGATGAATTCTGAACTAATTGCCACAACCATATTCAATTTCGGTATACAACAAATCATATTGCCTCCATCCCCTATTGCTGAATATGTAAATAATCCATCTTCTTGGCGTAGCCACCATAAATAACCGTAATTGTGATAGTTTATCTCCGTGGATTCTTGAATCCATGTTTCTGAGAGGACCCTATTATTATTCCACATGCCATTGTTTATATAGAGGTAGCCAAATCGTGCCATATCACGAGTAGTTAATGTTAGTCCCCACCCACCTGCTGAAAGACCGTTTGGATCATGGACCCACCCCTTGACGTTTTTCCCGAATAAATCATCAAACCCATAGGCATTCATTTCGTAGTTCGGAATTTCTTTCATGCCAAGCGGTGTAAACAAATGTTCATTGGCGAACGCTCGTGCACTCTTGCCAGTACTTTTAGTAAGAATTGCTGACAAGACATGTGCTCCAGCTGTAGAGTATTTAAAAGCACCTAAACCCCCATTTGCACCCATTAAATCAAGTGTGTATTTTATCCAATCCTGCTGTTGACATAGCTTATCTAGTGGCTCATGCCAATCCTCAAATGGATAAGGTACTGTCATCGTGAGAAGATGTCGTATAGTAATCTGTTGTTTCTGCTGATCAGAAGCAAACATATACTCTGGGAAAAAATCCAACACCTTTTCTTCAACGCTAATAATATAGCCTTTATCAATTGCGATGCCTATAAGTGCAGAAAGTACACTTTTTGTTACTGATGCTATATGGTGACAATGATCAGAACCTTTGCCATTAAAATATTTTTCATATGCTAAATGACCATCTTTAATAATAATAATGCCATTAATATTGTGATAATCACTTTTTATCGTCTGTTCTAGCTTGGAAAGTTTTTCATTGTTCATATATATGCTTTCAGGTTTTACGGCTTGCCAATTTATTGTTGTTTGCATAGGAACCTCCTAATTATCATTTTTTCTTTACAGGAAAATATACTTCAGTAACATACTCCTCAGGGGCGATTGCTTGATTTGGGTCTGTTACATATATTTCATATGGTGGCAATAATAGCTCATATCCCTCGTTTTCAATCCACTTCATCAAATTAGCGTAGACGGATGTCAATTCTGGATATGCCCCCTTTAAAACAGATTTAGCACAGAGGCTACCAGGCAAATTTCTCGTACCCTTAACAGACTCAGCTATTGAAACGGCGAACTCGGTATCATTGCCAGCAGGATTAAATTCAGGGCTATGGTAAATCGTCATCGCCTGACTAAGTAAAGTGAGCTTCTCCTTCGCAATCCTTTCATATAACTCGCTAAAATAACGACCATATCCCGATGCATAATCATCACTGCTCAATATTAATCGCTTATAAAGGATATTCATTGGCTTTGTTTCTACTAGTTGTACTTCGAAGTCGTCAAGATACGACATGATTGGTACCCCTTTTTCTAGATTTGAAATATCTTGACTTAGTTGTTTTACAACATATTCAAAAGCCTTTAATTTCTCTAGAATTTCATTTCTTTTCTGGTTCAACGCTGAACAAAGTATTTCTTCGGATTGACCCTCTTCTAATGCCAGCATCGTTTTAACTTCTTCAAGAGAAAAATGATAGGATTTTAAACGATTGATATAGAGCATCCTTTTTAGTTGTTCGATGGAATAATACCTATAACCGCTTTCCGCATTAATCTCATCTGGGTTAATTAATCCAATTTCATCGTAGTATCGAAGTGTTTTTGTAGAGACACCACATATTTTTGAGAACTCCCCTATTGATAGCACAAAACCACCTCACTCATTTATTTGTTACTTGCTACCATTCATTTATACACCTTCCCCTAAGGATAAAGTCAACGGTAAAGTTAACTTTATCCTGTGGCGTCTTCTTCAACAAAATGAAGCTCTCTTCGAACTTTCACGTTCAAAGAGAGCTTCTTATTCTATATAAATAAGGGGAATTTTAACTAGCTTTTAAGTGCAATGTTTAGTTTCCAAACATTTTTAAGAGCTAAAGGCTTTTACAACAGATATATAGTTGGGGATCCTACATATCTTATTGCAGCATAGCGTCTGATTACTCTATGTTTTGACAAATTGTTATTACTTGTTTGACGGCTTCTGCCGATTGGTGGAGTGCCGTTTTTTCTTCATTTGTCAGGTGCAATTCAATAACTGATTCTATACCATTGCCGCCTAATATTGTCGGTACACCTAAAAATAATTCGTGGTAACCGTACTCTCCTTCTAAAAGGGCAATAGAAGGAATTATTTTGCGTTGATCTTTCATGATGATTTCGACCATCTGTGCACAGGCAGCAGCTGGCGCATAATAAGCACTGCCATTCCCTAACAAACCAACAATTTCTCCGCCACCTTTACGTGTACGCTCTACGATTTGCTGCAGTCTGTCTTGAGGAATCAGTTTTTCTAAAGGGATCCCTCCAGCGTAGGAATATCGAATTAAAGGGACCATTTCGTCGCCATGCCCACCTAAAACGAATCCTGACACATCCTCTGGTGCAATTTGCAGCTCTTGCGCTACAAATGTATTAAAACGTGCTGTATCTAACACACCTGATTGGCCAATGATCCGATTTTTCGGAAAGCCTGTTTCTTTATAGCAAACATAAGTCATTGCATCAACCGGATTGCTTAATATAAGAACGATGCTGTTTGGAGCATAATGTTTTATTTGTCTAGATACCTGTTGAATAATTTTTGCATTCGTCGCCACTAAATCATCCCGGCTCATGCCTGGCTTACGGGGAATACCAGCTGTAATAATGACAATATTTGCTCCTGCTATATCCTCATAATTACTCGTTCCTTTAATAGAAACATTAAACTTTTCGATTGGTCCTGTTTGTAATAAATCTAGCGCCTTTCCTTTTGTCGGATTCTCCGCTTCTGGAATATCTAACAGGACAACATCTCCTAGTTCTTTTTGTGCCAAAAATAAACTTAAAGTTGCGCCAGTATGACCAGCACCAATTACAGCAATTTTACTTTTCCGAAAAGACATTATGCCTCACCTCGTTGATCAGTTGCAGCTGTTTCCGTCGTTTTTTTAGCACGTGTTGATGTTGTTGCTGGCTTTTTCTTTGGTGCTTCTGGTCCTTTAATCATTTGAAAAACATCTTCATCAGGTCTCGGAATTACGTGAGCGCCTAATAGTTCTCCAACACGCATTGCAGCGGCTTTTCCAGCTTCTACTGCTGCCTGGACAGAACCAACATCACCTTTCACGACAACTGTTACAATCCCGCCATCAACGAACTCTTGCTTGACGATTGTTACATCTGATGACTTAATCATTGCATCAGCAGCTTCGTAAGAGCCTACTAATCCTTTTGTCTCTATCATTCCAATAGCGCTACTCATTCTCCTCACCTCTCATAACTTCCGTAGAATCAATAATACCTATAACAACTGCATCGATAGGCAACGGATTTTCTTTCATAATATATCGTGATGACCCACCACTTGTAATAAGCACATCATCGCCAATTCCTGCCCCGATACGATCTGCTGCTACAATCTCTGAACGAATTGGCTGCTGATTGGAGTCAATTGGTTGAATAATTAATAGTTTTAAGCCATTCAACCCTTCCTCCTTACGTGTTGCCCATACACTGCCTATCACTCTTCCCATTTGCATGAACTTCACCTACTTTATCCTGAATGGACTTTTCTAATTACTCCGAGCGAATTGTTAACGTCTTATTTAACTCTCGTATTTTGTCATAAGCCAATGCCGTGACAATTGTGTTTTTAGGAACAACAATTTCCCGCGCTTCTATTTCAAGTACTTCTACTTGCGAAAGTAGCTTCTTATCAAATTGATAGCTGGATGGTCTTTCAGCTTGTTTTAAGACTGGAGGAATTTCTTTGACATCCATTTGTTCGTTAGCTTGTACATAGATAATTTCAGCAAGTGCACCTTGTTGAATTAATCCTGCATTTGCTTCATCTGTGTCGATATGCATCTCCAATCGATAACGATCCGAAACACGAATAATTACATTGGATAAAATAATCGGTCTCATACCTTCTACTTTAATTTGTACCGATTGTCCATCTGCTACTTGGAACCGAGCGCTATCAGCTGATGACATATGAATATGCGCTTGCGCAATAATGAGCCCTTCATTTAGCACGACACTGCCATTTGGACCGATAAGTGTGACAGGACTGGAACCTTTAATATCTCCTGAAATTCTTAATGGTGGCTTCATCCCTAATTTCATCGCATCTGTCCAGCTTACTTCTACTTGAGATAATGAACGAGCTGGGCCTAATATTCGCACCCGCTCAATGGAACCCTTAGGACCAGCAATAACAACGGTTTCCTCTGCAGCAAACTGTCCTGGCTGTGAAAGTTCAAACTTAGGTGTTAATTGATAGTTCTCACCAAAAAGCTTCTCCACTTCCGCTTGAGCAAGATGGACGTGTCGTGCTGAAACACCAATAGGGATTTTTCCATCATATAGAGAAGAAGGCTGTTTTTTTAAAACTTGTTGCAATACTTCTTCGACAATTTTTTGGACTAAATTTTCCTGCATCTAACCTCCTCCTTACGTTAATGATCTGATAATTCTCCCCTGTGCTTGCTGTTCAATAAAGCCTGCATTCGCTTCATCTGTATCAATATGCATCTCCAAACTAAAATCGTTTGACACACGAACTACAACTCCACGAAACGTCACAGGTCGCTCACTTTCCACTTCAACAGATACAAATTCATTATTTTGTACGTCCAATGCTATTGCATCCTCTTCCGTCATATGAATATGTGCCTGTGCAATAATGACTCCCTGCTTAATTATGATTTCTTGTTCTTGATTGATTAATTTGATGCCTGCTGAACTTTCGATATCTCCCGATTGCCTTAAAGGAGGGGTTAATCCTAGTTTCATTGCATCTGTTCGACTAATTTCCACCTGTGTTGCCGCTCTTACAGGACCTAGTACACGCACATTGTGAAGAACACCTTTTGGTCCCTCAATAGAGACACGCTCTTTGGCTGCAAACTGTCCTGGCTGTGAAAGATCAAAATCCTTCGTTAGCGTTGCATTCGGACCAAAAAGTGCTTGTAAATCCTCTTCACTGACATGTATATGGCGAGCTGAAATGGCCACAGGAAATATCTTTGTTGCTGTTTTCACGTTAGCCACCTCTATATCTATTAGCTATATTGTTATAGGAAATGAAAGCAGGATGAAGCGCAATGTGTAGCATCCTGCCCTTTACTTTATGATGTTCTAACCGTCACTTCCACGGGTCTTTCCGTCGTTTCGATGGTTCTATCCGTCGTTTCGGCTTTTCTTTCCGTCGCTTCGTACTCTATCCATCGTTCCGGCGGGTCTTTCCATCGCTTCGATGGTTCTATCCGTCGCTTCGGCTTTTCTTTCCATCACCTTTAATACGGCTCAGCTCAACCTGAAATTAAGCCTCTGCTTTTGGTAAAATTAATTCTAATTCATGGTGTGGACGTGGGATTACATGAACAGATAGAAGTTCTCCAACACGTTGTGCCGCTGCTGCACCTGCATCAGTAGCTGCTTTTACCGCTCCTACATCACCACGAACTAATACAGTGACAATCCCGCCACCAACATGTACTTTTCCTACTAAATTAACGCTAGCAGCCTTCACCATTGCATCTGCTGCTTCAATTGCTCCTACTAATCCTTTTGTTTCTACCATTCCTAATGCTGTACTCATTTGTCATTCCTCCAAATTATTTATTTTGTAATGTTATTTGTTTTAATACTTGATCAACAATTTGTTGAACCACTGCTGTATCCAGCGATGGATCTTGTGCCTTAATGTTCTCTACTACTGGTTTTGTTAAGAACTTTGGTTTTGGTACCTCTACATCTTTAATGCCATAAGCCATACGTTTAATATTCAATAAATGTCTCGCTGTAATGTTATCGGACGTAATATTGCCACCAAACGTGCCACATCCTAATGTGAAAGATGGTGCTAAGCCTGTAGTTCCACCTACAGCGCCAATAGATGATAATGTATTGATCACAATTCTGGACACTGGTAATTCAATAGAAAATTGCTCAGCTAAAGCTGTATTTTCTGTATGGATCGAGCATGTATGTCCGCGTCCTCCTATGTTTAGCAAATCAATCATTACCTGTTTTGCCTCAGTACTGTCCTCAACTGTGTATAACGCAAATATCGGGGACAGTTTTTCCAATGAAAATGGAATGTTCTTGCCAATCATCGTTTCCATACCAACAAGTACTTTTGTATCTTCCGGCACGGTAACACCGATAGAATCTGCTAAGCAAGCTGCTGACTTACCTACAATTTGAGGATTTACTTTCCCAGGGATTGGAGAAATCAACTTCTCCATTTTTACCTTCTCTTCATCACTCAAAATATAAGCACCGTTTTTCTTTAACTCTGATAAAACTTGCTCGGCAATAACTTTATCTACAATCATTGACTGCTCTGTAGCACAAATCGTACCGTTATCAAAAGACTTACTTTGGACAAGCTGGCGAACAGCTTTGGATATATTCGCCGATTTTTCAATATAAGCTGGAACATTTCCTGGTCCTACACCGTAAGCCGGTTTGCCCGAACTATAGGCTGCTTTTACTAGCGCACCCCCTCCAGTCGCTAATATTAAGTGAATATCGGGGTGCTTCATTAATTGCTGCGTAGCCTCCATGGAAGACAGTGTTAAACAGTGTAGCAAGCCTTCTGGTGCTCCCGCTTTTTCTGCTGCTACTCTACAAATCTCTAAAGCTTCCTTTGTACATTCAACTGCATATGGATGCGGGCTTAGAACAAGACCATTTCTAGTTTTCAATGAAATAAGTGTTTTAAAAATTGCTGTTGATGTCGGATTTGTCGTTGGGACAATGCCCGCAATTACGCCAAACGGACTTGCAATCTCTGTCACTTTCTTCATTCGATCGAAACCTACGACACCGACAGTCTTTAAATCTTTAATATCTTCATAGACATCTCTAGAGGCAACCTCATTTTTCATCTTTTTATGATTAGGAACACCCATCCCTGTTTCCTGAACGGCCATATTTGCCAACCGTTCTGCCTCTTTAAATGCGGCATCCGCAACAGCTTTGACGATATGATCTACCTGCTGCTGTGAATACTGCATATACGTAGCCTGTGCAATATTGGCATGTCTCACAGCGTCTCTCATTTCTTGAATGGCTAATAAATCTTTATCAAATGTGGCCATAAAGACCCACCTTTCTAAACAACTGGATTTCTTGTTAAATTTTCAATAGCTTCTCTAAAAGCATTTGCAGCAGCTTGGCAGGAAGATTGACTACCACTTACTAAACCGCCACCAAAATTGGTTTCAGATGGTGGACCAAAGAAAACCTTTAGCTCTACATCTGCCGCCTTTAATGCAGCATCTAAACCAACGACAGCTTCAAGTGGCGGTGCGATTAAATAAGCGAGGGCTGTTCCAACCTTAACGTTCGCTAGCTCTGCCAAATACGTGCCACAGCTAGCTACAGTATGTGCAAAAAGAGCGTGGTTTTCATTTTGAAGGATCGCTTCAAAATACGTATCAAACTGAATTTTCTGCTGAATCGCATCAAAGCCACTTCGTATTTCATCAGGCGATCTACCAGCAATGATGCCAATGACTTCACCAGATAATGGGCCAGATGCATGAGCCGCTCCAGCATAAAAGCTTTTCGCATACACAACATCAACATCTGCTTTTTTCGTAGCCTCGTCCAAAGCTACATAGCCAACATCATCTATTGTTAGTGTTACGAGTCCAATGCTATTGTGATATGGCTTTAAATCTAATTGCTCCGCTAGTTCACTATTCACTCTTGGAATGACTTGCATTGCTAAAATTTCTGCCATAATTTTTTGAGGATTCATCGTTTGGCCCCCTAACCTTCTTTTGCCACAAGACCAACTCCACTTGCCTTGTAATGCAATATTTTTTGCACGACTGTTCCTAAATAGGCTCCAGCCTCTAACGGCGGGATACCACCTTTATGAATGTTCGAAACGACCATTCGATCAGCCTCTACTGTGCCAATTCTAGGTTGATAGCATATATAAGCACTCATTGACTCGGCTGATACAAGTCCCGGACGCTCACCGATTAGATAAACAATCACTTCTGCTTGTAAAAGCTCGCCTATTTCATCCATAAGAGCTACACGCCCTTTATCAATATAGAAAGTCGTTCCTATTTCTATATTTAAATTATTAAGACTTTGCTGTAACGCTAAATAAACATCTTGCACATTTTCTTCAATCGCACTTGCACTTAATCCGTTAGATATGATGATTTGTACCTTTGGATTTTTTGCACACTTCGATTGGATAAGCGTTTTTGATTCAGCTGATAAACGACGACCTAAATCTGGTCTAGTAATGTATTCCTCCTTATCTGTCACTCTTGTTGTTACTTGAAAGACATCAAGCTTTTGTAGGAGCCCTTCTGTCACTTCCCCATAAACTGCATCTACTGCCGCTGCATGATCGAGACGGAACTTTAGCCAAGTTTTGGTTTTTGGCCTTGTCCCCGCTCTCCCAACACCTATTCTTGCAGGTGTATGCTTTTTAGCAGCTTGAACACTTTCAGACACTTCATCCTCTTCAAATTTAAAGGCTGTAATAGGTGCCATAGTGTCAGTTGGTTCATCATTACTTACGCTGTAGTACGATTGTTCATGGTTATGTGATTCAGATTGATAAAGTTTTATTAATGGTTCATTTGACCATTCTGTTGCGCTCGGAATTGCTACTATATCAGCTACACTAGTTTCCTTAGCTTGAAGTTTAATAAGTATTTCCTTTTGGTCTTCTGGTGGTACAGCCGTATCATGAGATTGTTCGTCGGGCGTTTGATTGCCCATCTTATCTATTACGAGCTGTGTAATCATTGATACTAATTGTTCATTCAATGGACTCACCTACCTTTCAAATATAGATAAATCGCCAGCTATTGCAGATAGACGACCATTCTCATAAATGCCCATTTTTTCTAACCACGCTAGAAATGCAGGTGCTGGTTTTTTACCAAACGTTTGAAGTAATGTAGCGACATCATGGAAGCTCATTGACTGATAGTTCAGCATGACATCGTCGCCCATTGGTGCAGCTATAATAAAGTTGACACCAGCAGCTGTTAATAAAACACTTAGATCTTCAACATCATTTTGGTCTGCTTTAATATGGTTTGTGTAACAAATATCAACGCCCATTGGAATGCCGTGCATTTTGCCCATAAAGTGATCTTCTAGTCCTGCACGTATAACCTGTTTGTTATTGTATAAATACTCAGGTCCAATAAAGCCAACTACCGTGTTCACAATATACGGATTAAAATGTCTAGCAAATCCGTAATTGCGCGATTCAAGTGTTACTTGGTCAATACCCATATGTGCCTCAGCAGATAGCTCCGAGCCTTGTCCAGTTTCAAAATAGAATAAATTCGGTCCAGTTCCTGTTCCTTGCTTTTTCACAAGCTCCTCTGCTTCTCTTATTAGGTCAGCAGAAATACCAAACGAGCGGTTAGCAATTTCTGTTCCAGCAATACTTTGGAAAATCATATCGGCAGGTGCACCTTGTTTAATAGCCTTCATCTGTGTTGTAATATGTGCTAACACACAGTTTTGTGTAGGAATCGACCAATCATTGATAAACTCCTTTGTTGCTTGCAATACTTTTTTCACACTTTCAACTGAATCATCTACTGGGTTAATCCCAATGACCGCATCACCTATACCATAGGACAAGCCTTCTTTTAATGAAGCAATAATACCGTCAATATTGTCTGTTGGATGATTCGGCTGTAATCTTGAGGAAAGTGTGCCCTTTTGTCCGATCGTACTATTACAAGTTGACAGTATTTCCACTTTATTGGCCGCATGGACAAGATCTAAGTTGGACATTAGCTTTGTAACGGATGCAATAATTTCTGAATTCATGCCCTTGCTTAAGCGTTTTAATTCCCTGTCGCCTGTGTCATTGGATAAAATGTATTCTCTAAGTTGCTCGATACTCCAGTTTTTAATTTCTCCATAAATTTGCTCATTAACATCACCTTCAATAATGCGTGTCACTTCATCCTCTTCGGGAGGAACTAATGGATTTTCTCTTATATCTTTCACTAACAGCTCACTTAGAACCGCCTTTGCCGCAATTCTTTGTTGTACAGATTCAGCAGCAATTCCAGCTAACTGATCTCCTGATTTTTCTTCATTGGCCTTGGCCATTACATCCTTCAATGATTTAAAATTATATTTTTCTCCACCAAATATCACCGATAGATTCACATTCATCCTCCTTACTTTGAGTGAAAAGCAAGTGTTTTTACAACGACTGGGACAACTCCAGATGGCAGTACTTCCCCAATGTCAATGTAATCGCCTGTTTCCACTTTGATTTGATCGATGCAAATGATGGGAACTGTTTGATTAATCGCTTGTAACGTTTGCCCAATAACTTTTGCATAATCTGATTGAATGACTATGATAATTGGTAGTTCCTTGGAGCTTATCGTCGCTAAGTGTTTCAAAATAGCCTCACATAAAGCACGGACATCCTGGAAGCTTAAATAGGGTAACTGGCTGAAATAGAGTGCAAACGGAGAGCGATTCTCCTGTATAGAAAATAGAGCATCGGCTCGTTCAACCGCTGTTTTTACCGCATAGTCGAATTCTTGGCTGTTCGTATCCAAATGACAATCGAAAACAGGCACATTTTTTAAAGGCAAAATTTCCGCGTCTACTTGAATCGTTGCACCACTAATCTCAGTTGTTTGGGTACCTGCACCAGTCACCGTTGCCCGTGCTGTTTCCTCTGGTTTTAGCCATAAAAAGGATTGTAACTGTTCGTGCTGCAAAAGATATGTCGCCAATTTTTCGCCAATATCATCATATTGACGGTTTGTACATTCCTGTTCATAAATACAAGCAGCTACACCACCGGAAAAAACGACTGCTTCAACTGGTTTATTCCAAGTTGGCAAATGTCCTAGCAATAACGGATGTTGTTCATCTGTCAATTGTCCGCTTAGAGTCATCGCTACTATATCCGCCATTTCTTGGATTAGTTGTGTGACACGTACATCCTCTGCTGCATCACCCACCTTTAATGGCTTTGACCATTTTTTCATCAGTTTCATAATGGGTGGTGAAATCGATTGGACAATGCCATTTTGAAATTCTATGAGTCTCCCTCCGACATGCAATGTACACGTACCGATTACTTCTCCGTACTGCATTACTGCAATATTTGCTGTACCACCACCGATATCGATATTAGCGATAACTTTGGCCGTATTTTTAGATTGTTGTAAAGTACCCGCGCCCTTTGCTGCAATGATTCCCTCCAAATCGGGTCCGGCAGTAGCAACTAAAAAGTGTCCAGCTGTATCTGCGATCGCATGAACCACCTCGCTAGCATTTTCTTTTGTTGCAGATTCGCCTGTAATAATAATGGCACCTGTTGCAATATCTGCTGGTGCAATTTGGGCCAATTGATATTGCTGAAAAATAAATTGCTCGATTTTTTCCATATCGATAATTTCTTTATTGATAAATGGTGTTTTAATAATCGGGCTTTGATGTAAAACCGTTTTTTCAATAATTTCTATTCGAGGCACATGCGTTACACCTGCAACGTTTTTCAACAGAAAACTACTGACGACCATTTTTGTTGTACTTGTTCCAATATCAATGCCTGCACTATAAATTTTTTGGGTCTTCAACTTACTCCCCCCCTCTCGCCACTACGGGCTATACATGAGATAAGGACTATCACGATCCTTCACAAATTGGCGAATTTCTTCGTCACAATTGAGCTGAATAAGTGGCGCTATAAACTCAACACCAAGCTTTTGCCACGAAGAGGTTTTCACAATAGGACCATGTGTCATGACATTTTGTAATAACGCTGTTGCTCTTTCTACATCTGCAAGTGGTGCATCAATTTTTGTAATAACACCAATTTGTATTTTAGGAATTCCTAAGCTAAATTGCGGAGGAAAAACACTCCTTGATGACGTGGCATCCTGCAAATAAATTACATGTGTCACTTCAAGCGATGTTGCCATGATGTTTTTGTAATACATTGGATTTTCTATATATTCTCCGGGTGTATCAACAATCCAGTCATCATAAACGAGCGCCTGTGTTTTATTGGCTTGTCTATCTTTTCCTAATAACGCATTCATTAATGTCGACTTCCCTGCTTGCACACCACCTATGATCATTACTCGATTTTTCATACGGCACATCCTATGACTTCGTTATTTTTGATGGCGTATAGCCAAGCTTCTCTGATAGAAAACGATTAATCTCTAACATCGCCATTTCAACCTCGGAAACACTGCCAACAATTACGAGACTGCCGGTAAAGCGATCTAAAAACCCAAGTTTTACGTTCGCTGCCTTTGTTGCTAAATCCCCTGCGATAATAACTGTCTCACTTGGTGTACATGTCATGATGCCAAGTGCACCTGCTTCTTGAATACCTAGCTTTTGAAACATATCAGGGTCAGGGTTTGCAATTAGATGACTTAATGTTAGCTGCTTTCCTGGCACAAACTCCTGAATAAACCGTTTCTTTTCTTCACTCACACGTCATCACCTCTTTCAAGTTTTTTCAAGGCTAGTATCTGTTAAATATTCTCCTTCTTTAATAATGCCTGCCTCACGATCCTCTTGTTCTAGCCTTAGAGCTGTAGGAACAGATAGCTTATAGGCCAATATAATTGCGATAACACCCGCTAAAAACTTACCTGCAATAACCGGTAAAATAATGGTCGGTTGGAAGTTAGCTGTAAACGATAAATGATCTCCTAGAAGGAATGCTGAACAAACTCCAAAGGCAATGTTAATGACCTTATCTTTCGGTGGCATATGTCGAACAAGTGTAAACATGGCTAAAATATTAGCAATTGTCGCTAAAATACCTGCGCTCCCTACTGACGATAGGCCTAATTTTTTACCTCCTGCCTCTAGAGGCTTCGATGCATATTTTCTTATTAAGTACACCATTGGGAATGCACCCGCTAGCATAATACCGATGTATCCAGCTGTTTCAAGTGCCCGGAATTGATCGACTTTATCTGCCATGATCGGATCAAAGCCCCATGCACCAAAAACCTTCGTAAAAATACCTGTGAAAATTTCTACAATCGAGAACACTAGCACAAGCTTGATAGCAGCATCCATCACACGTCCAAAAATCATGAAGCCTTTGATCATGCCATTTGGAATTAGTTTTAGACCTAACGCAATTAACACGACAAAAATAAATAATGGCAATAAATTAATTAATATTTGTAAAACAGAAATGGCAAAAACATATGTTGGTGCCGCTGTTGTACTAATTACTTCACGAACCTCCGTATTGAACATCACAATCAAAATAGAAGAAATAAATGCTCCAATCGGAATTGTTAAAACACCCGCCATAATACCTAAAGCCATATATTTATGATCTCGCTTATCTAACATGGCAAGCCCCATTGGAATAGAGAACACAATTGTTGCACCTGACATAAATCCGACAACTAGAGCCATGACCCATCCCTCATAGGACTCTTTTAAAGCATTTGCTAATTGATATCCCCCCATGTCCGACGCTAAAATTGTCGTTGCCGCAATCGCTGGATCAGCACCAATCCATTCAAAAATTGGGCTAATAAAATGACTTATAAACCACGTTAAGTAAGGTATAGCTGCCATGATCCCTGCAGCAGGTACAAAAATATGTCCAACCGTATGAATTCCATTCATAAACTCTTTACCGATTCCATATTCAGCATCTCGAATTGCTCCAATTGCTCCTAATACTGCACAAATCATAATAATATAAACGATCACCGTTCCTATCATTGCCATCCTTCTCATCACCCCTTTTATTTTTCTATATATAAAAAAAAGACGCATTTAAAGAGGAGATCTCTTTAAAGCGTCTTTGCTTTAACTATTTACTTGTAAAGTATTGATAATGCGCCTTGCAATAAGCGCCATTTCCTGTTGAGTCTGCATACTTTCACTTCGAATTTTTTTATAAGCTTCGTCCTCACTAAGGTTCTCTGACTTCATGAGCAAACCTTTTGCTCGTTCGATTATTTTTCGCTTTTCTATTTCTGTTTGTTTATGCAGTAATTCCCCGTTTAAACGGTTGAACTTATCAATCTGGTGAAATGCTACTTCCAACGCCGGAAGGACATTCTTCTCAGAAAACGGTTTCATAACATAGCCTAAAATATTATCCTGCTTCATGTACAGTAACAATTCTTTTTCACTATAAGCTGATATAAATAGCACTGGTATACCAAGCTGCTGTTCAATAACTTTACTTGCCTTTAAACCATCTAGCTTTGGCATTTTAATGTCCATTAAGATTAACTGTGGCTTATGTGTAAAAGCCAACTCAATTGCTGATTCTCCATTGTTTGCTTGCGCTACCACTTCGTAGCCATTATCCTCTAACATAAACTTCAAATCAATTGCAATAAGGGACTCATCTTCGACAATCATAACTTTCCTAGTCATTTAGGATAAATACCTCCTCACTTACAGGGAACTGGATTTGAGTATGTGTACCTTGTTCACTAGGGATAATTGAAAATATGCCAGCTAAATCATGTTCAACAAGCCTTGTTATAATCTCCATTCCAAACGATGCCTTCACCTCTTGCATTCCAACGCCATTGTCAGAAATATGAAGTGAAATAGAAGAAGCATCTTTTTGAAATTGGATATCGATTGTTCCCTCTTCACGACCAATAAAAGCATATTTCAGTGCATTTTGCAGTAGCTCACAAATGATTAATGCGAGCGAAACAGCTTTTTTAGAATGACAAAATAACTGTATATTATCGTGATGAAAGGTTAATTGAATAGATGATGTGTTGGATGTGCCAACCATTTTATGACCAATCTTTTTAGATAACGCGATAACATCTACTTTCTCTTCAGCGTTATCCTCATTTTCTAAAATAAGTTCATAAACAGATGAAATACTATATATACGATTTAATGCCTCTTGAAAAGCACTCGCACTGGAAGCTGACAAGTCATTTCGCATTTGCAAGCGCAATAGACTCGTGACTGTTTGTAAATTATTTTTCACTCTGTGGTGAATCTCTCTTATAGCGAATGTTTTCATCATTAATTCATTTTCTTTCAGCTTAAGCTCTGTAAGATCATGAATTATGAGAAGTGTCACTTTATCACGTTGATCACGAATAGGAATTTTCTTCACAATAAAAGATTTACGATCAATCGTAACTTCTAAGAAAAAGACATCATCGCCTTTATCATAGATTTCCTGTAAAAAAGGTAAAATTTCATCCAAAGCAACGTTGTTAAAACGCTCAAGTCCGGATAGCTCTGATATAAATTGGTAGCCTGCAGGATTGCTATAGATGACTTTGTTTTCATGATTTGTAAGAATAATCGATTCCACTAGCAAATCAGAAACAACTGGAATCGGTTGAGAGTTCGGCTCAACAATATGCTCAATTAATGCAAAAGGCATTTGTTGAAAATCATCTTTAGGTGTTGTTTTCATTTCCACCTTTTTTTCTTGGATTAACACAGCAATAACTTGTTGTTGGTCATTAAAGAGAGGAACAACGTTTTGTTCAACCGTTATGCCTTCCTGAGTGATTGCTCTAGTCATTGACGATTTTTCTTTATTTTTAAAAGCAGCAAATACTGCTGGCTCAAAGCTTTCAAAGACAAATTTGCCAATTACAGATTTTTCGTATAAGCCTCTTTCTGTTTTTGGGAATGCCTCTGCCACAACAATTGCATGTGGCAAGTTTTCCAGCATACAATCTATGAACATATAACAATCTGTCAACTCAGCGTAATACGATAATGTAATTTCAAGTTCTATTAACTTCTCTACATCCGTTGCAGATAAGCTCGTATATTTTCGACACAATGATTGAATGTTCGACAGGTTCATGCCCCCTATCACAGAATAATTAAATATTAAATTTGATTATTCTAAAATTTCTTGTCATTATTATAAACCTTTTGCAAAATTATTTTCAATATAAAAAATAATTTATTTTATTAAATTTCATTGCATTACAAAGAACTATATAGCTTAAAAGAGAAATATTCAACACTTTTTTCAAACACAACATTATCCCACGATAAAAATGTTATTTTAATATATAAAAAAAGCGAGAATGCAACAGGTGCAAACTCGCTTTTTTCTACTTTATTTCTGGGGTAACAGCTAATATATCTTCAAATGTTTCCCGCTGCTTTGCCTCTTCTTCATTCATTAAAATATGGATATCTCCGCGGTCGTTTGAAGTACGAATTAAACGCCCCATTCCTTGCTGCAAACGAAGTTGCATAAATGGTAATTCCACTTCTTCATATGGATTTTCTGCAAATGTACGTTTCGCATCAAATAATGGATCGTGTGGAGGGAACGGTAAATCAAAAATAATAACTCGTGTTAATGCCTCCTCCGGCAAATCTAGACCTTCCCATAAATGATAGGAGCATAATGTTTTGATCGCGCCTTCTTGGAAATCACGAACAATTCCTGACAGTTCACGATCCCCTTCAAACGCTACATACATTCGTTCCATAAGAGGTAGTTCCGCTTTGAAATCTAACATTGCTTGTTTGGATTTAAATAAAATTAAAGTTTTTTCACCGTCACGTAATAGCTGTTGAACCCGCGACGTTTTCTCCTTTTGAGAAAGTTCATGTAAATAAATTCGCATAACTTCTTCATAATCAAATGGAGAAGGAACAGAAAACGATTGATAATCACGAATTCCTAAACTATAGGCAATATATGAAAAATCTTTTTTCACTGATAAAGTTGCTGAAGAAAATATGATTGGAAGTTTTTTAGAGAATAGTTTTTCTGCTAAAACTTCTGTAATAAGACGCGGCATAATGACAAGCGTTTCTTCCCCATCAGTTTCCTCTAACCAATCTACTGCATCTCCTTGTGCTATAAAAATACGTAAAGAAGCCTCGTATTGTTCTAAATACTCCTCTGCCATATTTAATTCATACTCCGGAATCATATACATTTCAGATTCAAAGACAAATTCCTCAAGTAATGTTTCGACATCTTGAATAAGTTGTTTCCCGTATTTCAATAGATTTGGCGATTTGTTAATACGTTTACGCTCTTCTTTAGAAGCGACTAGATCGTCTCGTAGTTGGTCAAAAAATAGCTCATGGTCATCTTGTAATTTTTCCATCGCGTATAATGTACGTTCTCGCACACCATCTACCATTAAACGCTCTAACAATTGAACAATAGTTGTCGCCTGTACTTTATACGTCATTGCTTTTTGTGCAGCATATTCTAATAAATGACCTTCGTCTAGCACAATCATTGATACATCCGGCAATAAAGCTAATTGCCCTTCACGTTCACGCGACTCCTTTGTAGCTAAATGTTCCATCAAAAAATCTTGTGAACAAATAATGAGATCCGCTGATTTACGATAATGTGCACGATGTAATGTTTGACCACATCGATTACGTAGGTCACATACTGAACACTGCATAATCGAGTTGTAATTTACTTTTTGCCAATCTTCATCACTAACTGTTGGATAATCGCTTCTTTCACCATAGGGTTGTATTGCAATCATCGAGCCCTGTGCATACACTCCATCAGGTATAGAAAACGAAATATCATCAATCCATTCATCAGTTTCGACTTTCTCAGCTTCCTCAAAACGCTTTAAGCATAAATATTGGTCACGTGACTTTGCTAGGCGGACATCGATTTCAAGACCTAACGTTTTTTGTAGCTTATAAATATCGCCGCCCTCTTTTACTAACTGGTCAATTAAGGTTTCATCAGCACATGCGATAAGGGCTGGTTTACCAGTATAGCGTGCATAAGATACAGCCGGTAGTAAATAGGCAATTGTTTTACCAGTCCCTACCCCTGCCTCTGCAAAAAGCACGTTTTTCTCTTTGAGGGCCTGCTCGATTTGATAAGCCATAAAGATTTGTTCATCACGGCATTCAAAGCCCTTTTCAGGTAATTCATCGTAAAGGACGTCCCCCATCCAGTCACCTAATGACTCAAAAAATGAGCGGTCCTTCGTTAATACAAATGGTAAAGATTTACGCAATTGACGCTCCCCCTCTAACTATCTGGTCCTATTATACGCGACGAAACGGAAGATAAGAAAAAATCTTATCTTCCGTTATCATTCGTTAATCTCTTTTAGACTTTTGTCCCCAGAACTGGTAATAATTCGTTTCAATAAAGCCATTGAATAATTTACGTTTCTTTGTCGATTGACGACCGTACAGCTCCTCAAAGTTTTTCATTGAAGATAGCATGTACACAGACCAAGTCGGGTTGTTTTTCATGACTTTTCCTAAATCACGAATTACCTGCTCCACGATCTCAATGTCCCCAATACGCTCCCCGTATGGTGGATTACCAATCATAACACCATCTGTTAGCTGTGTTGTAAAATCACGTGCTTGCATTTGCTTGAACGTAATCATATCACCAAAGCCCGCTTCTAGTGCATTTTCTTGTGCAATATTCACCATGCGATGATCGATATCTGACCCGAAAATTTCTAATGGTTGATCATAGTTCGCTAAGCTATCAGCTTCATCTCGCACTGCATCCCAAATTTTTGCCTTCATCCATGGCCATTCCTCTGAAATAAATTCACGATTATAGCCCGGTGCAATATTTTGTCCAAACATTGCTGCTTCTAAAGCAATTGTGCCCGAACCACAAAATGGATCAACGAACGGTCGATTTGGATTCCACTTTGAAATTTGTACGAGTGCCGCTGCTAATGTTTCTTTTAATGGTGCTTCACCCTGTGCTTGACGATACCCACGCTTATGCAAGCCCACACCCGATGTATCAATAGTAAGTGTAGCCACATCTTTTAAGATTGAAACTTCAATTTTATAAGTTGCACCAGATTCATCTAAAAATCCTAAACGCTTATAATGCTGTTTCATGCGCTCTACTATTGCTTTTTTAGTAATAGCTTGACAATCGGGTACACTAAATAATTTTGATTTTACAGACTTCCCCGATACTGGGAAAGCTGCATCAACGGGTAAGTATTTTTCCCAAGGTAACGCTTTTACACTTTCAAACAATTGTTCAAAAGATTTAGCCGGAAACTGACCTACAACGATTTTTACTCGGTCTGCTACACGTAGCCATAAGTTTGTTCTTGCAATGGCCGTCTCGTCACCTTCAAAATACACTTTACCGTTATCGACTGTTGTTTCATAGCCTAGAGCCTTTACCTCTTGTGCCACAATCGACTCTAATCCCATTGCAGCAGTTGCTACTAATTTATAGTTTGCCATACACTAATTCCTTCCTTGATGTTCAATTTCCCAATACTCCAGAAACTCCATAAGTTCGTGAAGTGGTAAAGGTTTACTGTAATAATAGCCTTGGATTATATCACAGTTCATTTTACGTAGTATATCCACTTGTTGTGCTTGTTCTACACCTTCAGCAACAACTTTCATTTTTAAGCGATGCGACATTTGAATAATCGCATCCACTACTGCCTGTTTTTCATCGAGCGAGCCAATATGCTGAATAAAGCTCCGATCGATTTTTAAATAATCAAGGGGAAAACGAACTAAATAACTAAGAGACGAATAGCCTGTCCCAAAATCGTCAATAGAAATTTTAAAGCCCATGTTCTTGAGTCGCACAAGCTTGCTAACCGTTTCATTTGCGCTGTTCATCACTGTTCGTTCTGTAACTTCGATTTCAAAATTGTTAGCAGGCGTGTTATAACGCTCTAATATCGCTTGAACAGAGTCTAAAAAGTTTTGTTGCTTAAAGTGAATGCTGGAAATATTGATAGCAACTGGAGTCTTATAGCCATATTGACGCATCTCTATAACTGCTTCACAAGCTTTTGCTATAATTACTTCGCTCAAAGGTATGATTAATCCTGTTTCCTCCGCATAAGGAATAAATTCTGCTGGAGAGACAAATCCTAGACTTTCACATTTCCAGCGAATAAGTGCCTCTACCCCTTGTATCTCTTCATTTTCCATAGATATTTTAGGTTGGAAGTGCAGCTCAAAATCCCGGCTTTCAATGGCTCTCCGTAGTTCCGAATCTAATAATAAAACACGCTGTGAGTCCGTCTTCAATTCATCAAAATAAAATGCATAGTCGTTAAGGCCATTCTTTTTTGAATAAGTCATCGCCTTGTCAGCACAATGAATCAATTGCTCTGTTGTTTCACCATCAATTGGATACATACTGATACCAATACTTGTAGAAATAAAAATATCTTGGCCATTAATATCTAAAGGCTGTTCAATAATACCTATAATTTGTTCAGCAAAATTTGCAGCTTCTTTAGCACTTTTTACATTTGTCAACGTAATAATAAACTCATCACCGCCATATCTAGCGATGATATCTTTATTTTTCAACAATGTTTTTAAGCGTTTTGCTACTTCTACTAAAATGGTATCTCCAACAGCATTTCCTAACGTATCATTAATTTGCTTAAATCGATCTAAGTCTAAAAAATAGACTGCATGCTGTACCGAATGAGAGATAGTAGAAGTTGATTCTAATAAATTATCCATTCTTTCAATATAAGCAAATCGATTTGATACTTCCGTTAATGAGTCCGTTAACAATCGCTTTTCTAGTTCATTTTCTACGATTTTTCTTTCAGACAAATCTGAGAAAATGCCACAGTAATTTGTAATCTCTCCATCATCGTTAGCTACACCGACAATTGTTAACCATTCTGGATATACGTCTCCGGTTTTACGACGATTCCATATTTCCCCCTGCCAAATGCCTTCTTGTCGTATCATTTGCCACATATCTAAATAAAATTGTATTTCATGTACACCTGACTGTAGAACGGCTGGTGTTTTTCCAATCACTTCATCACGTTTATAGCCAGTTACAAATTCAAATGCAGGATTGACCAATTCAATTCTTTTATTTTTATCCGTGATCATGATACCTTCAGATACACTTTCGAAGATTTTTGTCAATAAGGCAGTAGGATATTTGGAAATCGAATTTAGCTTCTCCAGACTATCGTTCACTCCGCTCATGATTCCGCTCCATCCTATCTCTCTTTACTACCCTCATTTTTTAGAAAAGCGCTTTTGCGCCAGTCTACTCGTATGTAGACAATATGTACATCGTTGCGATAATAGTTTGATCTAGATGTTTGTTTCGAATCGTAGCGACAGAGGCATGACCAACAGTGTACAGCCTTATTCTCAAACGTATATCGCGCATGTTTAGACATGCTTCACAAGTAATTTTTTCTTACTATAGTCAAAAGAAAAGCTCTCCACCAAATTGGAGAGCGCTTGTCATTTCATAATAAGCATCAAAAAAATTCCATAAGCCATGTTTTGTTCCCGAGTACTCAAACAGCTATCGCCTCGTACGACCGGGTAGTAATCATCTATCTACAGAGCGAACTCTGTCCCTCTATCCGTTCAATTCCTTTTAGAGAGTGCCCCTACCATAATTTGGGTTTCTCACTCGTGGGGTTTACCTCGTTCCACCTTGCATGTTTCCAAACAAGCTACGTCACTGTGGCACTTTCAGGAAGTTTCAACCATATCATAAAGACTTAGGTTTTCCTTCCGCCGTCAGCTTTTACAGCTGCCTTACCTTATTTTTTCAGTAAGCACGAACACTACGGTCATCTCAGAACCGTGCGAGCATGGACTTTCCTCTACGACGTCTAGCGCCGCAGCGATTACCAGAATTTCATGATGATAAAAAGATTATACTAGAGTTTTATGATAAATACAACATTATTGACAAAAATTTATTCGTACAATTTACTACCAAAGACATGTTTCTCTAAATTAGAAAGACGTTTTAAAATATCAAAGTTAGTCGTACCAGATGTCGATGCGACAGGTTGTCTCTTAGGTGTATTATCAATTTCTTCTTTTAACTGTTTATTTTCTTCACGAAGTTGGGCCACCGCTTTTTCGAACGTTTCATAGTCTTGTATTATCTCATCAAGAAATGAATCGACTTCTTCTACATTGTAGCCTTTAAAGTTTTTCTTAAATTCCTTTTCAAGGATCATTTTTGACGTTAATTTAATATCCATTTACATCGCCCTTCCTCACACTACGTCGTTTCATTATAGCATACTTCATCACATTATATCTTCTGAAAACATCAAATGTAAGGCAAAACTTGTCGTTTCTTGCGCTTACCCGGGAAATTATTTCTTATTTCCTAACCTGAGCAACCTCTTCTCCCAAGAAATTCCCCATTTTTGCTTTTGTTCTACTCTCCATTGCTCATTCTTCTTAATTAAATTTATACCCTCTTGCGTATAATAAAGGGCTTGGTCATAATCTTTCATTTGATGCTCATATATCATAGCTAGCTGTTCTAATACGTGCAACTTTTTTCGTTGATCAACAAAATGTAGAGAAGCAACAAATGCATCGATCGCTTCACTAAACTTTTTATTTCTTTTATGCTGTATGGCCAAATAATATTGTGCATTTCCCGCTTCAAGTGCATCAAATTGGGTCGTAACTTTCTCTAAAACCTTTACACTCTGCGAACTCTCTTTTAAATCGGCATACCACTTACCGATATTTGTAAACGTTTTGGCCGATTCTTCACCTGTCTCTTCAAATAGCAAATTTGTAGAATGGACATAAAGCGTAATCAGTGAAAGTAAATCCCATTCATTATGAAGAAGGACTTTCATCAGTGCATCAGGAACACCGCTTTTAATGGCATCTAAATATATAATAGGTGCAAGATATCCAGGTATATCTCCAATGCGGGAAAAGCCAAGCTTCTCTTCTTCCACAGATTTTAATTTCATTCGCTCCATATCATTTTTCCATAAACGCTTTGAACTATGCAATAAATCGATTTGACGTTGTGTACGTAGCTTAGGTAACTCTTTTTGGTGGAGTGTCCAACGTGTTTCAAGTTGTGGCCAGTCAAAGCTTTTTCCATTGTAAGTAATAACCGTCGCAGTTTTTTGCCAAAGCTTTGATTCAAAAAGTAACGCTGCTTCATGAGCAGGATCCGCTAAAAGATATTGAGTTAAAATAAAACTTTCATCTTCCTCTGACACTTCTAAAAAACCTAGAAGAAAAATTTGTGTACCTACACCCTTTAAGCCAGTCGTTTCCGTATCAAAAAACAATACTTTTTCATTCATTTCTAACGCATATGGATGTTCGAACTTTGCCTCTTGCCATTTTACTAATGCATCAAAAAATGACTGCAATTTATGATGACCATGCTGATAACTAAATGGATAACGCACTTGCCGTTTAAAAACAATACCGAATTCATTTTCAACAACTGTCAGTCCCGCCTTTTCCCACTGCTCTGTATAGCTTGGAGGTACAGGTTTTTGAAAAGCGGGTTTAGCCTCTTTTTTTATAGTTGTTGTCGTTTTTTTACCGAGCATTTTTTTCATTTGTAAAATTTTATTTTCGTAAGACATTACCTTCACTCATTTTCTACATTTTATATTGCTAAAACTTATAGTATTTTTTCTCATTTACTGTAATCATAACTCATCTTTTAGCTTCTGCACAAAGAGAAGGTAAAAGTAGTAAGGTTAGACGAGTGTTCTTACCACTTTTCTTTCTCCGCAGGTAAATTTAAGTGGCTATATATATACGAAGCCTTATGGATGATGTAGTTATACGGTATAGTTAGGATGTATTATAATACAATAAATAATTGAATATAGCGAAATTGGACACTTAATTCGCGCAACCGGATCAAGGAACATAAAAACAAGATATTCAAATTATCGGCACACATGCATAGGAAAATGAAAAATAAATTAAGAAATGGGGAAATTAAGGAGGTTTTAGTATGCTGAACACTTCTTCGAAACGTGCTATCGCACTAACCGTTGTTATACTCGTAATCTTTTTATCTTTGTTATTAATAATGAATATAAAACCGATTCCAGAAGTTCAGGTAGACGCAAATGAAATTACATTTAATACTCCTGAAGAACTGGATGCTGCGGCAGATCTCATTATGATCGCATCTCCATCTAAAGAGTTTATGGACCGTGAACACAAGGTAACATTTTTTGATGACGATACAATCCAAGACTACTATACTTTAACAGAAGTCCAAGTTGAAAAAGTTATTAAAGCACCTAACAACTTTCATCTTTCCAAAAATAATATGATCAAAATTATTGAACCTGTTGGAATTGTAGGTCGAGGTACAGGGAAGAGAAAGCTAGTCACTAATCAATATGAGGAGCTCAAAGAAAAAAATTCTTACATTATGTTTTTACAGCAAAACTCAAAGGGACAGTACGGAATAATTAATAATAATTTAGGTAAATTTAACTTAGATAATAAAGATGCTTTAGATATGGGAGAAAAAAAATCTTCAGATGATAAGAAGTTTAAAGATGATGTTCTCCAAAAATATTCTATCGACTAATTAACAGTTCACTTAACCGTAAAGGCACTAAACCTCACAAATTTATGGATAAAAACCTCTATACTATAAAAAAGCCCAGGCTCAAAATTAATTGAGTACCTGGGCGTTGATGATTAATAGATCAAATATGAAAACGACAGTTTGATTAAATCATTGCTTATTACTTGTAGATAATCACACTACGATCAAGCGCTAAAGATAATCCATCTCCGATCTTATCGAAAACTAAACTGGCACCTGTAGAAGTTTTAGCTTCGGTGCCCATCCAACCATAATATTTTTCACTCGTAGTTTCATATTGAAACAAACCTTTTCCTCCTAGTAAAAAACTAACTTGTTCATAACTCATACCAGACTCTAACTTTTTTAAGTTCTGTTCTGTTACTTGAGGGTATTTCTTATTGGCGGATTCATTACCACTAGCATCTTTAGACCTTACTGTGTTAAACGTTACAGTTATGCTCAAGTCTTTTGTAATTATATAATATTCACCATAATTAGAGCCTGGACTGTACTTTCCAAACATCTTAATCGAATCGTCTGATGTTGTTTTTCCAATTTCGATAGCTGCATACTTCTCAATACCATCTAAAGGAACATCTGTATCAATATAACCCTCTTCGGCTAGGTTTTGTACAACACCTGTTAATTCAGCACGCGTGACGTTGCCATTTGGTTTAAACGTACCATCTGGATAACCACTAACTATTCCCTTTTCTTGTGCCCAAATAACTGCATCTTCGTACCACGCAGCTTTGATATCCTTAAATGTTCCACTCGCTGCGCTTACAGTTAGTGTAGCCCCCCCTAATATAATCGCTATGTAAATCCTAAAACAAAGCCTTTTAACGTTTTCTTCTGCGTATCCAATTTCCTCTCTTATGTACATATATTTTCCACAATTATTGATGCTATCATAGAGTCGGATATTAATATCCAAGTAAATATCGGTAACCTAAGCCATCCATCTCTTTCCCATTACAACAATATTTTGAATTACGGTCATTTATCTAAGAGAAAAAAGCAACTTGAATAAATACAAAAATGACCAGGTCCAAATCAATTAAGAATCTGTATTTTGAAGATATTTGCTATAAAACCATGTTAATATAACCCAACTATTAGTATAATAATTACATACTTTGTTAATAGGAGGATATTTATGAAAAAATTAGTTTTATTTATTACAATGTTGTCTTTGTTTATGGCGACATCCTTAACGGCTGATGCACACCCGGGTCGTCTTGATAGTAATGGTGGTCATAACTGTTCTGATAAGTCTAAAGAAAAAGGTCTTTGCTCAGGTTATCATTATCATAATAAAGCCAACGAGCCAGTGCCTTCTACCAATATAAATCAAAAAAAACCAACACATCAAAGCACACCAGAACCAGTGCTTACAACTGTAGATGTATATATCAATAACGTTAAGCAATATTACAACCCAAGTGCTTATATTAAAAACGGAACAACTTTAGTTCCTATGAAAGCTATTTTTGTATCACTTGGTGCAACTGTTACTTATGACAATGCAACAAAAAAAGTGACTGCACACAAAGATAATAAAAAAATCGTCATTGGCATTGGAAATAAAAAAGCATACGTTAATTCAAACGGCGTTACAACTACAATTAATTTAAATCATGCAGCTGAAATTTATAAAGGAACTACTATGGTGCCTTTACGTTTTGTAAGCGAAGCACTAGGTGCAGGTATTACGTTTGATGGAGCTGTATATATTACAACAAAATAATTAGGTTGAATCACACGGGGCAGCATATTATTTAATGGTGATTTTTTATATCTTTCTAGTAAGTCTTATTCAACAATGCGATCTCGTAACCGTAAGATAATCTTTAAACTGATAAATAAAGTGGGCTTGAGGAAATAACTTGGTTATTCCTTAAGCCCTCTTTTTAATTTAATTTTGATTAATTTGATTTAAGATCCGAAGAAGTTCTATTATCCTCATTAAAATCCCTTCAACTGCTTTTTGCCTTTCATCTTTTAAATCCAGATATGTTGAAGAAACAAAAACCTGCAATTTCTTTTCCAGTTAATCAGTCTCCTAGCTTTACTATACAAACATCGCATTATTTTTGTAAAATACTCCAATGTAGTTAAGGGATAAAAATCAAAAACAGGCCTCATTTAATTAATGTTGATATGGAATTTATTAAAGTTTTAGCTTTCTAAAGAGAAGATGGATTTATTATTCAAAATTTTGCGAATACAATCTAAACCATTAAAATATTTATCTTACACTTAAACCTTGTTAAATATTAGGATATTATCTTTTATATTTTTTTGTGACATTTTATATAAATCAAATGAGTCCCCTCATTAGAATTATGAGTATTTTCGTATATTTTAGTAACATTTATACCCTAAATAAACTTATATATAATAATAAACTATGTTATATTTGGTGATTTTACTTACTTTTCCGAAGATTCGCATTTTAAAATATTGTTATGTATGATTGTAATGTAATGGAAATAAAAATATGAGTAAGCTAGGAGGAAAGATATGAAGAAAAAAATTACGAAAACATTATTATGTGCGACTATGGGGATAAGTATTTTAACACCCTTAGCGGTATCCGCCAAAACAGAGGATAATAACGAGCAACAATTGATTACACAGATTAACCAGAGGGAAAATAGTTTCCCTAATGTAGGACTAGGCACTCAGTGGCTTTTCCAATATTACGATAAATATTTAAGAGCGAATGGATTACTTCGTGTTGCTCCAGTTGTAACTGCGGAAGATTTAGAAGTTAAAAATTCTTATGGTCAATTAGCAATGGAACCCCAAGTAATAAGTACTACCCCACTTTGGGCTGGACAAAGTGATTTAGAAAATGCGACTGACCGTGAACAAACTTTAAATTCAACAGAATTTCGTAAAACATATACCAACACTACAACTTCTTCTACAGAACATGGATTTATGCTAGGGACTGAAACATCTCTTTCGACTGGCATACCCTTTCTAGCAGAAGGAAAAATCACCTTAAAAGCAGAATATAATTTTAATAGTACTCAGACGCATGAATCTTCTGAGACTGTAGAGTATGTAGCCCCAACTCAAGCAATTATTGTTCCACCACAAACAATTGCTCGTGTAACGGCAACATTAGATGTAAAAAAAATTAAAGGTAAAATGGACCTTCATTCAGAAATTGGATTGAATAAAGAAGTATATGGTTCCGATAAAATCACAATGTATCATGTATTTGAAGGTATAAAAGGTTCGGTAAGCCTTGGTTCTATTTATGACGATGCCTACAAGCAAGCAGAAAAAGATGGGTATAATGAAATACCTGAGATTAAAGCTCTTTCAAGAAGTTCTAATAATCCCGATTACTTTTTAACTAGTGGAGTGGGGAACTTTGAATCAGAATACGGCAGTATTTTCAATGTTAAAGTTGAATTTATAAATATAAAAACCAAAAAGATTGATAAAACAGAACATATAGTTATACAACCTAAAATAAAATCACTATCAGAATAAGTGATATGCTCCCCCATTAATTGAGTACCTGGGCTTTGTCATTGGTTTATGCGTGTTCATTTATTTACAATGACATCGATAGATTACTACATCATTCTCAACAAAAACTTACATCGACTTTCCGAAATTATGCATTCAAATGTTTTAACTCTCGAATCAGATCAGAGTCGATTTGGGAAATTTAAAAATGTAGCACTAGCAAAAGGTAGTGACGAGTTGAGAACAAAATGGCTTAAGTTACTCCGCGCAACTTTGAAAAAACACCCTAACGCTTCTGGACGTCAACTAGAAGAAATTACAGAAATTAACCGTAAGATGATTTATAAATTAATTAAAGAAGAGGGCTTGATGGAATAGCGCTAGACTTTTCCTCTCATGTCCTCTTTTTATCTCTCATTTAAAATTCGAAGTAACTCTACTACTTTTTTCTTCGCTTGTTCCAAGCTATCCTGAGCCCCTATACATGATGGACAGCCGGATTTACAAGCACAATTTGCTACGTGCTCCAATGTCTTAATTAAAAGCTCTTCCCATAAATCATACACCTTTTCACTTAGACCAATACCCCCAGGATACTTGTCGTAAACAAAGAACGTCGGCAATTCATTATGAGCAGCCTTTACTTGTGGAACTACTGCGACATCGCTGCTGTCACATTGAATGAATATCGGAATGAATGCATTCATCGCATAAGCTGCCCCTGCCATAGCGTCTGTAAGCTCCGCTTCCGACAATTCTGATGTATTTTTGAATGATAGCCAAGACGAGCTTGTATGCATTTCGTCCGGTGGTAAATGAATCGGCCCCGAACCTATATTATCATGATTTCCATTGAACTTTATTTTTTTAAATATCGTTGCCTGTGCGACTAAGCCGACATCACCGAAGCCAATAATGCCACCTTTATAATCTCGGCTCCGATCTTCTTCTAGCACCTTCATCTCAACTGCTAGATTAGCGTCAGTATAATAATCGACATCTACTTCTCGTACATAGGCTTTCTTCTCTTCCCAATCAAGCTTTTCTACTTGAAATTGAATGCCCTGATGCAAATAAATAGCCTCTTCATGTAGCAACGTCATCGCACTATGACGATCCATTTCACCAATAACCTTTGTTTGCGCAGGGACAGTCATATCAATGATTACAACATTTTCTTGCGAAGCAGAACGAAGACTAATATCATGTGCTGGAAAACGGTCACTCATCCAATGCCACTTCTCACTCGTTTTAAAAATAACGCCTTCCTCCGCTAAATAGTCAAGTAACTCCTGAATCTCATATTCACCATACGTATCATGCGTGGAAAATGGTAGCTCAAACGCTGCACATTTCAAATGATCCATTAAAATTAACATATTTTCAGGATAAATACGCGCTTCCTCAGGTGCACTACCAAGTAAAAAGAGTGGATGGTTCACTACATATTGGTCAAGTGCGGCTGATTGTGCTACATAAATAATTAGCGCCTCGTCCTGACGACGGCCAGCACGACCCGCTTGCTGCCACGCACTTGCGATATTTCCCGGATACCCTGTCATGATACATGCTTGTAATTGGCCAATATCGACGCCTAATTCTAGCGCATTTGTACTCACTACGGTTTGAATTGTACCGTCGCGAAGCCCTCGTTCAATAACACGTCGCTCAGAGGGTAAATAACCTCCACGATAACCTCGTACCGATTCATCTAAAAGCTTATTGCGTGTAAGCTCCTTTAAATACGTCACAATCATTTCTACTCGCACACGACTTTTGGCAAAAATAATGGTTTGAATACCTGCTGTATATAATCTTTTAGCGAGGTCACTCACCTCCAAAACAGCACTTCGACGTACGCCAAATGTTTTATGGACGATCGGTGGGTTATAAAAAAGAAATGTCTTTTTCCCAACAGGCGCTCCAGAATCACTAATTAAGGCATGACTTTCATTTGTTAAAGCTTCCGCCAGCTCTTTTGGATTTTTAATGGTTGCTGATGTACAAATGAAAATCGGCTTACTACCATAAAACTCACAAACACGCTTCAGCCTTCGAATAACATGCGCAACATGTGAGCCAAACACACCTTTATATGTATGCAACTCATCAATGACGATATACTGTAAATTTTCAAATAGTGAAACCCATTTCGTATGATGTGGCAATATCCCCGAATGAAGCATATCCGGGTTTGTCATCACAATATGCCCTGCCTTACGTACTTTTTGACGAATGCCTGGCGCAGTATCCCCATCATACGTATAACTTAAAATTTCTTCGCCGCTCTGTTCGATTAATTCATTTAAATCATTTTTTTGATCCTGCGCTAAAGCTTTCGTTGGAAATAAATAAATAGCGCGCGCATTTTTATCTTCTAATATTTTTTGAAGTACCGGTAAATGGTAGCAGTATGATTTTCCAGATGCAGTTGGTGTTACAGCAGTAAAAGAAACACCTTCCATTGCGTAATCAAATGCCTGACGTTGATGAGTATACAGTTGTTCAATTCCTCTTGATTGAAGAGCCTTTACAAGTGAAGGATGTAAGTTGGCAGGGAAAGGTGCATATTTAGCCTCTCGCCCTTCAAGTGTTTGCCAGTGTACTATGCGTTCCTTCAATTCCTCATCATATCTCCATTCGCTTAACAGTTCACTAATGGTCCTTTTTTTCGATAACATCTGGTTGTGTCTCCTTCACTACCCGTTCTAAAATTTCCAGCGTATATGAGGTTGAATGAATCGCATCTAAAAAACGCTTTTTACTTGTTTCTTTATAAAAGGATTGCACAACAAATTGCTCCATCGATTCTGCCGCTGAAGCAATTTGTTGTATATGCATATATTTTGGTCGATTTTTTTGAATCCACACATTCGCCTCTTGTTGCCATTCTTTTAAAAGTTGGTGAATGATATCTGCGTGTGGTTTAACCTCCTCAAAAAAGTCGGGCGTACGATCCTCCTCACGCATTTGCCAGAAGCGTGAAACACATTTTTCACATTCATCTATTAATTTGGAAGTTTGCTGTAATAATAACAAATTTCGCACCTCTTCTTATTCAATTAAGGCTCATCACCAAAATGGGTGAATTTCCGTTCCAACTGGGCACTTGCTTAGGACATTTGATAAGCCATTTGGGCATCACTTTGTTCCTCTATAGGTGCTCCAAGCCTTATAACAAGGCATACATTTAAAAAATGTCTCCCAAAATTTTTGGCGATGAGCGTTAAAATATATTTTTATTATTAGGTCAGTACTACTTAAAATAAGATTGAACTACATTAATATAAACGCATAATCTCATTATAAGCTAGTTTCGAACCTGCTATTTTAAAATTCGTCTACAAAATAATTTATGCTATATGAGTAATTTCTCCCAACAATAGATAGAAGTCTTTATTTATGGCTCATCATCATAACTCGGGATTGATTTTCGTTCCACAGTCCTGAAGCCTTTATCACAAAACGTATGCTTTTTAACCTTCGTCCCACTCACGCCTTTGACCAAGGAGTCCCCTGTTTCAGTAAATGTCTAATCAAACATTGACAAATAATGTATGAAAAATGCTCATATTGAGTTAGTTACACTGCATATGAGATAAGTGTACCAAAGTCTATCATTTTTCACTACTAATAGGCGAACAAGCATTCTTTACTTGCCAGTTCTTTTCTGCTAAGCTTACTTTCTGGCTAACAGATTTGAGCTGCTCAAAAAAATGCATACTCTGTGCATTGTTTTCCAAAGACACTCTTGTTAACAGTAATTGATTGACCAGATCCAACTGCGCAACTAATTGTTTTAACTTGTTCAAAATAACGCCTCCTTTGCTTTAATTTATGTATTCCTCGTATGTATAAAATTACCTTCATGCGTGACAAAATAAGCGTAAGTTAGCTGAAAGAAGAAGTATTTCGATAAAAAGTTGAACTAGTCTATTAAATTCCCTTGTCTTGAAACTTGGAATCAAATAGAGAAGTTAGCGTGGAATACCGTATTTTCTATAAATCCGCTTGAAAATTTCATCAGTTTTTTTGGCGATTCGCGTGAAAGAGCTAATTAAATTACTTGCTATTTTTCGACTTTAAGAGGCGAAAATTGCCCAAAGATTGATCATCTGCGGGTAAATTTAACTATAAAAAATCTAGCGTCAATCATACTATTAATGGAAGTAGAGAACTGCTACTTAATCGTGGTAAACTATTGTATAATAGCAGTATTATAGAGGGTGAACTAAATGACAATTCGTTATCCGAATGGGAAATTGTATTCCCCCAATCCTACTGTTCAAAAAACGGTTAAAAAGGGGAAAGAAAAAGATGTTTCTTTTAGTAATCGAGGAAAAACACTAGAAGATGAAATTGATGAAGCAAACGATTATTATGTAAAAAGACGACTTGCTATCATTCATAAGAAACCTGTTCCCGTGCAAATCGTCAAAGTAGAGTACCCATCACGAAGTGCTGCAGTTATTCGTGAGGCTTATTTTCGAACACCGTCAACAACAGATTACAACGGTGTATGGAACGGGCGTTATATTGATTTTGATGCAAAGGAAACCGCTTCAAAAACCAGTTTTCCCCTAAAGAATATTCACTTACATCAAATGACACATATGCAGCAAGTGACGGAACAAAATGGTGTGGCCTTTATTATCGTTCGTTTCTCGGCTTTTGAACGGTATTTTATTGTGCCATATGATGTTTTACAAAAGGCCTGGCTAGCGATGGAAAACGGTGAACGTAAATCGATTCCCTTTTCAACTATAGAAAAGGAAGCTTTTGAAATTCCTACAAGCTATTATCCACGTATCGATTATTTACCGATTATCCAACAGCTCATTGAAGCACAAAGTCATGGTTCTGAAAGTGAGGAGATAGTAGAATGACTGAACGTCGTCCAACACGCGGTGAGCATCAAAAAGCTCTCGCTCAAAAAAATAAAAAAAGCGCTCCGAAACCATCGAAGAAAAAATGGTTTAAGCGCATTACGCTAACACTTGTAGCAATTATGGCTGCATGTTTTATTGGTGGTGCTGGATTATTCGCCTATTACGCAAGTACCGCACCTAAATTAGATGAAAGCTTACTGAAGGACCCCGTTTCTTCTGAGTTCTATGATAAAAACGGTGAATTATTTGCCACAATTGGTGCAGAAAACCGTAAATATGTAAAATATGAAGATATACCTAAGGATATGGTTAATGCAATCCTTGCAACGGAAGATGTACGCTTTTTCGAGCACGGTGGTATGGACTTTTACCGCCTTGGTGGAGCAATACTCGCTAACTTCCGTGATGGCTTCGGGGCACAAGGGGCCTCTACATTAACACAGCAAGTTGTTAAAAACTCATTTTTACAAAATGAGAAAAAATTAAAACGTAAAGCACAGGAAGCTTGGCTAGCCTACCAATTAGAACGTAAATATTCAAAAGAAGAAATTTTTGAAATGTACTTTAATAAAATGCTGATGTCAGGTCGTGTTTATGGCTTCGGAACAGCAGCCCAATATTTCTATGGGAAAGAACTAAAAGATTTAGATTTAGCTGAAGAAGCATTACTTGCAGGTTTAGTACAGCGCCCAAATGCTTACAATCCATTAAAAAATCCTGAACTTGCGGAAAAACGCCGTAATACCGTTCTAGGATTAATGTATCAACATAAAAAAATTACAAAAGCCGAGATGGAAGAAGCAAAGAAAGTAAAAGTTACAGCTGGTCTGGCTGACGATGCGACACGTCAAAAATTTGCTGGCTCTAAATACGATGCCTTCCTTGATGTCGTTATTAATGAACTAGAGGATAACGGTGATGGTAGTGCAATGGCAGAAGGTATTAAAGTTTACACAACACTTGATCCGAATGCTCAGCAAATTGTTGAAAATATTATGAATGATGACAGTAACTTCCCAACAGAAGAAATCCAATCGGGTGTGTCTGTCATTGATACGAAAACTGGTCAAATTCAAGCAATCGGTGGCGGACGCAATTACGGGGCTGAACGCGGTTGGAACTATGCATATGACTTACAACATCAACCAGGTTCGACTATGAAACCATTACTAGATTATGGTCCAGCAATCGAAAATTTAAAATGGTCAACAGGTCAAACACTTGTGGACGAACCAATGAACTACACTAATTCGCGTCAAACGATTACAAACTGGGATAATAAATATATGGGTGCCATAACAGCACGTAAAGCTTTATATGCTTCACGTAACGTTCCAGCTGTTAAAGCATTACAAGAAGTTGGTATTGATAAAGCTAAAGAATTTATTGGTCGTTTAGGTATAAATGCTAAAAATGTTTATGAATCTGATGCAATCGGTGGTGGGGATATTACGATGTCTCCTACGCAAATGGCTGCTTCCTTTGCAGCATTTGGAAATAATGGTGTTTACACTGATCCTTATTCAATTACAAAAATCGTTTACCGTGACGGTAAAACAACAAAAGACTACACACCAGAGTCTAATGTAGCAATGAGCGATTATACAGCTTATATGGTGACAGATATGTTACGTGATGTTGTCGGCAATAAGCCGGATGCGTCAGGTACTTACGCCAATGTACCTGGATTAGATATCGCAGGTAAAACAGGTACAACGAACTACGCAGCTGCTGATTTTAGCAAGCATAATTTACCGGATACAAGTGTACCGGATTCATGGTTTGCTGGGTACACTACAAACTATTCAATCGCTATTTGGAGTGGTTATGAAGAACACTTTGATCCAATTACAACTTGGGATGAGCGTCGTTTACCACAAATTTTATTTAAACAAATTATGCAAGATATTTCGGAGAACGTTGAAACACCACGTTTCAAAAAGCCAAATTCAGTTGTTGAAGCTACAATTGAAGTAGGATCAAAGCCACTTAAATTAGCAAGTAGTTTTACTCCGAATGAGTTACGTCGAACAGAGCTATTTGTACGTGGTTCAGAGCCTAATGAAGAATCAAATAAATACGCTGCACCAGAGCTTTCTACACCTTACAATGTAAGTGCAAGCCTAGATTTAGAAGGTCAATCTATTAATATTTCTTGGGAGCATGATGCAATGCTTAATCCGGATTCAAATGAACCGCTACCAACAACCTTCGAAGTATCCGCTAAAAAAGAAGGTGGAGAGACTATTTCTCTTGGTACAGCGGATAGCAAAGGTTTAACAGTTAGCAACAAATTGGAAGATGGCAACTACACGATTTCCGTAGTAGCAGTTGTAGATGGTACACGCAGTAAACCAGGTACAACTACTTTCCAAGTAACAGGTACGGCTGAAGAAGATAAAGAGCCAGATACTCCTGAGGAACCTGATGTTGAGGAACCAACGGAACCGGACGAAAATGGCAATACCGAGGACAACGGTAACCACAATGGTAACGGAAATGATAACAATGGCAATACCGGCAACAATGGCAACAACGGCAACGGTAATGGGAACAGCAATGGAAATGGAAATGGTAACAACGGCAATGCAGGAAATGGCGGTACCCCGCCAGGTAACAATGGCAACAATAATGGTAGCCAGCCACCAACAACGCCAACTGACCCAACCGCTCCGGATGATGGTACCGGTAGTACTGAATAAAAAAAGTAGAGTAGCTTACCGCTACTCTACTTTTTTGTTGTTCTGATTCCTGAGATTATTTATCTGTATTACTTTTTTGTAGCCTGCAAACGTAGTCGCGCTGTTCGTTTTTTTGTTTCCTTAAATAATTCATCAAGCTGACGATAACAAGCATATTGGCTTGGCTTTGCTTTTATAAAGTTTAGTCGTTCGACACCGTTAATGGGTAATACTTCATCCCCTGCTTCCTGCACTAAACGCTCAAACAATACAACGGCCTCTTCCATCAATCCTTTTGCTTCACCATTCCTTGCATCATGTGCTGCATGAATTTTGGCTTCAAGTTCCGTCCATTCTGCAAACCAAGCATCCATTTTTTCCTTTGCGATTGCCTCTACATTCACGATTCCTTCACCAGCCCTTTTTTCAAACGCTTTTGCCCTTCTCTACAATCATCAAATAAAGGGCATGTGTGACAGCCAGGATTTTGAGCCTTACAATGATAACGACCGAAGAAAATAAGCTGATGATGTGTTTTCGACCACTTGTCCATCGGTGTTTTTTTCATAATTGTTTCTTCGACTTCTAATACTGAATCCTTCCAGCGGCAAAGCCCTAATCGTTTAGATACGCGCTCTACATGTGTATCCACTGCAAGTGCAGGAATATCAAAAGCTACAGACAACACGACATTAGCCGTCTTACGACCAACACCCGGTAACGTAACTAGTGCTTCACGATTTGCTGGTATTTCTCCCCCGTATTCCTCTAATAGTCGTTGACATAATGCTTGTATGTTCTTCGCCTTATTTCGATACAAGCCGATGGAGCGAATATCCTGTTGTAGCTCCTCTAAAGATACTGCTAAATAATCTTCAGGCTTTTTATATTTTTGAAACAATGTTTTCGTTACTTTGTTTACAAGAACATCCGTACACTGTGCAGATAATAGCGTGGCAATAGTTAGTTCAAACGGATTGTCATGCACTAGCTCACAATGTGCATCAGGGAACATACGATCCATTTCCGCTAGACAATGTTCCCATTGTTTTTTTGTTAACATGTCGGAAGCCCCCTATTCTCTTTCTTCTAACCAATTATAAAATGGTACTTTATTTGTTGACTGCGATTCTTGCTGCATTGTACGAACTGACGGTCTGTTAAATGTTTGCTTTTCGCGAAACTGCTCGCTTTGTTTTTGCGCAGCCTGTGGTGTCGTAATATTTTTCTTTTTCCACTCCAGTAATATTCGATCAATATAACGAATACTTAACTTGCCAGCAAATACAGCCTCCTTCAACGCCTCTTTAATAAGCGCCGGACTATGCTTATCGTCATCTAACCAAGACCCTATTTTTTCTAGCTCTAAAGGAGATAAAAGTCGTCCCATTTCCTCTTCAAATAATCGGAAAATCTCCCCCTCTTCTTGTCGGAGTGATGCCGCTGATTTTTGCTGTTCCTTCATTTCAATAATCTGCATAATGCGCTCCCAAAGTGGGTATACCGAGTATTTTTCATATAGTTTGCCATTTGCGTCAACGTCGCTTGTTATTTCAAGGAAACCCTTTTGCATTAATCGCTGTAGATGTGAAGTAATATCACTGCTAGGCATTGTTAGACGATTCATTAGATCATTAGGCGTTGGAAAATCATTACCCTCCGTATAGAATGCAAGTAAATGAATAACAATCAGTGCCTCATCATCCTCAATTTTTAACTCCTTATAAAACTGAAAAAAAAGCTGAGGAATTTGAATCATTCTCTGCTCAGTCCATGTACGGAGTCGATTATTATTTGCGCTCATATGATACTTGACTCCTTTTCCATCGTAAGTAGAAAAGCCGCGTAGATATATCACTACGCGACTTTTTTAATTTTACACTTTCAATACCTAAAACAAACTAGTTATAGCTTATGGATATAGGCGGTTTAGTAAACGTGGGAATGGGATTGTTTCACGAATGTGCTCCGTGCCAGAAATCCATGCCACTGTACGTTCTAATCCTAGACCGAAGCCTGAATGTGGTACAGAGCCTTGTTTACGTAACTCTAAATACCATGCATAAGCGTCTAAAGATAAATGATGTTCTTCAAGACGAGATTGTAATAAATCAAAGTCATGGATACGCTCAGAACCACCAATGATTTCACCATAACCTTCAGGTGCAATTAAATCTGCACATAATACTACATCATCGCGGTCTGGATGCGGTTGCATGTAGAATGGTTTAATGCCTACTGGGTAGCAAGTGATGAATACAGGTTTGTCAAATGAATTAGCAATTGCCGTTTCATGCGGTGCACCGAAATCATCGCCCCATTTAATATCATCAAACCCTTGTTCATGCAATAATTTTATAGCATCGTCATAAGAAATACGCGGGAATGGCGCTTTAATATTTTCAAGTTTAGATGTATCACGACCAAGTCGCTCTAAATCTAATTTGCAATTTGCCAGAACGGATTGCACAATATGCTCCACGTATTGTTCTTGTACTTCTAAGTTTTCTTCAAATTCAGCAAATGCCATTTCCAGCTCAATCATCCAAAACTCGATTAAGTGACGGCGTGTTTTAGATTTTTCAGCACGGAATGTTGGACCGAATGAGAATACTTTACCTAAAGCCATCGCAGCCGCTTCCAAGTAAAGCTGACCAGATTGAGAGAGGAATGCATCTTCATCAAAATATTTTGTATGGAATAGCTCAGAAGTACCTTCAGGTGCTGAACCCGTTAAAATTGGTGGATCCATTTTTGTAAAGCCTTTGTTGTTAAGGAACTCATAAGTTGCGCGAATAATTTCATTACGAATTTTCATGATCGCATGTTGCTTACGAGAACGTAGCCATAAGTGACGGTTATCCATTAAAAACTCAGGACCGTGCTCTTTTGGCGTAATCGGAAAATCAGTGGCAGCATGTAGTACTTCAATACCCGTTACAACAAGCTCACAACCAAAGCTTGAACGCTCATCTGCTTTAACCTCACCTGTAATGTACATGGAAGTTTCTTGAGACATACCTTTTGCAATTGCAAAAATTTCTTCGCCTACTTCTTCTTTTACAACAACGCCCTGTACAAAGCCAGAACCATCACGTAGTTGTAAAAAGGCAATTTTACCACTTGAACGTTTGTTAGATAACCAAGCACCTAGCTTGATTGTTTCGCCGATATGCTTTGGCATATCTTGAATCATAATTTTTTTCATAGAAATCCTCCAAAATTGGTTAAAAGGATTAGTCTTGCCATTTTGATTTTACAAATGAATCAATTCGACGGACTGCCTCTTCTAATAAGTCTAAAGATGTAGCATAAGATAATCGCATTGTAGTTGGTGCACCAAAGCCAGAACCTGGAATCACTGCTACGTTTGCTTCTGTTAAAATATCCGCAGCGAATGCATCTACAGAATCATAGCCAGTATGAGCCATAGCTTCTGCTACATCTGGTAATAAGTAGAATGCACCTTGTGGTTTTAATACGTTGAAGCCAGGAATCGCACTTAACTGTGGATAGATTTTTTCAAGACGTATTTCGAATGCTTGACGCATTTCTTCTACAGCATCTTGTGATCCGTTATAAGCTTCCACTGTTGCATATTGTGCAGTTGTTGTTGCGTTCGAAGTAGAGTGTGATGCAAGGTCAGTCATTGGTTTAATAATGTCCGCATCCCCTGCAGCATACCCGATACGCCAGCCTGTCATAGAGTGAGATTTGGCAACACCGTTTACAACGATTGTACGTGCTTTCACCGCATCAGATAGCTGTGCAATTGAAAAATGCTCAATACCATTGTATACAAGCTTTTCATAAATTTCATCTGACACGATTAAAATATCTTTTTCTTCTGCAACAGCAGCAATTTCAGCTAGCTCTTCGCGGGAATAAATCATACCTGATGGGTTGCTAGGAGAGTTAATGATAACTGCTTTTGTTTTATCTGTCACAGCAGCTCTTAATTGATCTGCAGTAATTTTATAGCCTTGCTCACTTGTGCCTTCCACATAAACAGGTACACCACCCGCTAATTTTACTTGCTCCGGATAAGATACCCAATAAGGAATCGGAATAATAACTTCATCGCCCTCGTTTAAAATAACTTGGAATAAAGTGTATAGAATATGTTTTGCTCCAACACCTACAATTACTTCATTCGGCTTGTATGTAAGATTGTTGTCGCGTTGAAGTTTATCGATAATAGCTTTCTTAAGTACCGGAAGACCGCCAGCAGGTGTATATTTTGTTAAGCCTTTTTCCATCGAATCAATGGCAGCATTTAAAATATTTTGTGGCGTGTTGAAGTCTGGTTCACCAGCGCCTAGGCCAATAACATCAATACCTTGCTCTTTTAACTCCTTCGCTTTCGCAGTAATGGCTAAAGTTGAAGATGGTGTTAAAGTTTTTACACGGTTTGCTAATAAATTTTTCATACGGGATCTACTCCTCTTATAAATTCGTAATGCGCTTCCACCAGTCGCCGTCCTTAAACATAATATAGACATAGTTGAGCTTATCGTGATCGTTTAGATATGAAATTTCCCAAACAGCACCTGGCTCCTCATAGCCTAATTTCACATTGAGGACTTTTTGTACATTTCCTTCCTTTTTTAAAACCGATAATGCTTCCTTTTCCGTAATACCATCTTTTAAATGCACATCCTTAATCGAATCAGCTTTTAGATTCGTCGGAACAAAGACAGCTTTTTTATCACCATATTCATCTACCCCGAACACAGTGACATACGAATGTTTGCCATTATATGTGTAGGACTCCGAGACAATTGCGAGGGCTTTGGCATCAAGTGCCAACTGTTCAGCCTGTTCTTCAATTGAATCGAATGGAGCCTCGGCTTTCCAGAGTACTAAAATACTAATGACAAGTGACAACGAAACCATAAAGACAGAAATGAAAATCAACCAGTTTTTCATATATTCACCTTATGTTTCACATCTAGCTTATTCTTTAACACGAATGCCTGATGCTTTTGCATGTTTATAACTGCGTATACATTCATTTTGCTTTCCATTTTTGTCAACCTGCTTTCTTTCCTCATACCACAACATTATACAACAATTTTGTGCTGTCGTGTTTCTTAATTTCATATATTGTACGTTGATAACATAACGTTTTCAAATGATTCGAGTAGTAATTTTTTTCTTTTTCGTTCAGCTCTAAAAAAAGGTACCCTTTTTAATGTAAAAAGCCCTATTCACCACTGCAATTAGGAATACAGGAATCAATCTACTTGCTCAACTGGATTTTATTTATTGAAATGTTTTTTTTGCTCAAACGCCTTGTTTGCTTAAAATATCGAACTCCTTTAGATGCTAAAATTTTTGTATTTTTATATTCGCACAGTATCTCCATTATTGTCCTAGTCGCCCATTATTTTTACCCATATGATGAGGTAATTAGCAATTTTAAGAATTAAAAAAGGGACGTGATGTTTTGACGAAAGAAGTCAATCCTACAGATCCAGCAACAATACCAAAATTTGTGGATGAGCTGCCAAAACCGGTTACCGTTAAACCAAAATACTATAAGGGGCCTCAAAGAAAAGATTATTATGAACTTAAAATGATGCAAGCAGAGCATTGTTTCCACGAAGATTTCCCAAAATCAATTATATGGGGCTATAACGGGCTTTATCCCGGGCCAACTATTGAAGCTAAAAAAGACAAAAGCATTTATGTACGCTATCAAAACCAATTGCCCTCAGAACACTTTTTACCAATCGATTTTACACTTCATACGGCAAACGATTCTCAAGAAGTAAGAACTGTTACACATTTACATGGCGCAAATGTAGATTGGGAGAGTGACGGTCATCCCGAGGCATGGTATACACGAGATTATGCACAAACAGGTCCAAATTTCAAAAAAGAAATACATGAATATACCAATCATCAACCCGGCACAACACTGTGGTATCATGATCACGCAATGGCGATCACCCGTTTAAATGTGTATGCGGGATTAGCAGGTTTTTATTTACTGCGGGATACACTTGAAGAGCGTATTAACCTTCCTTGTGGTGACTATGAGTACCCCATTTTAATTCAAGATAAATCGTTTAATGAAGACGGCTCGCTTTTCTATCCTGATGAACCACCATTCCCCGTTCCCGTACATCCATCTATTACACCTGGCTTCGTCGGCAATACAATCGTCGTAAACGGTAAGGTCTGGCCATATTTAAATGTCGAGCCTCGTAAATATAGATTTCGTTTTCTCAATGGTTCAAATAGAAGAGGTTATATCATTAGCCTTTCAAATGATGAGCCTATGATACAAATCGGAACAGATGGAGGGTTTTTAACAGCTCCTCAAGAAATTCAATCTGTCGAGTTATTGCCGGCAGAACGAACAGATGTTATCGTTGATTTTTCAAAATTTGAGGGTCAGGATATAACGTTAATCAATTCTGATGAAGATTTTTTCGATGAACATACAAAAGTCATCATGCAATTTAAAGTATGTCTTCCTCTAAAGTGTGAGGATACTAGTGAAATACCTGAAAGACTCGCAGTATCAATGGATTTACATCCCCACGATGCAAATACTGAAAGGCATTTACCCTTATCCGCCGCGACAGATGATTTTGGTCGACCAATGTTATTATTAAATAACCGAATGTATCATGACCCTGTAACTGAAAAACCTACACTAGATAGTATAGAGATATGGAATTTCATTAATGCTACACCGTTTGATCACCCTATCCATCTTCATTTAATTCAATTCAAAATACTAGAACGACGCCCTTTCAATATGGAGCTCTATCAAAATGAAGACAGACTGGAGTTTACAGGTCCCCCTGAAAATCCGCATATCTATGAGCAAGGTTGGAAGGATACTGTAAAAGTGGAAGCTGGAAAGGTTACGAAAATTATCATGCATTGGAAGGATCATGTCGGTCATTATATGTGGCATTGCCACTTTCTAGAGCACGAAGATCATGACATGATGCGACCAATACTCGTCATGAAGGAGGTTCCCCCTATGCAAGAGCCACATACTGAAATAGAGAACCATGAAATTGAGCATTCGCCAAAACAGAATCATGGTGACTCTACTATTATAACAAGCAATAATGAGCACACTGTACCGCTCCTTAACAATATTCAAAACATCACTCCGACACATGCTTCTGTGCAAACAACTTATTTAGAAGATGAAATAGAATATATTCCGCAAACTATTCCTCTCTTAACTAGTGCCCAAAACATCACTCGCCCTACTAAAACAGCTTATTCAGAAAACAATGTGGAATATAATCAGCTATCTAAACCATTTTTGAACAATACTAAAAATATCATTTTTTCAAAAGTAGAACACTCAGAACATCATAAAGTTTCTGATATTGAAAGTATCCCTCAGCCAACCCACTCGTCTGCTGAGTTCCAAACACGCCAAAGAATATCACCTAGGCATCGGAGAAGATGGTTTTAATACTGCAGGTCTAAAACGGAGACATAAGTCGAAAACTAATTGTTTTTTAGTAAGAAACGTACAATATAAAACCGTAGGAAATCAAGGTTTATAAATTTGATTTTCTGCGGTTTTTTTATTAATCAATTCCCTTTCCATTTGCTCCCCCTATATCATTCATCGCTTGTTTAGGTGAAGCTCCTTGATAAGGGATAACTACTGTTAAATATGGCATATCAATTTTCGGATATTTTTCAATATGTAAAGTTTGTAATGAATAAATTCCTCCAACAATAATAAGTGGTATTACTAATATCATTGTTTAAGCATTTTCATACTTAAGCGGTGAACCGTTTCATATTGCACCTTCCTCAAACTATTCCTAGTAGTATTTTCTACTCCATTTGTATAACAGGCAACAATAAATCTAATTGAGTAAAGTCATCACCTCGATACCACTCAAGAATGGAGCGTGTCGGCACCCATTTATGTTGAAGCGCATATTGAAGTAATTTTATGTATCCATCCTTGATCGTTGTCATTTGTTCTTTAAATGGTAATGCCAGACATATACAAGAAGGCATATGTTCAATAAAATCACTTTCAACAAGATCATGTATTTTTGTATCTGCTGGAACACCAAAGCCGATTTGAGCTTTGATTACATCTTGACCTGATAAATAATTTAAATAATAACTTTTAATACTTATATTTAATTGTTTTAATTCGTTTGCTCTTTTTTCAAAGTGCGCGCCAAATTTACCCGTTGCTGATTGAGCTGTATACCAAATAATTTTTTCATCATTTTTATCAATCAAATAGATACCATCTCGAATCGAGTTACTTTCCAAGTAGCGTAAGCTAATATCCAGCAGATTTCGTTTTTGTTTCATTTTTTGAATCCATGTTTTCATCATTTCCTGGCGAATCGTTTCATCCTGCTCGTGTAAATAATTTTGAATTTCCTGAATTGATACATCTGCTAATCGCAAAGTGGATATTAACTTTACTGTCGCAATTTGACTATCTGTATATACTCGATAACCATTTGAACTTCTTTCCTCCGGTAACAGTAATTTTTTAGTTTCATAAAAGCGTAATGTGCTTTTAGCTATACCTGTTCTTTCAGAGAATTCCTGAATGGTCATATATTTCTTCAAATCATCACACCTCTCTTAATTCCAATGTAAACCTTCAACCAACTTGAAGGTCAATACATATTAGCGATATTTTTCTATTTTATACAATCATCCTTTATCGCCAATAAATAAAGACCCGCCTTGTAACTTTGAGTCGATATTCGTTCCGACTATGCCCCTTCCTGGATAACAGGAACCTAATTGTCAGCTAACGATTTCAGGGCGTTGGTACGTATTATTTGGATAGTTACCTTTACTGGTGTCGTTGGCTTGAGTTACATAAATACTTGGCATTTGAAAATCGGGTAGAGCAAATGCTTATTTCAACTTGTCAAAAATCTAACTATTTCACAATTGAAGCAATAAGAAAAGGCAAAGAGCACCATTTATCAGATGCTTTTTAAGCGGATTCAGTGGTTTACTGTTATTCAATTAGCGAAGCAAAAAGAGGTTTTCGCTTAATTAATATGGTAAATTTGATAAAAGGTGGAATTTTTTGTTGTTTCTCCTTATAATATACAATATATAAGCGTGTGTTTTCATACTACTAGATTTTTTGTAAGTAAAAGTGTGGGGTGGTTAATTGAATTTTATTACTTGGTCAATTATTGCAGCAGAAATTGGTTTTTGGATTGTTATAATACTCGGTCTAACTTTACGTTATGTATATAACTTTAAAAAAATGGGATCGTTCTTTTTACTTCTAACACCGGTGATTGATTTGTTTCTGTTAATCGTAACTGCTATAGATCTATTAAAGGGTGGAAATGCAACTACGTCTCACGCAATTGCTGCTATCTATTTAGGTGTGTCGATTGCTTTTGGAAAGAGTATCGTTCGTTGGGCTGATGAAAGGTTCTTATACTACATAAAAAAAGAGGGAACAAAACCTGAAAAAAAGACTGGTTTCGCATATGCTCGTAATTCTTTGAAAGGGTCTTTTCAGCATTTATTTGCATATATCATCGGAGCAGGATTTTTATTAATATTGATATACTTAGTAAATGATGCGGACCGTAGCTCTAAACTTTTTGAAACACTAAAAGTATGGTCTTTAGTACTGGGAATTGATTTTATCATATCTATTTCATATTTCATTTGGCCACAAGGAAAATAGTTATTTTACATAGAAGTAAGTAAAATATTTTAAAAATAATGAATGTTTTTTCTTCAACTAACCAGAGCCTTCGTTAAATTTTCGATTCACGAAATATCAAACCCAAAAGACAAATTTATCCTACACATTTTGTAGATTAAATCTGTCTTTAACAGCAACAATCTTTTAGAAAACAGCCAACTTTATTATTATTCAAAAATGTGGTTGCGTTAGAAACTTGCCTGTAAAAGCTTTCCTTTACACATAATAAAAATCTCAGAGAAAATGTGGATAGCGAGAATCAATTTGCTACCTCGCTCTTTTCAAATCGTAAAATCCTCTTCGTGGTAATTGCCATCACTACCATAGCAATACATATCATTAAAATAGGAACGTAGACTTTAACACTAAATGCTTCGAAAAATAAGCCATACACAATTTGCCCAATTGGTGCCATACATTGTGAAACGGCAATGATAATAGCCATGACCTTCCCTAAGTTTTCATTAGGTGTTTCTTTTTGTACAAGCGTAATAACATAAATGGAGATGATTGTCATAATCATAGCGATTAAAAGTGCGCTCAAAACAAATAAAATATAAGATGGATAATAGCCAATATTCAGCAACAGAGGCGTAACCGCTATAGCCATTGGGATAATCAATAAAGCAGTAATGAAAATCCAACTATACAAATTAGTGATACCCATTTTTTTTGCAAAGTACCCCATAGATAAAGCTCCTAAGATCGTAGCAAAATCGATTAACCCCATCCCTACTCCGTACAATGTATCACTACTTTGCATTGTAACACGGAGAATAATCGGTACACCTACGACAAATAGCGGTGTTAATAATAAATTTAATAATGCCGCTAAAATCATACATTTGAAGATAAAAGATTGCTTCACTACATAGCTAAAGCCCTCTTTCAAATCATTTACCAGCGTCGGTATAATATGACCATCCTGCTCTCGTTGCATAAATGGGATATGAATAAACATCTCTAATATGGCCGAAAGGAAAAAGAACACACCACTCACCACGACTAGCACTTTTAAGCCAATCAAACCGTATAGTATTCCACCTAATACAGGAGCAGCTACATTAGACAATGCTTGAATACCATTAACAATTCCATTAGCTTGCTCAAGCTTCTCCTCTTCTACAAGTACTGGTATACTGGCCATCACTGCAGGTGCATACATAGCACTAACAAGGGAAAGCAGTACCATCACAACACCAATTAGCAAAACAGAACTATTACCAATTGCTAGCATTGCAAAGAAAGTAAACACAATTATGCTACTCGTAAAATCGAAAATCACCATTAAGTTGCGTCGATTGAACCTGTCAGCAATGGCTCCTCCAAGTGGTGCTAGTAATATTGGAACGCTCGATATCGCAAACAGTACTGCAAAAAGATCTGCACGTCCTGTAATATCAAGTACATAAAGTGATAAGGCAAACCTTAAAAGCGCAGAACCTAAAATAGAAATAATTTGCCCAATCACCATCAGGTTAAAATCTTTTGAAAAGCCTTTTCTTTTAATCTGTGATTCCATACATTAGACCCCTTTCTTTTAGAACTATTAAAGTAACAATCATCCACGCCTATCTGAACCAATGAGAAGGCTCTGATTTCCGCTACGGGCTACTAGCTTTCCTGCGGGAGTCGAGTAGCCCTACGCTACAATCAGTTAAAATGGAAATAAATTGACAAAAATAAAACTAGACCGACTGTCGGTTTATGATATTGTATGATAATTCTCCAAAAAAAGGAACTTATTTTGATCTTTCGCAAAAAATTTATAATTGATCATACTTTTAGGAATAGGTCCATATCGAGTCATCACCTCTTGCTCATTTCATATTCAGTTCATAAAGACATGCTATAGTAAGATAAATAAAAGATTCATATTTAATGTTGAAGAAATTGAAGGGAGATTTTAACGTTGCAAGAAACATTGCAAGATACTACTAAAACGAAGGATTGGCGACGCTTTGTTCGCTTAGTCAAACAGGCTGAGCCACCGATGTGGCTTTTAATTATTTCATTAATTATGAGCTTAGCGACTACAGGCGTTGGCTTTATTGTTCCGTTATTTACAAAAAAATTAGTCGATGGATTTTCATTAGAGTCACTTGATTATTGGCAAATTATTTTATTAGGTTTTGCTTTTATCGCGCAAGCCATCGCGAGTGGACTTTCCATTTATTATTTAAATCGTGTCGGACATCATGTTGTCGCCAAATTACGCGATCAGCTTTGGAGAAAGCTTCTTCATTTACCTATCCCTTATTATGATGAGAACGATACAGGTGAAACATTAAGTCGAGTTACGAATGACACAGCTGTCGTTAAGGAGCTCATTACCGAACACCTTGCAAACTGTTTATCTGGTGTTATTTCCATTATTGGCTCCATCATCATTCTATTAATCTTAGATTGGAAAATGACCTTAGTGATGCTGATCGCTGTTCCACTTGCTATGGTTATTTTATTGCTTCTAGGAAGACGTATGTTTGTCATTTCAAAAGGAATGCAAGATGAAACAGCAAAATTTACGTCCGTGCTCAATCAAGTTTTACCTGAAACACGATTAGTAAAAGCTTCAAATGCCGAAAATATTGAATATGAGCGTGGCAAAAAGGGAATTACAAACCTCTTTACGTTTGGCTTAAAAGAAGCAAAAATCCATGCACTTATTTCGCCACTAATTTCGTTTGTATTAATGTCAGTCCTTGTAGCCATTATTGGTTATGGTGGTGTACGAGTTTCTTCAGGAGAACTTACAGCTGGTGACATGGTAGCCTTTATTTTATATTTAATCCAAATTATTATGCCGATGACCCAATTAACGATGTTCTTTACACAGCTTCAAAAAGCAATGGGTGCTACAGAGCGAATCAGTGCTTTACTTGAGCATGAAGAAGAGAATATTTTTGAAGGAAAAACATTAGAAAAAGTAAATCAGCCGATTTATGTAAAAAACGTTGACTTTGCTTATGGAGAAGAACTGATTTTATCGGATATTAATTTTACTATTGAACCTGGAAAAGTTACGGCTATCGTCGGGCCTAGTGGTGGAGGAAAAACAACAACATTTTCTCTGTTAGAAAGATACTATCAACCTACTAATGGAAGTATTACACTCGGAGAAACCCCTATCAACACGTACTCCCTACATTCTTGGAGAAGCCAAATCGGCTATGTTGCTCAGGAGAGTGCACTCCTGTCTGGTACGATTCGCGAAAATATTTGCTACGGTATTAACAGAGAAGTACAGGATGAAGAGCTTGAAAGAGTTGCTAAAATGGCCTATGCCGATCAATTTATTAATGAACTACCAGAACAATTCGATACAGAAGTTGGAGAACGTGGCATAAAGCTTTCTGGCGGTCAACGACAACGAATTTCGATCGCTAGGGCACTTTTACGCGACCCTCAAATATTAATGCTAGATGAGGCAACATCTAGTCTAGATAGTAACTCGGAAATCTATGTTCAAAAAGCATTGGATAATTTAATGCAAGGTAGAACAACGCTCGTCATTGCACACCGCCTTTCAACAGTAGTAGATGCAGACCAAATTCTTTTTGTAGAGAAAGGACATATTACAGGCAGTGGCACACATGAGACTTTATTTGAGACGCATAATATGTACCGAGAGTTTGCCAAACAACAATTACGTATTAAAGAGGAATAATGAAGGGATTTGTTAGCATGACAAAATTATTAGTTGTAGATGATGACGCCCATATTCGAGAATTAGTAAAGATATTTTTACAAAATGAAGGTTTAGAAGTAATTGAAGCTACGGACGGTGTGGATGCACTGTCCAAATTGGATTCTGATAAGGTGGATATGATTATTATGGATATTATATAGTATATTAATCTATCAGCATTTACTGCTTTATTTTTGGTGTATTACATCATTTGAAAACATGATGTAACTTTCTTAAATTC